>JAUYSB010000096.1 GCA_030696525.1 Hydrogenophaga sp. | reverse complement strand
GGCATGCACGCCGGCGGCGTGCTGATCGCACCGGGCAAACTCACCGACTTCTGCCCGCTCTACCAGCAGCCCGGTAGCGAATCGGCGGTGAGCCAGTACGACAAGGACGACGTCGAGGCGGTGGGCCTGGTGAAGTTCGACTTCCTGGGCCTGGCCACCCTCACCATTCTGGAAATCGCCAAGGAGTTCATCGTCCAGCGGCACAAGAGCCAGGCGAACTTCGCGTTCGAGAACATCCCGCTGGACGACAGGCCCACCTACCGGCTGTTTTCGGAGGGCAAGACCGAAGCCGTGTTCCAGTTTGAAAGCCGTGGCATGCAGGGCATGCTGCGCGACGCCAAACCCAGCCGGCTGGAAGACCTGATTGCCCTCAACGCGCTGTACCGGCCCGGTCCCATGGACCTGATCCCCAGCTTCGTGAACCGCAAACATGGCAAGGAGGTGGTGGAGTACCCGCACCCGGCCGTGGCCGACATGCTCAGCGAGACCTACGGCATCATGGTCTACCAGGAGCAGGTGATGCAGACCGCGCAGATCCTGGGCGGCTACTCGCTTGGCGGCGCCGACCTGCTGCGCCGTGCCATGGGCAAGAAGAAGGCCGAGGAAATGGCCGAGCACCGCGAGAAGTTCCGCGCCGGTGCGCTCGCCACCCATGGCATCACCCAGGAAAAAGCCGACGAGGTTTTCGACTTGATGGAGAAGTTCGCGGGCTACGGCTTCAACAAGTCGCACGCCGCTGCGTACTCGCTGCTGGCCTACCACACGGGTTGGCTCAAGGTGCATTTCACGGCCGAGTTCTTCTGCGCCAACATGACGGTGGAAATGGACAACACCGACAAGCTCAAGGTGTTGTTCGAGGACGCGCAGAAAAACTTCGGGCTGAGCTTCGAGCCACCCGATGTGAACCGAGGCAACTACCGTTTCGAGCCGGTCAGCGACAAGGTCATCCGTTATGGCCTGGGCGCCGTCAAGGGAACGGGCCAGCAGGCCATCGAGGCCATCGTGGCCGCACGCGAAGGCCGGGGTTCGGGCGAGTTCGGTGACCGCACCGGCCCTTTCAGCAGCCTGTTCGATTTCTGCGTGCGCATCGACAAACAGCGCGTCAACAAACGCACGGTCGAGGCACTGATCAAGGCCGGCGCCTTTGACGCCATCGAGCTCAACCGCGCGGCCTTGCTGGGCTCGGTCGAGCGGGCTTTCGACTTTGCCTCGGCCCAGGCCGCCAACGCCAACCAGGGCGGCCTGTTCGACATGATGGACGCCGGCCCGGGTGCCAGCACCGAGGAACCGGGCCTGGTGGACGTGTTGCCTTGGGGCATCAAGGAGCGCCTGACCTTCGAGAAGACCGCCATCGGCTTCTACTTGTCGGGCCACCTGTTCGACGAGGTGGTGGCCGAGGTGCGCCGTTTTGCGCGCACGCCGCTGGCCGACGTGATGGACTCGCGCGACCAGCAGCTGCTGGCCGGCATTGTGGGCGACCTGCGCGTCATCAACGGCCAACGCGGCAAGCTGGGCCTGTTCAAGCTGGACGACAAAAGCGGCACCATCGAAGCCACGGCGGATGAGAACCTGCTCAACCAGCACAAGGGCTTGCTCAAGGACGATGAGCTGATCATCGTGATGGCCCAGGCCCAGCCCGACCGCTTCTCGGGTGGCCTGCGGCTCAAGATCACCCAGGTGTGGGACCTGCCCACCGCACGTTGCCGCTTTGGCAAATACCTGCGGGTGGCGGTCAACGGCAGCAACCCGCCGATTGGTGATCTGGTCAAGAACTTTGCCCCGGTGCGTGAGATGACCGAGCAGGGCGAGCTGGTGCGTGGCCTGCCGGTGCGCATTGCGCTGGAGCGGCACGGCGCGCGCTGCGAAATCCAGCTCGACGAGCGGGCCTTGTTCTACCCCAGCGACGCCGCCCTGGCGAGCTGGACGGCGCAGGCCCACCAGCAAAAGGCCGAAATCGTTTTCGACTGAACCGGGGCGCTCAAGACCTCACATGGCCTTGAAACGGTGGGCGTAGAGGCGGCTCAGCACGGGGCGCTCGCTGCAGCCGTGCAGGCGCAGCCGCTGTTTGCCAGCTTCGTCGCGGGTGACGGCGGCAATCGCGGTGGCGCGCACCACCGTGCCCCGGTGGACCTGCCAGAACAGCTCGGGGTCCAGGCGCGGCAGCAGGTCTTTGAGCGGTGTGCGCACCAGGTATTCGTGCTCGCCGGTCAACACACGCACGTACTTGTCGGCCGCGTCCAGGCACAGGATGTCGTCCACCGGCACCATGCGGATTTCGCTGCCCACACCCACCTGCAGAAAACGCAGGGGCGCTTCGCTCGAGGGCTTTGGTGCCAGCAGCCCGCGCAGGCGTTCCATCACCGCGTCTTCGTCGGGCGCCTGTTGTGCCAGCAGGTGCTGCACCCGCGCCACGGTGTGCCGCAGGCGCTCGGGCGTCACGGGTTTGAGCAGGTAGTCCACCGCCTGGCGCTCGAAGGCCTGCACCGCGTACTGGTCGTAAGCCGTGACGAACACCAGGGCCGGGAAGGGCGCCACATCGCTGTCCCAGGCATCGGCCAGTTCGGCGGCGGCTTCCAGCCCGCCCAGGCCGGGCATGCGGATGTCGAAGAACAGCACCTGTGGGCGCTGCGCCAGGGCCTCGCGCACCGCGCTGGCGCCATCGCCCACCACGGCCAGCACCTGCAACGCGGGCCAGGCCCGGGCCAGCTCGGCTTGCAGCGCCTGGGCCAACAGGGGCTCGTCTTCGGCGATGAGGGCGGTGGCTTTCATGTGGTCAATGGCAGGCGTATGCGGACCAGTGTGCCACCGCCGGGCGCGTCAGACATCGCCAGCGCGGCGGCGTTGCCATAGGTGCTGCGCAGGCGCTCGCGCACCTGGGTGAGGCCAAAGCCGGCCGGCGCATCGGGTGCCATGCCGGCGCCGCTGTCGGCCACCTCAAGGACCAGGTGTTTGGCTTCGCGCCGCGCCCGCACCACCAGTTCGCCGCCAGCCACCTGGGGCTCCAGGCCGTGGCGGATGGCGTTTTCCACCAGCGCTTGCAGCAGCAGGGTGGGCACGGGAAGCGCCGCCAGGTCAACGGGCAGTTCCAGCCTATGGCGCAGGCGCGGGCCCATGCGCACCGCCATGAGGTCGAGGTAGTCACTCAGGCGCTGGAACTCGGTGGACAAGGGGTGCTGGGTGGCGCGCGAGGCGTCCAGCGTGGCGCGCAGAAAGGCGTTGAGGTGGTCCAGCATGGCCACGGCCCGCGCGGGGTCGGCGCCGATCAGCGCCCGCAGGTTGGCCAGGGTGTTGAACAGCATGTGGGGTTCGAGCTGGCTTTGCAGCAGCTTCAGGTGTGCTTCGGTGGCCTGGTGGCGCAGGTCCTCGGCCCTGGCGCGCTGGTAGAAGCCCAGAATGAACAGGCCTGAGAACACCAACCCCGAGATCCAGAAGCCGAGCAGTCGGACAGGCGACTGCGTGACCATGTCCCACGTGGAGCGCCCCGCGTAGGCGTCACCAATGGCCGTGCCGAGCGCGTAACCCAAGGTACTGCAAGCCAGCATGTACAGGCCTACGCGCGGCGAAAACGCCAAAAAATGCGGTGGACCCACGCGCAGCCAAGGTCCGAGCCGGATGCGCAGTGGGTCGCTCAGCAGCCAGATCGCCGTGCTGATGGCGTAGCTGTAGACCAGCGAGATGCCCAGGGTGTGGCTCTTGTTTCCTGTGCCCCAGAGCACCAGGGCGATGGCCAGCGCAATGGTCCAGACCGCCACCAGACGACGCAACGCACCGGCCCGTGCGTTGGCAGGAACCCATTTGAACAGCCAGTTGGCCAGCGTTGCGGTCATGTTGCAGAGGTAGCCAGAGGGAGGCGGGATTTTTGCATGGGCGGTGGCGCACAGCGCACAGCTTGTGCCGCGAGAGAAGGCTCCTGTGGGGTGAAATCAGGCCTGGCGGCGCAGTTGCGCGCGTTCGCGCTCCACCAGCTGCTCGCGCAGTGCTGTGCCCGGCCCCGCCCCGAACACCCGCAAGCCATGCAAGAGCAAGCCCAGCCCCCAACCCGCTGCCGGCCAGAGCGACCAGGCCTTGCCCTGACTGAAGGCCAGCAGGCTCAGGCCGGTGATCACCATGGCGTAGACCAGCGCGTGGCCGTAGAAGCCCAGCTTGGCCTTGGCGCGCCGTTGTGCCAGGCGTTCTAGTTCGGGTGACAGGGGGGCGGCGTGAGGGTTCATGGTGATCTCCATACGGCTTGTGTGGTGTCAATGCACGCCACGGCTGGCAGCGCGCAGGTGGTGGGCGACGACGAGGGTGAGTTGCATGTGGTGGACTGTGCCGGTGCCTGCGGGCCGGCGCGACCGCCATGCGATGAAATGGGCGTGTGGGGCCTTGAACTGCCGTGGGCGGGCGCGAAACGCGAGCGATCGTGTCGCTGAGCGCTTCTGGTCGCGCACGCTCAAACCGGGTTAACCTTGAGCCTGAAGTAAAAAAGTGGCGGTGGAGTGGCTCAGTGGCCCACCGCAGCAACACGAGCGGGGAGGGGGAGGATGAAAGCCATCATTGCGGCATGGCGCCGCCCGGGTGCCGCCTGGGCCGACGCCTGGGCCCAGGACCGTGTGCTGCGCCTGGCCACCGAGGCGCCGTGGCCCGAAGTGCGCGCCATGCATTTGCGCAGCCAGCACCAGACCGTGCCCTTCGTGCTGTTCGTCAACCTGGCTTTCGCCACGTTGACGGCGGGCATATTCACCGATGCGGCCGGCTGGGCCTTCATGGTCGCCTGGATCGCGCTGCAGCTGCTGTGGACGCTGTATGTCTGGTCCGTCTGGCTGCCGCGTCAGCGCCGACCTTACCTGCTGGCCACCCCCTGGGCGATGTCGCGTGTGCTGCTGGGGGCGGCGGCGGTGTCGGTGTTGTGGTCCATCGCGATCTGGGTCTGGTTCAGCCATGCGGACACCGACGGCCGCCACTTCATGGTGGCCATCGTGGTGGGCAACCTGTGTGTGGGCACCTTGGCGATGTCGTCCATCGCCTCGGGCGTGGTCGCCTACGTGTTGCCACAGGTCATTGCCACGGCCGTGTCGCTGGTGGTCTACCCACGCAGCTACGTTGGGTTCGAGCTGGTGGCGCTGGTGCTGCTGGCGCTTGTGTTGTGCTGGTTTGGCGCCTACATCTCGCGTGTGCTGAGCGCCAACCACATGGACAAACGCCGGCTCAAGGCCAACCTGCTGGAGCTGGAGCTGGCGCGCGACCACCTCCTCAACAGCGAGAAGCTGGCCTCGCTCGGCTCGCTGGTGGCGGGGGTGTCGCACGAGGTCAGCACCCCACTGGGCGTGGCCGTGACGGCCTGCTCGGCGGTGGCCGACACCTTGTCGGACGTGCAGCGCGCCTACGCAACGCGCAGTCTGAGCCAGAGCGAGTTCGAGTCCGCTCTGGGTCAGGCCATAGGCGGTGTGGACATGTTGCAGAACAACCTGGACCGCGCGGCCCAGCTCATCTCCAGCTTCAAGCACACGGTGGTGAACCAGGTGGACGACAACCTGGGCGACTTCGAGGTGATGGAAACGGTGCGCACGCTGCTGGTGAGCCTGCAGCCGGTGATGCGGCGGGTGCCTGTGGCGCCGGTGCTCAAGGGGCCGGAGCGGCTGCAGGTGCGTTCCTACCCCAGCGCGCTGATGCAGGTGCTGACCAACCTGATGATGAACAGCGCCCTGCACGCGTTCGAAGGCGTTGAAACGCCCGAGATCAGCATCGAGGTGGCCGACGAGAAAGACGTCTGGACGCTGACCTACCGCGACAACGGCGTGGGCGTGGCGCCCGATCTGCACCAGCGCATCTTCGAGCCCTTTGTCACCACCCGGCGCGGGCGCGGCGGCACCGGCTTGGGCCTGAACATCGTCTACACGCTGGTCACGCAGCGGCTCGGTGGGCGGCTGGAATTCTGGTCGGATTCTGCCGCCGGCCTGCGCTTCCGGCTCGACCTGCCGTGGCGGGCGCCAGCTGTGCCCACGTCGGCTGAGGAGGACGCGACATGAGCGGCGCATTCACGGGTTTTCTGTCGCGCCAGCTGGCACGCCTGCGGGCCGATCTCGACTGGCTGCACCGCGACGACGAAGACGCGGCCCGGCTGCGCGCGCGCCACCTCAACTACGTCAACCGCCTCACCCCTTTGTTGGCGGCCGTGGGCCTGGCCTCCACCAGCCTGCTGGCTTTTGTGATGCGCCACAGCACCGGCCCGGTGTTTTTGTGGGGCTGGCTGGCCTTGAGCCTGGTCTGGTCGGTGTTGGCCATGCGGGGCTGGTGGTTGCGGCACCGGCACGAGGCGCAGAGCGCCTCGCCGCGTGCGGTGCGGCGCGTCACCCAGGGCGCGGTGGCCATGGCCATGGTGTGGGGGCTGGCGGCGCTGGTGTGGTTTCCCATCGGCGACGGCGAGCAGCGTTTTCTGGTCGGCATGGTGGTGCTGGGCAGCTTGAACGGCGGCGTGCTCGCGCTGGCCACCGTGCCACCGGCAGCCTGGTCCTACCTCGTCATCATGACCTTGGCGTCCATGGTGGCGGTGCGCATGGGCAACCTGGGTTACCTGGAGATCATGCTCACGTTCTTGACCATTTATGGCGGCGCCCAGGCATGGATGGCGCTGGTGATCTCGCGCATCTTCTCTGCGCGCGTGCGCTCCGAAAACGTGGCCCGCGAGCGCCAGGCCGATCTGGACGTGGCACGCGACCAGCTCATCAGCAGTGAAAAAATGGCCGCGCTGGGCGGGCTGGTGGCCGGCGTGTCGCACGAGGTCAACACGCCGTTGGGGGTGTCGATCACGGCGGCATCGGCCGTGCGCGAAGGCCTGGTGGCCATGCGCACGGACTACCAGTCGCAGCGCATGACCCGCGACAGCTTCGAGCAGGCGCTGGAACAGGCCATGGAAGGGCTGGACATGCTGGACACCAACCTGCTGCGGGCCTCGCGCCTGATCAAGGACTTCAAGCAGACGGCGGTGCACCAGACCAGCGAGCGCTTGTGCGACTTTGACGTGATGGAAACCTTGCGCGCCCTGCTGGCCAGCCTGCACCCGGTGACGCGGCGGGTGCCGGTGCGCCCCATGCTGGGCGGGCCGCGCAAGCTGCCGGCGCGCGGTTACCCGGGTGCGCTCATGCAGGTGCTGACCAACCTCATCATGAACAGCGTCAACCACGCGTTTCGCGACGTGCCGTCGCCCGCCATCGTCATCGACGTGCGCGAGGGCGAACACGAGTGGGAGCTGGTGTACAGCGACAACGGTGTGGGGGTGCCGCTGGACTTGCAGCCGCGCATCTTCGAGCCCTTTTTCACCACCCGGCGCGGGCGTGGGGGCACCGGTCTGGGCCTGAACATCGTCTACACCGTGGTGACCCAGCGCATGGGCGGTCACCTGGACTTCTGGTCACGCCCGGGCGAGGGCGTGCGCCTGAACCTGAAGCTGCCACGGCTTCTCATGTCCGAACGGTCCGACTCGCAGCCGCAGACGCACACGGCGCCCTGACGGCGCAGGGTGTCAGTCCTGCGGGCGAAAGCCCAGCACGATGGGTGAGGGCACCTTGCCGTTTTCATCGCGCGGCAGCGTGGCGGTGCGCTCCACCGCACGCAGCACGGCTTCGTCCCAGGCCTTGTTGCCGCTGGACTGGGTGAGCTTGCTGCCAACGATGGTGCCATCGGGCAGCAGCTTGATCTCCACCTCGGCGCGCGGGTTGCCGTTGACCACGTCGGTGAACACGATGTTGGGCTTGATGCGCGCCACCACGCGGCCACCGTAGCTGGCCGACGGGCCGCTGGACTGCTGCGCCGTGCCCTTGGCGTTCGCGTTGCCGCTGGCGCCGGCCTGGCCCATCATGCGCTCCAGGTTCTTCTGCCGATCTGCCGCCAGCTGGGCCTCGCGGCGTTTGTCGTCGGCGGCTTTGGCCGCGTCTTCGCGCTTCTGGCGCTCGGCGTCCAGCTTGGCCTGCTCGCGCTTTTTCTGCTCGGCCAGCGCCTGTGCCTTTTTCTGCTCGGCCTTCTTTTTTTCTTCGAGCTTTTTGGCTTCCTCGCGCTTGAGCAGGTCGGCCTTCTTCTTTTCCTCGGCCTTCTTCTTGGCCTCGAGCGCGATCTCGGCGCGGTCGGGCGCAGGCGCGGGCGGCGGCGGGGCCGGGCGGGGCGGCTCGCGCGGCGGCTTGACGGGCTGCGGTTGAGTGGGGGGCGGCGTGGGGTCGGGCTCCACCAGACGCGGTGCTGCTTCTTGCGGCAGGCGAGACCACAACTCGGCTTCCACCGCCACCTCGGTGGTGTCGGGTTTCCAGCTCACGCCCCAGGTGAGTGCGGCCACCAGCAGGCCGTGCGCGATCAGCGCCAGCGTGAGCGGCCCGCTCCAGCGGGTGTCGCCCGGTGGGCTGAGATCGACTTGATCGGCGGTGGCGTTCATGTGCGGTGGTGTTTCAGCGGCTGGTCTGCACCGACAGCCCCACCCGTTCGATGCCCGCTTTTTGCAACTGGTCCATCACGCCAATCACCGTCTCGTATGTGAGCGTCTTGTCGGCCACGATGATCACCGGGGCCGTCTTGCCATCGGCGCTGGGCGTGCCCTGAAGTTGCCGCACGCGCTCCACCAGGCGGTCCTTGGTGGTGTTCTGCGCCGGCGTGTTGGCGGTGCCGTCCTTGACCTGCAGTTGCGCATCCTTGTCGATCAGCACCTGCACAAAACGGTCGGGCGCCCTGTCGGCTTTGCCCACCGTGGGCAGGTTGATCATGCTGGGCGTGATCAGCGGGGCCGTGACCATGAAGATGATCAGCAGCACCAGCATCACGTCGATGAAGGGCACCATGTTGATCTCGTTGATGGTGCGGCGGCCACGGCCGCGTTTGGACATGCTGGGCATGATCAGTGGCCGGATGCGGTGGTGGTGCCCGCGCCCAGGTTGCGGTGCAGGATGTTGGAGAACTCTTCGATGAAGGTCTCCAGGCCGTTGGCCAGGCGGTCGATGTCGTGCGCGAAGCGGTTGTAGGCCACCACCGCCGGAATGGCTGCAAACAGGCCGATGGCGGTGGCCACCAGGGCCTCGGCAATGCCGGGCGCCACGGTGGCAAGCGTCACCTGTGTGAGTGCGGCCAAGCCGGTGAAGGCGTGCATGATGCCCCACACCGTGCCGAACAGGCCCACATAAGGCGAGACCGAACCGACCGAGGCCAGGAAGGCCAGGTTGACCTCCATGGCGTCGAGCTCGCGCTGGTAGCTCGCGCGCATGGCGCGGCGCGCGCCGTCGAGCAGGGCGCCGCTGTCGCCGATGCGGCGCTCGCGCAGCTTGAGGTATTCGCGCATGCCGCTGGCGAAGATGCGTTCCATGGGGCTGCCCTGGCGCGCGTTCTGGGTGGCGCCGGCGTACAGGTCGTTGAGGCTGCTGCCCGACCAGAAGTCGCGCTCGAAATCTTCGGTCAGCGCCTTGACGCGCTTGAGCGCAAACAGCTTGCGGAAGATGGCGGCCCAGCTGATGACGGACAGCGTCAGCAGCAGCAGCACCACGGCCTGCACCACCCAACTGGCGTTGAGCAGCAGCGAAACAATCGAGAAGTCGTGTGTCATGCGTTGTGTAGCTTGGCGATCAGGGTGGCGGGTATGCGCGCGGGTTTCATGGTCTGGGCAGTCACCCAGCCAATGCGGATCTGGCTGTCGCACAAACGCGCTGCGTCGGCAGCTTGGCCCAACCACGCCACCTGCTCTAGTGTCATGGAGGCGCGGCCAAGTTCCACCAGCCGCGTGGTTACAAGAAGCAAATCATCGAGGCGGGCGGGGCGGTGGTGGCGGGTCTGGGTGTCGGTCACCACAAACATGCCGCCGGTCTCATCGCGCAGGGCCTGTTGTTGCAGGCCCAGGCTGCGCAGCCATTCGGTGCGGGCGCGCTCGAAGAACTTGAGGTAGTTGGCGTAGAAGACGATGCCACCGGCGTCGGTGTCTTCCCAATAGACCCGGATGGGCCAGTTGAACACACCTTCGTCGGTCACAGCACCTGCTCCAGGCGGCGCACGGCTTCCTGCAGTTGCGCCATCGAGTTGGCGGTGGAAAAACGCACGTAGCGCTGCGGTTCGGCGGTGCCGAAGTCGCGGCCCGGCGTGACCGCCAGGTGGGCGCGCTGCATCAGCTCGAAGGCGAAATCCCAGCTGCCTTGTTCGGGCGAAATGCCCCACTGGGCGCAGGCCGCGCTGCAGTCGGCATAGGCGTAGAAGGCGCCGTCGGGTTTCACCGGCACGTTCAGGCCCAGGCGGTTGAGCGCAGGAATGAAGAAGTCGCGCCGGGCCTTGAATTCGGCGCGGCGGCGCTCGTACTCGGCCAGGCTCTCTGGCTCGAAGCAGGCCAGGGCCGCGTGTTGCGACACCGTGCTGGCGCAGATGAAGAGGTTTTGTGCGATGCGCTCCACCGCGTCCACCAGGCTGGGTGGCACCACCAGCCAGCCCAGGCGCCAGCCGGTCATGTTGAAGTATTTGGAGAAGCTGTTGATGCTGATGACATCCTCGCCCAGGCCGTCGGGCAGCCCCAGGGCGCTGTGGCCGTAGGCGTCTTCGTAGCTCAGGCCCAGGTAGATCTCGTCGATCAGCGTCACGCCACCGCGCTCGCGCACGCTGCGGGCGATGGCCTCCAGCTCGGCGCGGGCAATCGACGTGCCCGTGGGGTTGGAGGGCGAGGCCAGCAGCACGCCGCAGGTGTCCAGCCCCCAGGCCGCCTCGACCTGCGCCTGGCTGAGCTGGAAGCGCGTCTCGGGCCCGCTGGGCAGCAGCACCGCCGTGCCGCCGGCCGCCTGCACGAACTGCCGGTTGCAGGGGTAGCTGGGGTCGGGCATCAGCACCTCGTCCTCGGGGTCGATCAGCGCCAGACAAGCCAGTTGCAGCGCGGCCGAGGCGCCGGCCGTGACCACAATGCGCGCGGGATCGATGCTCAGCCCGAAACGCTGCGCGTACCAGCCGCTGATGCGCTCGCGCAGCGCGAGCAAACCGGTGGCCTGGGTGTACTGGGTGCGGCCGTCGCGGATGGCGCGTTCGGCCGCTTCGCGCACCAGCGGGGGGGCGGTGAAGTCGGGCTCGCCGATGTTGAGGTAGATCATGGGCCGGTCGGTGTGTGCCACCTGTTCGGCCATCTGGGCGGCGGCCTTGGCCACCTCCATCACGTAGAACGGTTCGATGCGCTGGGCGCGCTGGGATAACTTCATGCCGGCTTCATTCCGGCGTCATTCAGCCGACTTGGCGCGGCCGCCGCGCCCGTGGCTGGGTGATGCCGCCACTTCCTGCGCGCGCAGGCCCTTGGCCAGCGGGTGCAACACGCCGTTGACGTATTTGTGCCCATCGGTACCACCAAAGGACTTGGCCAGCTCGATGCACTCGTTGACCACCACACGCCAGGGCACGTCCAGGCAGTGTTGCAGTTCATAGGCGCCAATCCACAACACGCTGCGCTCGATGGGGGAGAGTTCGACCAGCGGGCGGTCCAGGTGGGGCGTGATGGCAGCGTCCAGCGCGGCCGACTGCTCGATGCAGCCATGCAGCAGGGCGTCGTAGTGAGCGCTGTCGGCCTTGTGGAAGCCGCTCAGGTCGCGGGTGAAAACGTCGATGTCGCTGGCGTCATTGCGCCCGACCAGATGCTGGTAGAGCGCTTGCAATGCAAATTCACGCGCGCGGGTGCGGGCCGATTTGTCGGCCGCTTTGCGGGGCTTGGGTGCCTTGTCCTGCGGCTTGTCTGCCGGGCTGCTCTCGGGGATGGAGGTGGGTTCCGTCATGTTCAGCCGATCTGTTTGAGCAGTTGGGCCATTTCCACCGCCACACGGGCGGCGTCGGCGCCTTTTTCCGTCTGGCGGGCCACGGCCTGGTCCAGGTTCTCGGTGGTGAGGATGGCGTTGGCGATGGGCAACTGGTAGTCCAGGCCCACGCGGGTGACGGCCGCGCCCGATTCGTTGGCCACCAGCTCGAAGTGGTAGGTCTCGCCGCGGATGATGCAGCCCAGGGCGATCAGGGCGTCGAATTCGTCGCGCTCGGCCAGGGCCTGCAAGGCGGTGGCCACTTCCAGCGCGCCGGGCACGGTCACGTGGCGAATGCGTTTTTCCAACACGCCCAGGGCCAGCAGCTCGGTGCGGCAGGCCTCCCACAGGGCGTTGGTGATGCCTTCGTTGAAGCGGGCCTGCACCACACCGATGTGCAGGTTCTTGCCGTCCAGCGGCCCGGTGTTGCCTTTGTCTGCGCCAAACATGTTGTTGTGTTCCTGTTGTTCTGATTCTCAGACGCCGGTGGTGGCGCCGTCTTTGCTGAGGTAGCCGGTGATCTCCAGCCCGTAGCCGGTCATGCTGGGCATGCGGCGCGGGTTGCCCATGAGGCGCATGCGCTGCACGCCACATTCGCGCAGGATTTGCGCGCCTATGCCGTAGGTGCGCAGGTCCATGCGACCACGTTCGGGCGCCTGGGCGGAGCGGGCCGTGCCTTCGAACTGCGCCAGCAACTGCTCGGCGCTTTCGCCGCAGTTGAGCAGCACCGCCACACCCTGACCTTGCGCCGAGATGTGGCGCAGGCTGTTCTCCAGCGACCACGAGTGCACGCCTCGCCCCACTTCCAGAGTGTCCAGCACTGACAGCGGCTCGTGCACGCGCACGTCCACCGAAGCGGCAGCGTCCCACTGGCCCTTGACCAGGGCCAGGTGCAGCGCGCCACTGGGCGCATCGCGGAAGGCGTGGGCGGTGAATTCGCCGAAGGCGGTGTTGAGCGCGCGGCTGCCCAGCTTCTGCACCAGGCTTTCCACCCGGCTGCGGTGCTCGATCAGGTCGGCGATGGTGCCGATCTTGAGGCCGTGTTCGGCGGCAAACACCTGCAGGTCGGGCAGGCGGGCCATGGTGCCGTCGTCCTTCATGATTTCGCAGATCACGGCGGCGGGCGAACAGCCGGCCATGGCGGCCAGGTCGCAGCCGGCTTCGGTGTGGCCGGCGCGCATGAGCACGCCGCCTTCCACCGCCTGCAGCGGGAAGATGTGGCCCGGCTGCACCAGGTCGGCCGCCTGTGCGTTGGGGGCCACGGCCACCTGCACGGTGCGGGCGCGGTCGGCGGCGGAGATGCCGGTGGTCACGCCTTCGGCCGCTTCGATGGAGACGGTGAAGGCCGTGCCCATCTTGGTGCCGTTGCGCGGCACCATGGGCGGCAGTTGCAGGCGCTCGCAGCGCTCCTTGGTCAGCGTCAGGCAGATCAGGCCACGGCCAAAGCGGGCCATGAAGTTGATGGCCTCGGGTGTGACGTGGTCGGCGGCCAGCACCAGGTCGCCTTCGTTTTCGCGGTCTTCCTCGTCGATCAGGATGACGATGCGGCCGGCTTTCATGTCGGCCACGATCTGCTCGACGGGGGAGATGGATGCGGGTTGAAGATCACTCATGTCTGGGCTCCGAGCATGCGCTCGACATAGCGGGCGATGAGGTCGATTTCGAGGTTGACACGGCTGCCGGTAGCCAGCAGGTGCAAGGCGGTGTTGTCCACGGTGTGGGGAATGAGGTTGATGCTGATCTCGCAGCCGTCGCTGCTGTCTGCCACGGCGTTGACGGTCAGGCTGACGCCGTTGACGGTGATTGATCCCTTGTAGGCAAGGTATTTGGCCAGTGACCGGGGCGCCATGATGCGCAGTTCCCAGCTCTCGCCGACCTGCCCGAAGTGCGACACGCTGCCGATGCCGTCCACATGGCCGGCCACGATATGGCCACCCAGCCGGTCGTGCGCGCGCAAGGCCTTTTCCAGGTTGATGGGGCCCGGTGTGGCCAGGCCGGTGGTCCGGTCCAGAGATTCGGCGGAAATGTCGATGGTGAAGCTCGTCTTTTGGGGCGACAGGGTGGTGACGGTCATGCAGGCGCCGTTGAGCGCAATGCTGTCACCCAGGCCCACGTCATCGAGGTAGCCGGCCGGCGTTTCGATGGTGAGACGCTTGCCATGCTGCAAAGAGCTACCCAGGTCGTGGACTGCGGCGATGCGCCCCACGCCGGTGATGATTCCGGTGAACATGCCGCATTTTCGCAGGTTTAGAAAGCGGCGCGGCCGGGGACCCTGGC
>JAUYSB010000084.1 GCA_030696525.1 Hydrogenophaga sp. | reverse complement strand
GGGTATGACGAGAAAGCCTGCCTTGCCTGCGAGCGGGAAGCCGCAGAAGTCCAGAAGCTGCAGCTCCGTTTCACCGAGCTGGGAAAGAAGATCGGGCAGGGCATCGAGGCAAAGAAGCAGCTCACCGCACTCACCAACAAGATTGCAGAGCGGAACGCCGAACTTGCCAAACTCGAAGAAGCGATCAAGACCGCAGCCTTCGATCCCGCTCAATCCATGAAAGCCGAAGCCGCTGTAACGGCAACCGATGCGGCCCTCCGGAACGAGGAGGTCATCCTCGCAAACGCGACCAGGGACCTCCACCATACCGAAGAGAAGATCGCGGACTTCAGGAAAGCCGCAGAGCAGATCACCGGCTTGAAGCAACAGGCCACGGCCCTCAAAGATGAGATCGAACTCCTGAAGCTCACCCGCTCGCTCATCGCCGAGTACGTTGTCTACCTCATGCAGGTAGTCCGGAGCCGGCTCGAGGGTGAGGTGAGCCACATCATCAGCGAGATCACGGGAGGCCGGTACGAGCAGGTGCTCCTTGACGAGGACTTCAACCTGCTTGTCCGGGACGTGGATGAGGATTACGCGATCGACCGTTTCAGCGGGGGCGAGCAGGACGATATCGCAGTTGCGCTCAGAATCGCCCTCTCGCGGTACCTTGCCGAGCTCCACCAGGTCCACGAGAGCACCTTCCTGATCTTCGACGAGATCTTCGGGAGCCAGGATGAGGAGCGGCGGAGCAATCTCTTAACGGCCCTCCGCACGCAGGAGTCCCGCTTCCCCCAGATCCTCTTAATCTCGCACATCGCTGATATGCAGGGCGAGTTTGCCAACACGCTCGTCATCGAGATGGGGACCGACGGGGCGAGCAGAATCAAAGAGGTAGATTAACGCACGGATCCAGCCTGCGCCGGGATGAAGAGCTATGCCAACCTGTCCGTTATGTGGAAGCGAGATGGTGTACCCGCTCCTCAATACCCTGCGCTGCAAGCGGTGCAAGCATATCTGGAAGATCGGGGACGAGGAGTACAGTACCTGCCGGTGCCCGGACCTTGACCCTTCCCTGCGGGTCCGGAAAAAGATCGACCCCCTCGAGGTTAGGATGGAGAAGCGACTCAATGCCTGCCTCACGAGGTCAGGGGGGAAATTCTGTCTCGCCACCATGACCTGGCAGGCCGGGGATATTTCCCGGGAACTCTTCAGGAGCTACCTGAAGCAGTGTGTAACCAGCCGGACCCTGGCAGAAACAAAGGACCACTATGGCCGGACATGGTATTTCCGGTAAGAAAATAGATCAGATTTGTCATGAACCCTGGACCAACCAAGAAACAACCATCATTCTCCCTCAACCGCAAGGACGGGCCCCTGGAAGAGCTGGTGAGAGACACCAATAAGAAAACCCTGGCCATCTGGGCGACCGACTGTGCGGAGCGGGTCCTGCCGTATTTTGAGGAGAACTATCCCGATGACCCCCGCCCCCGGGACGCACTCACCGCACTCCGGGCATGGATAGTTACCGGAGTTTTCAGGATGGCTGATATTCGCGGGGCATCGCTTGCATCCCATGCCGCTGCCCGGCAAGTGGGCAAAGATACTCCCGCCCGCTCGGCAGCCCGGGCCGCAGGCCAGTCCGTGGCAACGGCACACGTTCCTGCGCATTCTCTTGGTGCTGCAATATATGCCCAGCAGGCGGTCTGGAGAGCTGCCGACCATCGTGAAGCGGAGTCTGCTGTGGCAGGGGAACGGGACTGGCAGTACCGTCATCTGCTCGAATTGCAGGAGAAAAAATCAGATACGGGGTAATAATTTTGTCCAACAGGTCAAATCATCCCCACACATCGTCAGGACGGTTCGATTGTTAAAGGTGAATTCGTTTCCTGATGAGAGCCATACATCGTGCCCATTTTCTCCCTGCACCCCCACCTCCTTATATCCCATTACATGCCAAACTAGAATTCACAGAGAATGAAAAGCGATGAGTACTACGGGGCAGGGAAATATCCTGCCGGCCGGATCCAAGGGTGTGCATGACAGGACAGGGAGGATACGAAGAGTCAGTGGCAAAGTCGCTCCGGAAGATAGCCGCCCATATCCCGGAGGATCTTGTTGCACAATTCGCCGACAAGAGCGGGATGACAAAAGCCGACATCCACCTCATCACCCCCGGCCCTGCCGGCATCGTGAGCGCAATCGACGGAAGCAACGCGATGATCGCAGAGGGGGGGAGCATCTCGCTCGCCGCCATCCGGGCCGCCCGCACCACCTTCAATGGCAATGAGCGGGAGAACCGCTCTGTCACCCCCCTCACGCTCGTCACTATCGGCCCCGGCCATAAGAACCAGGACTTTGTCGCTCTGTTCGAGGAATGTTACGGGGCCCCTCCCCACAAAGGTCTTGATAACAGTGACCCCGAGCGGGCGTCGGCCATCCTCCGCGACACGCTGGAGTACTGGGTCACGCTCCAGACGGCAAAGGTCCTCCCGGCAGGAGCCCTCCTGCTCATGGACGGAGCGCTCCGTGTCTCCAGCCAGAACCACGAACCGGTGCTGGACGATATCATAAAAACGGCGGGAAGACGAA
Source organism: Hydrogenophaga sp. (assembly GCA_030696525.1). Classification (GTDB taxonomy): domain Bacteria; phylum Pseudomonadota; class Gammaproteobacteria; order Burkholderiales; family Burkholderiaceae_C; genus Hydrogenophaga. The sequence goes on along the minus strand of JAUYSB010000084.1, from coordinate 513 downwards.
ACCTCCTCCTCGCGGCCGTAGCAAAGCGCACCCGTGCCACGTGGGGCGGCGGGCATCCGCTCCTTCCTGCCATCAGCGGTCTCGTGGCAGAATGCGGCATCACCGGCCCCTGGTGGGCGAAGATCGATTCCCATATCCTCGACCATACCGAGTACCGGCAGGGACGGCACGGGGAGATCTACGTATCTTCGCTCCACCCGCAGTACAGCAGGCCGCTCAAGATGGAGCTGCCGAAAGGTACCGGTATCGACACGGTGGGAAAAACATTTGCCGCCATGGCCGCGTGTGCTGATGACGGGAGAATCCCCGGGTATCCCTATCCGCTCCTCGATGCCCACCGCACGGTCGTGATCGATGAAGCGCTCGTGCAGCTGATACAGCAGGACATAAAAGCCGGGCTCTCCAAACAGGGAATACAGGACCGGACCTACGAAGACCTCTTTGGTGATCTCCATGATGACTTTGAACGATATTGACACAACAGATGCAACAAAATTCCGTCTGATCGGCAGG
>JAUYSB010000076.1 GCA_030696525.1 Hydrogenophaga sp. | reverse complement strand
GAACTCCTGACCATGGCCGGCTACCCCCTGGCCCAGGCGGTGATGATGATGAGTCCGGAACCCTGGGAGCAGCACAGCACCATGGACCAGCGCCGCAAGGCCTTCTACGAGTACCACGCCGCCATGCTGGAGCCCTGGGACGGCCCGGCCTCCATCGTGTTCACCGATGGCCGCCAGATCGGCGCCACGCTGGACCGCAACGGCCTGCGCCCCTCGCGTTACTGCATCACCGACGACGACTTCGTTGTCATGGGCTCGGAGTCAGGCGTGTTGCCCATCCCCGAGAACAAGATCGTCAGCAAGTGGCGCCTGCAGCCCGGCAAGATGTTCCTGATCGATCTGGAACAGGGCCGCATGATCAATGACGAGGAGCTCAAGGCCAACCTCGCCAACAGCAAGCCCTACAAGCAGTGGATCGAGAACCTGCGCATCCGCCTCGACGACGTCGAGCGGCCGGTGGCGGGCGAGGCCGAAAGCGTGGGCAAGGTCAGCATGGACGAGTCCTCGGTGGCCAGCATCGAGCCGGTGTCGAGCACGCTGCTGGACCGCCAGCAGGCCTTTGGCTACACCCAGGAAGACATCAAGTTCCTGCTCGCGCCCATGGCCATGGCCGGCGAAGAGGCCATCGGCTCCATGGGCAACGACAGCCCGCTGGCCGTGCTCTCGGGCCAGAACAAGGTGCTCTACACCTACTTCAAGCAGCTGTTCGCGCAGGTGACCAACCCGCCGATCGATCCGATCCGCGAAGCCATCGTGATGTCGCTGGTGTCCTTCATTGGCCCCAAGCCCAACCTGCTGGACATCAACCAGGTCAACCCTCCGCTGCGCCTGGAAGTGAGCCAGCCGGTGCTGGACTTCACCGACATGGCCAAGCTGCGCGCCATTGAGCAGACCACGCAGGGCAAGTTCCGCACCCACACGCTGGACATCACCTACCCGCTGGCCTGGGGCCACGAGGGCGTGGAGGCCAAGCTGGCTTCGCTGTGCGCCGAAGCGGTGGACGCCATCAAGGGTGGCAGCAACATCCTCATCATCAGCGACCGCGCCGTGGGCGCCACCCAGGTGGCCATCCCCGCGCTGCTGGCGCTGTCGGCCATCCACCAGCACCTGGTGCGTGAGGGCCTGCGCACCACCGCCGGCCTGGTGGTGGAAACCGGCTCCGCCCGCGAAGTGCACCACTTCGCCGTGCTGGCCGGCTACGGTGCCGAAGCCGTGCACCCCTACCTGGCCATGGAAACGCTGGCCGCCTTGCACAAGGACCTGGGCGCCGACCTCTCGGCCGAGAAGGCGATCTACAACTACGTCAAGGCGATCGGCAAGGGCTTGTCCAAGATCATGTCCAAGATGGGCGTGAGCACCTACATGAGCTACTGCGGCGCGCAGCTGTTCGAGTGCATCGGCCTCAACAGCCAGGTGATCGACAAGTACTTCACCGGCACCCCCAGCCGCGTGCAGGGCATCGGCGTGTTCGAGATTGCGGAAGAAGCCATCCGCACCCACAAGGCCGCCTTTGGCGACGACCCGGTGCTGGCCACCATGCTGGATGCCGGCGGTGAATACGCCTGGCGCGCCCGTGGCGAAGAGCACATGTGGACGCCCGACGCGATTGCCAAGCTGCAGCACAGCACGCGCGCCAACAACTGGAACACGTACAAGGAGTACGCCCAGATCATCAACGACCAGACCCGTCGCCACCTCACGCTGCGTGGCCTTTTCGAGTTCAAGTTCGACCCGGCCAAGGCCATTTCTATCGACGAGGTGGAACCGGCCAAGGAGATCGTCAAGCGTTTCGCCACCGGCGCCATGTCGCTGGGCTCCATCTCCACCGAGGCGCACGCCACCCTGGCCGTGGCCATGAACCGCATCGGCGGCAAGAGCAACACCGGTGAAGGCGGCGAGGACCCGGCGCGTTACCGCAACGAGCTCAAGGGCATCCCGATCAAGCAGGGCGAGAGCCTGAAGTCCGTCATCGGCGCCGACAAGGTTGAGGTCGATGTCGAACTGCAGGACGGCGACAGCCTGCGCTCCAAGATCAAGCAGGTGGCCTCGGGCCGTTTCGGCGTCACCGCCGAATACCTGGCCAGCGCCGACCAGATCCAGATCAAGATGGCCCAGGGCGCCAAGCCGGGCGAGGGCGGGCAGTTGCCGGGCGGCAAGGTGTCCGAGTACATCGGCATGCTGCGCTACTCGGTGCCGGGTGTGGGCCTGATTTCCCCGCCGCCGCACCACGACATCTATTCCATTGAAGACCTGGCGCAGCTCATCCACGACCTGAAAAACGTGAACCCGCGCGCCGACATCAGCGTCAAGCTGGTGAGCGAAGTGGGCGTGGGCACCATCGCCGCCGGTGTGGCCAAGGCCAAGGCCGACCACGTGGTGATCGCCGGCCACGACGGTGGCACGGGCGCGTCGCCCTGGTCGTCCATCAAACACGCGGGCAGCCCGTGGGAAATTGGCCTGGCCGAAACCCAGCAAACCCTGGTGCTCAACCGCCTGCGTGGCCGCATCCGCGTGCAGGCCGACGGCCAGATGAAGACCGGCCGCGACGTGGTGATTGGCGCGCTGTTGGGCGCCGACGAGTTCGGCTTCGCCACCGCCCCGCTGGTGGTGGAAGGCTGCATCATGATGCGCAAGTGCCACCTCAACACCTGCCCGGTGGGCGTGGCCACGCAAGACCCGGTGCTGCGCGCCAAGTTCACGGGCAAGCCCGAGCACGTGGTCAACTACTTCTTCTTCATCGCCGAAGAAGTGCGCCAGATCATGGCCCAGTTGGGTGTGCGCAAGTTCGACGACCTGGTTGGCCGCGCCGAATTCCTGGACACCCGCAAGGGCCTGCAACACTGGAAGGCCAAGGGCCTGGACTTCTCGCGCCTGTTTGCCCAGCCGCAGGTGCCGGCCGAGGTGCCGCGCCTGCACGTGGCCACACAAGACCACTGCCTGGACAAGGCGCTGGACGTCAAGCTGATCGAAAAATCGCGTGCCGCCATCGACAAAGGCGACAAGGTGCAGTTCATCGAGGTGGCGCGCAACGTCAACCGCACCGTGGGCGCCATGCTCTCTGGTGAACTGACCCGCGTGCGCCCCGAGGGCCTGCCCGACGACACCCTGCGCATCCAGCTCGAAGGCACGGGCGGCCAGTCCTTTGGCGCCTTCCTGGCCAAGGGCATCACCATGTACCTCATTGGCGACGCCAACGACTACACCGGCAAGGGCCTCAGCGGCGGCCGTGTGGTGGTGCGCCCCAGCATCGACTTCCGTGGCGACGCCGCCAAGAACATCATCGTGGGCAACACCGTGATGTACGGCGCCACCAGTGGCGAAGCCTTCTTCGCCGGTGTGGGTGGCGAGCGTTTTGCGGTGCGTCTGTCGGGCGCCACCGCGGTGGTGGAAGGCACGGGCGACCACGGTTGTGAGTACATGACCG
>JAUYSB010000303.1 GCA_030696525.1 Hydrogenophaga sp. | reverse complement strand
AACCTGGCCGCCACCTTCAGCCCCGAACTCAGCGACCTCACGATCTACGTGATCGACGTCGCGGCTGGCGAAAAAATCCCGCGCAAGGGCGGCCCCGGCATCACCAAAAGCGACCTCTTCGTCATCAACAAGACCGACCTGGCACCCCACGTGGGCGCCGACCTGGAAGTGATGAAAGCCGACACCGCCCGCATGCGCCCCGACAGCGCCCGCCGCCCCTGGGTGATGACCAACCTCAAGACGCTGACCGGTGTGGACGAGGTGGTGCGCTTCATCGAGCAGCGGGGCATGCTCCACACCGAAGACGCGGCCGAAAAAGCCTGAGTTCGGGCCGGTACAATCGCGGCCACGGAGAGCTGGCAGAGTGGTCGATTGCAACGGTCTTGAAAACCGTCAGCCCGCAAGGGCTCCAGGGTTCGAATCCCTGGCTCTCCGCCAACAAATCCAGGCCCTCGCAGTGCGGGGGCCTTTTCTTTTGGCAAAGCCCCTGTTCATGCGGGCTCCAGCCCGATGCAGGATTCTCTGCGGGCTCTCTCAGCACGCACACCCCTGATTTTTTCGGCCCTTTCTCTGTGAGCCCTCCCAGCGGGTGACATTGTGGGTTTTTGAAGGCAAGCTGCTTCATTCATCATGGGCATCACCGAACACATCAAAACCTGGGCGCGGCGCATCAAGCGCGACGCGGTCACGCTATGGTTCGCCTACCGCGATCTCAGGACACCGCTGGCCGTCAAGGCCTTGTGCGCCTTCGTCGTGGCCTATGCCCTGAGCCCCGTCGACCTCATTCCAGACCTGGGTGTGGCGGTCACACCGTTGATTGAGATTTCCGTCAGCGGCTTCTGACAAAACAAAGCCCCTCGCAGCCGAAGCTGGATGGGCCCGGCGTTTGAGCATGAGCAGCTCAAGGAGGCCCTGGCCCTGTGTGACTGATCGAAGCCACCGCACCAAGCCTGCTGGCGCCCAAGCCTCGCGCCGACAGGTTGCGCCGGGCAGGCGCAGGCATGTTGCGGGCTGGCCTGGACACACATCAGCGGGTGAGCAGCTCCACGTAGGCCTGGTAGCTGTAGATGCGGTTTTTCTTCTGTCCGGTGAGTTCTTTCAGGATACCCAGATCCTCCAGCAGCTTGACGGCAGCGCTGGCAGTGGGAAACGTCGTCTCCAGCCGCTGACGGACATGCTCCACGGTGAAGCGCGGCATCATGGGCAGCAACTCGAACAGCCGGTAGCTGATCGGGCCTGTCTTGGCAGACACCAGCAGCCGCTTGCGGTCGGTGGCCACCAGACTGGCCACGTCGATGATGTTCTTCTCTGCCAGGAAGGCGGCTGTGGCAACACCCTCCAGGAAGAAGGACACCCAACCCTCCCAGTCGCCATCACTGCGGATGGCGGACAAGCGCCGGTAGTACTCGGCTTGGTGCTGCTTGAGGTAGCCGCTCAAGTACATCAGCGGCTCTTTCAGCAGCCCCCAGTGCTCCAGCAGCGCAGCGATCAGCAGCCGCCCAATGCGCCCGTTGCCATCCAGGAAGGGGTGTATCGTTTCAAACTGAGCATGGACCAGCGCTACCTTGACCAAGGGCGGCAGATCGGAAGCAGCGTCATGGATAAATCGCTCCAGGTCAGCGAGCAGCTGGGCCACGGCTTGGGGTGGTGGTGGTACGAATGCCGCGTTACCAGGCCGTGTGCCGCCAATCCAGTTCTGTGATCGACGCAGCTCCCCGGGCTGCTTGCCGGCGCCGCGTGCGCCATCGAGCAGCAACTGGTGCGCACCGCACAGCAGACGGGCGCTGATGGGCAGGCCCTTCGGGTCGCGCAGTTGATCCCGTGTCCAGCGAAAAGCGCGCAGGTAGTTCGTGACCTCCTCGACGTCGTCTGTGTTGCTGATCTTCAGTCCCGCTTCTCCGTCGAACAGATCGACAAGCGTGGCCTGGGTGCCCTCGATCTGCGAGGTGAGCAGCGCCTCCTTGCGAATGGCGCTGTAGAGCAGCCAATCCACCGAAGGAACCAGACCCGATACACCAATCAGGCGCGCAAGGGCCAGTTCTGCCTGGCGGTTGAGGTCGACGAAACAGGCCGGCGCCAGCGGCGGATCGGCTGGGGGCAATGGGCTCGGCACGAAGGCGCGCACGGACTCGCCCAATGTGGTTGTGAGGGTGTGGGTTCCCGTGGTGCGGAGCATTGAAAGCCTGCTTTGATTTTTTTCTTGCAATTAAAGCATGCTTTAATTTGTGTTGCCAGTATCGAAGCGTACTTGCCAAAGCACGCTTTTTCGAAGGCACCCAAGATGGCCAGCTCTTGGTGGGCTGAGCAAAGAGGCTTCATCAAAATGGAGGCATCTCAGCCCATGAACAGCGGGTCCAGGCTCAAACCGTTGGGGCCGGCACCGCTGGCTCGCAGCTCAAATTCGCGCATCACCGATCGGGCCAGTTCGGTCACCAGGGCGATGTCGTCTTCGGCCCAGCGCCGAGGCAAAAAATCCACCACACACAGGCTGCCAACCACCTCGCCGCTGTTGAGCACCAGCGGCACGCCGAGGTAGGCGCGCACGCCAAGCGTCTGCACCGTGGGCACATCCCGAAACACATCTTCGGCGGCAACGTCCTCCAGCACCAGCGGCCCCTCTGACAGCAGCGCGTAGTGGCAGAAGGTGCGCCCCTCCAACTGGCGCCGGCTGGCCAGCGGCTCGCCGAACCCGAACGCGGCCTTGTAGAAATCGCGGTCTTCGTCCACCAACGACAGAAAGGCCACCGGCGCACGCGTCTGTTTCGCCGCCAGTTTGACGAGGCGGTCGAACGTGACCTCGGGCGCCGTGTCCAGGAGCTTGAGGTGGCGCAGGGCGCGCAGGCGCACGGGGTTGGCCACCGCGGCGTCCACCTGCTCGCGCGTGGGTGCGGCGATGTTGAAACGCCGTGTGATCTGGCCGAGCATGGGCACGATCTCGGGCGATGGCGCCTGCGGGCCCGACACGGGCCAGTGGATGTCCGGGACGCCCGCCAGCAGCGGGCGGGCAAACAGGTAGCCCTGGAAGTCGCTGATCTCGTGCTCCAGCAGCCAACGCATTTCCGCCTCGGTTTCCACGCCTTCGCACACCAGCTTGATGCCGAGCGAGACGCAGCAGTCGACGATGGCGCGCAGGATGGCCTGGCGGGGACCGTCCTTGTCCACGCCGCGCGCCAGCGACATGTCGATTTTCAGGCGATCGGGCTGGAAGCTGGCCAGCAAGGACAGACCGGCGAAGCCGGCACCGAAGTCGTCGATGGCAATCTGTATGCCCGCAGCCCGCAGCGCATCGGTGGCCTGCATGAACTGGCCCGGGTTGCTGATCGCTTCTTCTTCGGTGATTTCGACGATGAAATCGGCGGGCCCGAAGCCGTGACGGCGCGCCTCGGTCAGCAAGACCTCGGCGGCGTTTTCAACCGCCAGCAAGGACGAGGGCAACAAGTTGATGGACAGCGGCCACTGGATGTTGAGCCGCCGCGCCAGCGAAAACGCGCTGGCCTTGGACTGGAAATCGAACAGGTGCAACGCGTGCCCGCTGAAGCGGTTCAGCACCACATGCGGCGCGGCTCCGTCGGGGCCACGCAACAGCGCCTCCACCGCCGTGATGCGCTGCGTGACGGGGTTGACGATGGGCTGGAAGGCGAAACAGGCCGCTTCATCGGCCAGCGGCACCACCCGGGGCAGCGGGCCGCCAGCGTAGAGGCCACCCACCGGCTGCGCCAACTGCGTGCGGGGCACCGTTCGCTCGCGCCAGCGCCCCGAAGTGAAGGCCCTCAGGATGGCGTGCGTCCGGTCTTCGATGGAGCCGTTGACATCGTGCTGGAACAGGGGTGCCAGCTCGCCCGGGTCCACCCACTGGCCGGGCCGGGTGGTGATAAGGTGCATGCCACATTCGGCAAAAATCCGGCGCGGCACCGGCGCCGAGAGCAGTGTCGCCGCATCCCTGTGCCGCGAATCGGCCAGGATTTTCTGGTAGAGCTTTTCCAGCACGCGCCGTTTGCCTTCAAGCACCTGCAAGAAGTAAACACCGTCGCACAGCAACACGCCCGTGACGTCCAGCAGCCGGTTGTTGTGGTCAAACTGAACCCGCAGCGCCTCGAGTTCCTGCTTGCCGATCGGTGTCTGGCACCGGCTCTTGTAAACAATGTGAGCGAGCATTCTGATACTGCTGACAACGTGGCGGCACGGTCACTGGGTCACACCGGCTGCGGCAACCAGACGCCGCGTTGTCTCACCAAGACGTGGCGCCTGGCGTGTGCCCAAAACCGTGCTGCCGGCCGCAGTATGGCGGCTTTGTAAAGAGCGTACCACCGATACCGCCGGGTATCCCTGACACCCCGATTGCCCATGTTTCAGACACTGGCGTCACGCTCCGTCACCCCGGTGTAAGCCTGTGCAGGTGCGCCGTGCTTCCTCAGTCGTGCATGTAGGCTTTGACCGGCATGTCGGTCTCGGTCAGGTGGTGGGCCATCCAGACCTCGAAGCAGTTGACCAGGGCCTTGCGGTCGATCGACTCGCTGGCCGCGGCACGCACCCAGCGCTCCAGCTCGGCTTCGGCCAAGCGGTGGATGGCGCGGTGTTCGTCCAGCGTGGGGCAGCCGTTGGCCGCCAGCAAGCCTTCTTCCAGCTCGTCGTGGCGGCGGGCGTAGTCGGCAAACTCCCTGAGCGCTTCCCGGATGGGGGCATCGGTGGGCGGCGCCCGCTTCACCAGCGCGATCAGTTCTTTGGACATCTCGATCAGCACGATGTGCTGCTCGTCGAGGCGCGCATTGCGCACGCTCAGCGCGTGGCTCCATTGGGGCATGTGGTGCAATGTGTTTCTCCAGGCGCAGACCACTCGATTCTGCCTGCGCACGGCTTCTCCGGCTCCCCTGCGGCTGCCGCGCACCAGCGGCGTCGGCAAGGCCCCACTTTAGCGGACAACGCAGCCCCCTCACCAGGCGATGTGCTCGCCCTGGTGGTCCACAAAGTGCGCGTTGCCCGTGGCTGGCAAGGCATCGAGCACCCCCAGCAGGCGCTGCGCTGCGGTGTCGGGCGCCAGCGCGTCGCTGCCCACAAAGGGCTGGCTCAGGGCCGAGCGCACGGTGCCGGGCTGCAGCGCGGCCACCACCGCCAGCGGGCGGCGGCGCGCCAGTTCAATGGCCGCCGTCTGCAGCAGCATGTTGAGCGCCGCCTTGGACGCGCGGTAGCCGTACCAGCCGCCCTTGCGGTTGTCGCTGATGCTGCCCACCCGCGCCGACAGCTTGGCCCAGATGACACGCTCACCCTGCGCCAGCAGCGGCGACACGTGTTTGACCAGCAAGGCCGGGCCGATGGCGTTGACGGCCATGGCGCGCGCCAGGTGCGCGGCGTCCAGCTCGTCCAGGCGTTTTTCGGGGCCGCGCCCGTCCAGCGTCAGCGCGCCGGTGGCGTCAATCACCAGGTGCAGCGGGCCCTGCCCGCGCAGCCACTGCGCACAGGCGGCGATGCTGGCCTCGTCCTCCAGCCGCAGGCTGGGCTGGGTGCCGCGCGACAGCTCCCGCACGGCACCACAACGTGGGTCGGCGCGCAGCTGCTGCACAAAGGCCTGGCCCAGCGCGCCGCTGGCGCCCACCACCAGCGCGCTGTAGCCCTCGGGCAGCGAGCTCATCATTTCGCTGCCACCGGGTAAACACACCGAAAGCCGATGTAGACCGCGTAGAAGTCGGCCGGCTTCCAGGCCACCGCATCGGCCGCCATCTGCTGCGGGCCGTACCACCACGAGCCGCCCAGGGTGCGCCGCTCCTGGCCCTGCGCGTCGGCGCCCCACTCCCACACGTTGGCACCCATGTCGTAGAGGCCGTTGACGCCCGCGCGCGTGGCGCCCGCCGGCGCGGCACGCGGCCAGGCATCGGTGTCGCTGGTGTTGGCGCCCTCGGGCGTGTCGCCGGTGGGCCAGCGGTAGCTGCGGCCGGCCACCCAGGGCGCTGGAGGTGCGGCGCGCTGCTCGGTGAACGCGGCCGACAGCCACTGCGCCGCCGTGGGCAACTGCCCGCCAGCCCAGCGGCAATAGGCCTGGGCCTCGTCGAACGTGATGTGCACGGCGGGCAGGCGCTCGCTGGCGGGCGGCACGCCATCGGGCTGGCGCCAGGTCCAGCCCGGCCGGCGCTGCCAGCCGCCCAGGTACTCAAAACCACCGCCTTCGCGCTCGGCACGGGTGGTGGTGGTGGTGGCGGCCACAAAGCGGGCGAACTGCGCGATGGTGACTTCGGTGCGGTCGATGGCGAAGCCCGGCAGGCTCACCCGCTCGCCCGCCTGGGCCAGGGCCACGCTGGCGCCGGCCAAACAGACAAGGGGAACCAAGCATTTCATGTGCGCATGATGCCGCGCCGTGGGCAACCCCAAGGCGCCCCGGGTCACTGGCGCGTGGTGTTTCAGGCTGATTGACCGTCGTTTGACGATGGTCACATCGCGCTGGCGCCAGCTTCACATAATGGGCAGATGCCCAAGCCGCTGCCTGCTTCGTCCGTCTTCACCGCGCGCGCCCTCGTCAAAACCTACGGCGAGGGCGACACCGCCGTGCACGCCCTGCGCGGTGTGGACCTGGACATCGTGCGGGGCGAGTTCGTGGTGCTGCTGGGCGCCTCGGGCAGCGGCAAGTCCACGCTGCTCAACATCCTGGGCGGGCTGGACACCGCCACCAGCGGATCGGCGCAGTGGACACACGACGGCCAGGCGCACGAGCTCATCGGTGCGGGCGACACCGAACTCACACGCTACCGGCGCGAACACGTGGGCTTTGTGTTCCAGTTCTACAACCTCATCCCCAGCCTCACGGCCGAAGAAAACGTGGCGCTGGTGACCGATCTGGCCGACGACCCCATGGCGCCGGCCGACGCACTGGCGCTGGTGGGGCTGGCGGCGCGCAAACACCACTTCGTCTCGCAGCTCTCGGGCGGCGAGCAGCAGCGCGTGGCGATTGCGCGCGCCATAGCCAAGCGGCCCGCCGTGCTCCTGTGCGACGAGCCCACCGGCGCGCTGGACTGCGCCACCGGCATCATGGTGCTGCAGGCCATCGAACGCGTGAACCGCGAGCTGGGCACCACCACCGTGGTCATCACGCACAACGCCCCCATCGCCGACATGGCCGACCGCGTGCTGCGCCTGGCCGATGGCCGCATCGTCGACAGCCTGGTCAACGCGCACAAGGTGCCGGCGTCAACGCTTTCGTGGTGAGTCCATGACAGCACTGCAAACCAAACTATGGCGCGACCTGAGCCGCCTGCGGGCGCAGGTCATCACCATCGCGGTGGTGGTGGCCATTGGCGTGGCGGGCTTTGTGGGCATGTTCGCGGTGCACGACTCGCTGCAGGATTCGCGCGACGCCTTCTACCGCGACAACCGCCTGGCCGACCTGTTTGCCGGCGTCAGGCGGGCGCCCATCGCGCTGGGCGAGCGCATCGAAGCCCTGGCCGGCGTGGCCGAGGTGAAGCTGGGTGTGGCCTTTGATGCGCAGGTGGACCTGACCGGCGTGATGCAGCCGGTCACCGGGCGTTTCATCGGGCTGGACCTGGCCCGCGTGCACGCCGGGCGCCAGGGCCTCAACACACTGACGCTGCGGGCTGGCCGCTGGCCCGAGCGCGGCGGCCAGCTCGAAGCGCTGGTGAGCGACCGCTTTGCCGCCGCCCGCCAGCTGCGGCCCGGCGATGTGGTGCACGCCATCCTCAATGGGCGGCGCGAACAGATCCATGTGGTGGGCACGGCCGTGTCGCCCGAATACGTGTTCGCCTCGCAGGGCGGCGCGCCCGACGACACCAGCTTCGGCATCTGGTGGATGGACGGCCAGCGCATGACCGAGGCCTTCGACATGCAGGGCGCGTTCAACCAGGTGGCGCTGCGCCTGCATGCGGGCGCACCCGAACGCCAGGTGCTGGCGGCGCTGGACCGCCTGCTGGAACCGCACGGCAGCGTGGGCGCCGTGGGCCGCGACAGGCAGCTTTCGACCAAGATCGTCTCGGACGAGCTGGCGCAGCTCAAGGTCATGGGCACGGTGCTGCCG
>JAUYSB010000302.1 GCA_030696525.1 Hydrogenophaga sp. | reverse complement strand
ATGCACTTCCTGCCCGACGTTTATGTGCCTTGCGAGGTCTGCGTTGGTGCGCGCTACAACCGCGAAACGCTGGAGGTGCTCTACAAGGGCAAAAACATCGCCCAGATCCTGGAGCTGACGGTGGAGCAGGCCTTTGCCTTCTTCAGCGCCGTGCCCACACTCGCGCGCAAGCTGCAGACCCTGCTGGACGTGGGCCTGTCCTACATCCGCCTGGGGCAGAGCGCCACCACCTTGTCGGGCGGTGAGGCGCAGCGGGTGAAGCTGGCGCAGGAGCTGAGCAAACGCGACACCGGCCGCACCCTCTACATACTGGACGAGCCCACCACCGGCCTGCACTTTGCCGACATCGAGCTGCTGCTCAAGGTGCTGCACCAGTTGCGCGATGCGGGCAACACCATCGTGGTGATCGAGCACAACCTGGACGTCATCAAGACCGCCGACTGGCTGATCGACATGGGCCCGGAAGGCGGCGACGGCGGCGGCACCGTGGTGGGTTTTGGCACGCCCGAGCAACTGGCCACCAACCCGGCCAGCCACACCGGGCGCTACCTCAAACGCCTGCTGGCCTGATCAGCGCATCAGGTCTTCGACGGCGTCGATGACCATGCCGGTGCCGACGGCAATCATCAGGATGTCGGCCGCCACGCGCACGTATTTGTAGCCCGCTGGCGGCAGGCCGATGCGCACCGAAATCTCGTTGGGCACGGGGTAATAGACCACGTCGCGTGGCAGCGGTTGGCCCACACGCCACTTCTTGGCCTGGCCCGGTGGCATACAGCCATTGCCCTTCTTGGCCAGGCCCGGCGGGCACTTGGCCGAGCGGAACTGCGGCGCGTAGTAGTCGTGCAACGCCTGACGCTGCGGAGCGCCGAAGTAGACGCCGATCTGCACATTGCCCGTGCTGCCCTGCAGGGCCACCGAGGGTCCGTCGTTGCGGACCACCTGGCGTTGAACCTGCTGTTGGCGATGGCCGCCATCGCGGTCATCGCGGTCGCGTCCACCTTGGCGTTCGTTCTGGTGCTTGTCCGGTTTGCCTTGGCCCTTACCGCCACCCTGCCCGGCCCCATCGGGCTTTTCAGCCTGGGCCGGCAAGGCCAGGCACACAACCGACGACAACACCAGCAGGGCAGACGACAACTTCATGGCTTTCTCCAGCAAAAAACGGTGGCCCATGTTAGCCCGCCACCTTGGCGCCACGGTGAAGCGCTGTAAGCGAATGAAAGCGCTCAGCAGCAGCGGTAGGCCAGCCCCACGTTCGCGCCCCAGGTGCTGGCGCGCGACACCAGCGGGCTGCGCCGGGCGTCGCCCACCAGCGTTGACAAACCCAGCCCGCCAAACACCACCCAGCGCGCGCTGATGGGGTGGCTCACATCCAGGCCCAGCCGCCACTGGTGCAGCCCGCCACGCGGCGCGTAAGGTGAGCGCCCCGAGGCCAGCCCGGCGGCGGGCGAGATGCCGTAGAAGGTCTGCAGGTGCTCGTCGTTGCCGGCCACGGCCGACAGCGAGGCCTCCCACAAGGTGCCCGATTCGGTGGGGTGGCGGTATTTGATGGACGGCGTGAGCGTGCCGGCGCGGTCGCGGTTGCGCAGGTCGTGCGACGCGGCCAGCGCCACCGACCAATGATCGCTCAGGGTGTAGCGCGCCGTCACCCGGCCGCGCAGGGTGCGCTGCACGTCGGGCAGGCCGGCGAGGTAGCTGTCGTCACCCGAACGGCGGCCGCCGTCGATCTGCAGCGAGGCGCTGAGGCGAAAGCGGTTCTGGTCCACCAGCACCGTGCTGACGCCGGGATCGACGCCGTCGCGCCCCAGCCGCCACAGCGCGCTGGCGCGGGTGGTGGTGATGCGCCAGTTGCCCCATTGCACCGACCACAGAGGCCGCAGGCTGGCGCCGCGCCCGGGCTCGCCCACGTGGTTGCCCGAGGTGCTGAGCATGGTGCCGAGCAGGTAGTCGCCGGCACCGGGGTCGCCCGGCTCGGCAGGCCCGTCCACCGCCTCAAGCCGCACCGCACCCGCCTGGCCGGCCCACAGCAGCAGGCAGGGCAACAAGCAGGTGGCGGCGCGCGCGCGTTTCATGTCAGACCGATTTGGCCACCAGCTCGAAATGCTCCACCGTGGGCGGGCCGGCAAAGAAGGGGCCGACGATGGCGCGCCACTGGGTGAAGGCGTCGGACTGGCGGAAATCCACCGTGTGGTTTTCCAGCGTGGTCCAGTAAATCATCAGCACGTAGCGTTCGGGCGACTCGATGCTGTGGTTGACCTTGAAGCCCTGGAAACCCTTGGCCTGGGCAATCACGGTGGCCACGCCACGCTGGATGGCTTCTTCAAAAGCGGCCTGCTGGCCGGGCTGGATGCGGATGTCGGCGAGTTCGAGGATCATGGGGTGTACCTGGAATCAAAGGGTTGGCGCTATGGTAACGGGCGCAACGGGCACGACCTGTGCAAGCTTGCCGTCACACCACACCCGCACAATACGCCCATGCCCCACGCCCCCACCCTCACACCGCCTTTTGTGGCCCCGGTGTCCTACACCGACCCGGCCGCCGCCCTGGCCCAGGTGCAGCACCTGTACGACCAGGCCATCGCCCACCTGCGCAGCTCGCTGGCCGCCTTTGTGGCCGGCACCTGGCCCGAAGGCCAGCGCGCGCGCGCCTGCTACCCCTTTGTGCGCCTGCAAACCCACACCGCGCTGCGCCAGGACGGGGCCGACAAACACCTGTCCTACGGCTTCGTCAGCGGCGCGGGCGATTTCGAGACCACGCTGACCCGGCCCGACCTGTTCGCCCACTACTACCTCGAACAATTCCGCCTGCTGCAACAAAACCACGGCGGCGAGCTGCAGGTGGGTGTGGGCAGCCAACCCATACCGGTGCACTTCTCGTTTGCCGAGCACGACCACGTGGAGGGCGAGATGTCGGCCGAACGCCGGGCGCTGATGCGCGAGGTCTTCGACCTGCCCGACCTGACGGTGATGGACGACGGCATCGCCAACGGCACACACCAGACGCCGCCCGGTCAGCCCGAGCCGCTGGCGCTGTTCACCGCGCCGCGCGTCGATTATTCGCTGCAGCGCCTGCGCCACTACAGCGGCACCGCGCCCGAGCATTTCCAGAACTTCGTGTTGTTCACCAACTACCAGTTCTACATCGACGAGTTCATCAAGCTGGGTCACGCCGAAATGGCCCGCCCCGACAGCGACTACATCGCCTTCGTCGAACCGGGCAACGTGGTCACGCGCCGCACGGGCCTGCCCACTGAAGCAGGCGATGCGTTCGGCAAAGCCCCGCCGCGCCTGCCCCAGATGCCGGGCTACCACCTGGTGCGCGCCGACCACTCGGGCATCACCATGGTCAACATCGGTGTCGGCCCCAGCAACGCCAAAACCATCACCGACCACATCGCCGTGCTGCGCCCCCACGCCTGGCTGATGCTGGGCCACTGCGCCGGCCTGCGCAACAGCCAGCAACTCGGCGACTACGTGCTGGCCCACGCCTACGTGCGCGAGGACCACGTGCTCGACGAAGAACTACCGCTGTGGGTGCCCATTCCCGCGCTGGCCGAAATCCAGCTCGCACTCGAAGGCGCGGTGGCCGACGTGACCGGCCTCAAAAGCGCCGAACTCAAGCGCATCATGCGCACCGGCACCGTGGCCAGCACCGACAACCGCAACTGGGAGCTGCTGCCCGACAACACGCCGCAGCGCCGCTTCTCGCAATCGCGCGCCGTGGCGCTGGACATGGAAAGCGCCACCATCGCCGCCAACGGCTTCCGCTTCCGCGTGCCCTACGGCACCCTGCTGTGCGTGAGCGACAAGCCCCTGCACGGCGAGATCAAGCTGCCCGGCATGGCCAACCACTTCTACCGCGAACGGGTCGATCAGCACCTGCGCATTGGCATACGCGCGGTGGAGCGCCTGCGCGCCGGCGGCGTGGACGCCCTGCACAGCCGCAAGCTGCGCAGCTTTGCGGAGGTGGCGTTTCAGTAAGCCTGCCCATGGCCCAGATCAACGTCTTCACCGTCCTCGTCCTCACCGCGTTCAACCTGTTCACGGTATCGGTCACGCTGCCCTTGCTGATGGGGCGGCAGGTGAGCCGTGCCGGCCGCCTGGCGCAATGGAGCCTGCTGACCCAGATGGGGGGTTGGGTGTGCATCATCGCCTCGGGCTTCTGGATCGGCCACTGGCTGGACTGGGTGCTGTCCACCGCCGCCATGGTGTTCGCCTCGCTGGCGCCCTGGCTGCTGTTTGGCGCACTGGAGCAATGGCTGGGCCCGCGCCCGGGCAAACGCCTGCTGCTGGCGCTGGTGCTGCTGATGCCGCTGGGTTATGCCGTGCTGTTCCCGCACTACAGCCCCCGCGTGGGCTGGGCCAACTTCCTGCTGGCCGGGCAGTTGCTGGTGGTGGCCCGGGCCGCCCTGTGGCCGGCGCGCCCCGCCCGCCGCCACTGGCGCTGGCTGCTGGCCGGCTGCCACGCACTCATCGCCGGGTTCACCTTCGCGCGCGGGTTGATGGGCGCCTTTTTCCCCGAGCTCTACCCCAGCTTCCAGGCGCCCCACCCGGTCAACATCGGCGCCCAGTTGGCGGCCAACGTGGTGCTGGTGCTCATCACCGTGGCCCTGCTGGTGGCCTGGCGCGACGAGGCAGAAGCGCAGCTGCGCACCATGGCCCACACCGACGGCCTGACCGGCGTGCTCAACCACCGCGCCTGGCACGCTCAGGCCGCCGCCGCCATGGCGCACGCACGCCGCCACCACCAGCCGCTCACCGTGGTGCTGTTCGATCTCGACCACTTCAAAAAAATCAACGACCGCCACGGCCACGACGTCGGCGACCGGGCGCTGCGCCTGTTCGCGCACGCCTTGCGTGAGGAAGTGCGCGAAGGCGACCTGGCCGGCCGCCTGGGCGGCGAGGAGTTCGCCGTGCTGCTGCGCGACACCCCCTTGAACGCCGTGCACACCCTGGAGCAGCGGCTGCGCAACCGCATGCTGCCCGAGGCCTTGCCGACACTGGGTTTTGGCCTGCCCTTCTCGGCCGGCGCCACCGAACTGCAGCCCGGCGACGCCCAGCTGGACACGCTGTTGAACCGGGCCGATCAGGCCATGTACACGGCCAAGGCGAACGGCCGGGCACAGCTGGTGCTGGCCTGATCGTTGAGCGCGTTTGACCCAAGCCGCCAGTCACCGCTCGCCTGCACACCCAAACTCAAGGCGCCATTTGCATGGCCCAAATGGCGTTAGCCGGCGCGATAAGCAGATGCCATTTTGGACTGGGCTGCGGTCAACGCCGACATTTCCCAAGAGCCCAGTTCGTGCCGCCGGTTGGTTGCGGTGTCAGACAAAAATCCGCCGTAAATTCTTTATCGCAGGCACGCGCGCGCCATGACTCCTCCCAAACGCCCTCGGTCACCTGACCGTCAACCTCTTGCTGAAATGGCGCGCGGGTAACCTCTGTGTTCAGAATATGAACGGCCTTGCACTCGGGTGTAGATCCTGCATGAAGACTTGCGACGCCCACGCCCTTCATCAAGTCATAGGCAAGCGTTGGACCTGCCCTGGTGTCGCCCGGGGGCAGCGCGACGGGCTGCGGCGACTTGCCCGCCTGAGCCCTGTGCATGACGTTGTAAACAGCTGAGTGGCCGCACCCCTGAAACCGAAATCGCATCGTCCACACACCCGACTCCGGATGAGACCCCGATGCTGGCATCACCAACGGTTGCAGGATCGCAAAGCTGATCGGATCCCAGCGATAGCCGGTGGAACACATCTCTTTTCGTTGAAAGATATTGCGCTCATAGACCAACCCCATGGTCCCAATCAGTTGCGTGTGGGCCTCGGACTTGAAATACTGAATCGTCGGTGCATCCGGCTGAATCTGCGCTTGCACACCAGACGCAACTGCCGCAATGGCAAATGCCAAAATGAAATCTCGACGCATGTGTACGCTCCCCCAATTGACCTAAAAGCGGCCAGTTTAGGTTTTCGGCATTCATCTATTTGCCGCTCAACCGGGTTAGCGAACCATCTGTCCAACCCAACAATTGTTCATCGTTGTGCTGATCCGATCGGTTTAAAGGTCACACGCGCGAACCACCCATAACGCCACGCGCGGCTTGACCTTGCTGGCGGAGAGCTTGGCGTTGGCGCGCGCGGTGTCGGTGTCGGCGGCACGCGCCAGGGCCACGCCCATGCGGCGTTTGGTGAAGCTCTCGGGCTTGCCGAACAGGCGCAGGTCGGTGCCGGGCACACGCAGGGCCTCGTCCACGCCGTCGAAGGCGATGCCGGTGGCGTCCACGCCGCCGTAGATCACGGCGCTGGCGCCGGGGTTGCGCAAGGACGTGTCCACCGGCAGGCCCAGGATGGCGCGGGCGTGCAACTCGAACTCGCTCTGGTGCTGGGTGCACAGCGTCACCAGACCGGTGTCGTGCGGGCGCGGGCTGACCTCGCTGAACCACACCTGGTCGCCCTTGACGAACAGCTCCACGCCGAACAGTCCCTGGCCGCCCAGGTTGTCGGTCACGGCCTGGGCGATCTGGCGCGACTTGGCGATGGCCGCCGGCGACATGGCCATGGGCTGCCAGCTTTCCACGTAGTCGCCACTCACTTGCACGTGGCCAATGGGCTCGCAGAAGTGCGTTTCGATCTGGCCGTCGGCACCCACGGCGCGCACGGTCAGCTGGGTGATCTCGTAATCGAAATCGATGAAGCCTTCGACAATCACGCGGCCGTGGCTCACACGGCCGCCAGCCATGGCGTAATCCCAGGCCTTCTGCACATCGGCCGGGCCGTCGATCTTGCTCTGGCCTTTGCCGCTGGAACTCATCACCGGCTTGACGATGTTGGGGTAGCCAATGCCATCGTCAATCGCGGCTTGCAGCTCGGCCAGCGAATCGCAGAACTTGTAGGGGCTGGTCGGCAAGCCCAGGGTTTCGGCGGCCAGCACGCGAATGCCTTCGCGGTCCATGGTCAGGCGGGCGG
>JAUYSB010000287.1 GCA_030696525.1 Hydrogenophaga sp. | reverse complement strand
GCACGTTGATCTGCGTCACGCCTTTCAATTCGGCCTTCTGCCCCACCATGTTGAGCGCGGCCACGCGGGCCTGTTCGGCGGCGTTGGGCTGGATGGCGCTGACGATGGTTTTGCCGCTGACCTTGTCGAAGGCTTCGGCGCAGTCGCCCGCCGCATAGATGCCAGGCACGTTGGTCTGCAGGTGTTCGTCGGTCAGCACACCCAGCAGGCAGCTGATGCCGGAATCCTTGAGGTAGCCGATGGCCGGACGCACGCCGGTGGCGCTGATGACCAGATCGGCCTCCACCGTGCGGCCACCCGACAGTTGCACCTTGAGCGGCGTGCCGGGCGTGATGGCCTCGACCTTGGTGCCGGTGAACACCTGAACGCCCTGGGTTTCACACCAGTCGCGGATCATGCCGCCGGCGGTGGGCCCCATCATGCGCGGCACCATGCGGTCGCCCATCTCCACCACGCTCAATTGCACGCCGCGCTGCTTGAGCGCTTCCATGATGATGCAGCCGATGAAGCCAGCGCCCATCTGCAGCACACGCGCACCGGGCTGGGCCAGGCGGGCGATGGCGCGGGCGTCTTCCAGCGTCCAGCAGGGGTGCACGCCGGGTGCATCCATGCCGGGGATGGGCGGGCGCACCGGGTGCGAGCCGGTGGCGATCAGCAACTTGTCGAAGTTCAGTGTCTGGCCGTTGTCCAGGGTGACGGTGCGCTTCGCGCTGTCCACCGCGGTGGCCTTGGCGCTCACCTGGGTGATGCGCAGGCGCGCATAGTGATCGGCCGTCTTGCGCAGGTAGGTGCCGGGCTCATCGATGTTGCCGATCAGCAGGTAGGGAATGGCCATGCGCGAGTAAGGCGGCTCGGGCTCGTCGCCGACCAGGGTGATGGTGTCGGTGGGCGCGTGTTTGCGGATGGTTTCGGCCGCGATGACGCCGGCCGGGCCGGCGCCGAGGATGACGTGGTGTGTCATGGGGTGCTCCAAAAAAGGAAGCGGTCCAGGCCCTGGGAGGACCGTGGACCGCGTCGTCAAGCGCTCGGGTGCTGGATCAAAGGCTCAGGCGTGCCTTGGTCTCGGCGGTCGGGCGGCCTTCGCTGTCCCAGCCACGTGCGGCGTAGTACTTGGGCAGCATCTCGGGCAGCTTGCTGACCATGCCCTTGGAACCACCGGTTTTGGCGGCTTCGGTGAGCAGGCGCTTGGGCAGCGAGTCGTCCTTGGCGGTGAAGCCAGCGGCGTTGTTGAACTCGCGCTCCATGTTCCAGATGCGCTCGCCGATGGTGGCCAGTTCCTCGGTGGTGTAGGCGTCGTCGCAAGCGGCCTGCAACTGGGGCGCCAGGTCGGGCAGGCTCCACGCAAAGGTGGTGAAGATGCACAGGCCGGACGAGTCGAACGCGGCGGTGGCGTCCTGGAAGGCCTTGACCAGCTCGGGCTTGCCTTCGCTCTCGGTCGGTTCGGTCTTGACCGGGATGCCCAGCACTTCGGAGGCGATGGTGTAGCCGCGCAGGTGGCAGGCACCGCGGTTGCTGGTGGCGTAAGCCAGGCCAATGCCCTGGATGGCACGGCCGTCGTAGGCCGGGAATTCCTGGCCCTTGACGCTCATCGACAGGTCGGGGTGGCCGTACTTGGCGGTCAGGCGCTTGGAGCCCTGGCCAATTTCCTTGCCAAAACCCTCGCCCTTGGCGGTGATTTCGGCAAAGTAGGCCAGCGCCTGAGCCGAGCCGAACGGCGCCTCGATGCCGAGCTGCTCCTTGGTCAGCACACCCATCTCGTAAAGCTCCATCACCGCGCCCACGGTTGCGCCAAAGCTGATGGGGTCGAAGCCTTCTTCGTTGCACAGCAGGTTGGCGTATTGCAGGGCTTCGAGGTCGTTGACCCCGTTGGCCGCACCCAGGGCCCAGGCCGCTTCGTACTCCAGGCCCCCGTTGGCGCCCCAGTACTGCGGCTTGTTGGCCACAGTGAAGTGGCCTTCGTCCATCTTGCTGATGCGCCCGCAGGCGATGGTGCAACCAAAACAGGCCTGGTTGGTCACCAGGTGCTTCTTGCCGTCGGTGGCGCGCGGCGTGACCATGGCTTCGGCCGAGATGTCCTTGGCGCCCTCAAACTGCACGTCGCGGTGGTTGCGCGTGGGCAGGCCACCAATTTCGTTGATCACGTTCATCAGCACCTGGGTGCCGTAGGCGGGCAGGCCCTGGCCGGTGACGGCGTTCTCGGCCAGGATCTTTTTCTTCTCTTTGGTGACCTGCATGAAGGCCTTGGGGTCGCGCAGGTTGCCCACGCCCTTGGTGCCGCGCACGGCAATGGCTTTCAGGTTCTTGCTGCCCATCACGGCGCCCACGCCCGAGCGGCCGGCCGCGCGGTGCAGGTCGTTCACCACGGCCGCGTACAACACGCCGGTCTCGCCCGATTTGCCGATGCTGGAGACGCGCAGCAGCGGGTCTTGCAGGCTGCTCTTGAGCGCCTCTTCGGTTTTCCACACGCTCTGGCCCCACAGGTGGCCGGCATCGCGCAGCTCCACCGTGTCGTCGTTGATGTAGAGGTAGACCGGCTTCGGGCTCTTGCCCTCGAAGATGATCATGTCCCAGCCGGCCATCTTGAGCTCGGCGCCCCAGTAGCCGCCCGAGTTGGAGCAGGCGATGGCACCGGTGAGCGGACCCTTGGTGATGACCGTGTAGCGGCCGCCGGTGGAGGCCATGGTGCCGGTCAGCGGGCCGGTGGCCCAAATGTTCTTGTTGTCCGGCGACAGCGGATCGACCTTGGGGTCGATTTCGCTGATCAGGTATTTGCTGCCCAGCCCGCGCGAACCGATGTAGGCGCGTGCCCAGTCCATGCGCAGCGGTTCGACGGCAACGTTGCCGGTGGTCAGGTTGACGCGGAGGATTTTTCCAGCCCAGGACATGTGTGTGCTCCTTGTGCGGTGATCAAGCGGCGCTGGGCTGATTGCCCAGCTTGTCGGCCCACTGCT
>JAUYSB010000283.1 GCA_030696525.1 Hydrogenophaga sp. | reverse complement strand
TTCGACGACGCGCGGCAGGGCTGTCGCTCGGTAGGTGCGCCCATCCGCGAGGTGTTCGCGGCTGCGCTCGACCGGGCGTTGGGAAAAGTCCGGGGGGATCCCGGCATGGCGATGGCCCGTGAGCAGCGCCGCGCCGTGGCGACGTACAAGGGCTGGCTCTGGATCCTCGGCACCGCGGGCGCGCTGATGCCGTTCGTCGGCTTGCTCGGCACGGTCATCGGGGTCATGGGCAGCTTCCGCGCGATTGGGGAGAGCGGGCAGGGCGGGTTCGCCGTGGTTTCGTCCGGCATCTCGCAGGCGTTGATCGCGACGGCGGTCGGCCTGTTCGTCGCGCTCGAAGCCGTCATGTTGTTCAACATGCTGCAGAACTTCGCGGGCGCGATCGCGCGTCGTCTGGCGTACGCCGCGGACGAGGCCCTCGAGCTCATCCGGGTCCGGGCAGACGCGCCGTCGGCACCCGCGCCGTCGGCGATCCTGGGCAGTCCCACCCACATCCCGGTCGGGGGCGAGAATGCAGGTAGCGCCGCAAAGTAGCGGCAGCGGCGCGGATGACGACGAAGAGGCGATCTTCGCCGACATCAACATCACGCCGCTGACCGACATCTTCCTCGTGCTGCTGATCATCTTCATGGTCGTGTCGAGCTCCATGGTCGAGGCGGAGAAGGCCTCCAGTCAGACCAAGGGGCTGCAGTCGGAGCGGGCGCTGCAGGTGCAGACGCCGCAAGGGACGGGCGACTCGCCGTTGGTCCCGAAGGATGTGGTCATCTCGATCCTCCCCGACGGCACGCTGTTCGTCGACTCCGAGGAGGTCACGATGGACAGCCTGCCCGAGAAGCTCGCGCTGGTGAAGCAGGGCGGAAACATCACGCGCGTGGTGATCCGCGGCGACGAAGCGGCCACGTATGACCTGATCATGAAGGTGATCGCGCGCTGTCGGACAGCGGGCCTGACGGACATCGCGCTGGCCAGCCGCGCGGCCCGGTGATCGCCGTCGCTCCGGGGCGCCTGCTCCTCATCGCCACGCCCATCGGCGAGCCCGACGACATCACGCTGCGTGCGCTGCGTGCGCTCCGGGAGGTCGACGAGCTCTACGCCGAGGACACCCGGGTCACCGCGGACCTGCTCCGTCACCACGGCATCTCCCGCTCGACGCGGAGCTGCCACGACCACAACGAGGACGCCCGTGCGGACGAGATCCTCGCCCACCTGGAGGCGGGGCGGAGCGTGGGCCTCGTCTCGGACGCCGGCACCCCGCTGATCTCCGATCCCGGGTTTCGCGTGGTCGCGCGCGCCCGCGACGCAGGCTTCGGCATCGACGTGCTGCCCGGTGCGTGTGCCGCGATCGCCGGGCTGGTCGGGAGCGGCCTCGCGACGGACCAGTTCTGTTTTGCGGGGTTCCTGCCGGCATCGGGCCCGGCGCTCCGCGGGCGGCTCGCCGAGCTGGCCAGCTTCGACGGCACGCTGGTGTTCTACGAGTCCCCGCGGCGGTTGCGGGACGCCCTCGCTGTCATCGCTGAGGTCTGGCCGACGCGCGAGGTCGTGATCGCTCGGAACCTCACCAAGGTCCACGAGCAGTGGATCACCGGCAGCGCCGCCCACGCGGCGGAGGTGCTCGGAGACGAGGCCCGCGGAGAGGTCGTGCTGCTCGTCGGACGAGGGGCCATCGCCGTCGTGGACCCGGACGAGCGCATCCGCACCCTGCTCGCGGAGGGCATGGACCCCCGCCGGGTGCGGGATGTCGTAGCGGCCGAGTGCGGGCTGCCACGGCGCGAGGTCTACGCGCGGGTGCTGGCGTTGAGGGAGTAGCCAGGCAGTCCTCCCCCCGGAGGGGGGAGGACCTCTGAACACTAATTACAATGCGGGTCCGTGCTCGGATCGATCGCGGGGTCGAGCACGAGGCCGGCCTCGAGGGGCGACGTGCGGTCCTGCACGTCCAGGGCGATGCACGCGATCTCGCCGTCCGGGCAGGCGACGCAGGAGTCCCCGTAGATCGGCAGCAGGTCGCAGATGTCCATGCCGAGTGAGTCGGAGACCGGGCGGCTGTCGATGAGGCCGGTGACCTCCGAGTTGTTGACCGCGCTGCCGTCCGCGTTGAACGTGCCGGTGAACTTGAGCTCGTAGACAGGCACGACCGTGCCGCCGCTCGTGAGCCCGGAGTCCATCGGCCCGGCGGTGAACGCGGGGTTCGAGGCGAAGCTGCCGGACGGGAAGTCGATGGCCTCGGCGCAGGAGTACTGGATCAGGTCGCCGTTGAAGATGAGGCCGGCCGACGCGACGGTGTCGATGGAGGAGCCCGCGCTCTGGACCATGATGAGCAGGTGGTCGGTGTCGAGCTGGTCGACGAGGGTGGGCCCGGCGGAGGGCGAGACCCAGGTCACGTCCGTACCCTTCAGGTCGATGTCGTAGGTGTGGTCGGTGAGGTCGACGGCGGTGCTCTCGCCTGCCGTGGTGAAGCCGGCGGTGCCGTCATCCGCGCAGACCGAGACCTCGACCGTGTAGCTGGCCGAGCGGTCGAGGAGGGCGTCGGGGGCGAAGCCGATGCTCATGCCGTCGCCTGCGAGCGCCGCGCTGCCGGAGACGTCTGCCCCGGAGCTGTCCGTGAGCGAGATCTGCGCGTCGGTGACAGACTCGGAGAAGGAGGCGGAGACCGTGGTGTCGATCCCGACGTCCGTGGCGCCGTCCGCGGGGCTGAAGGCCGTGATCGTCGCGGTGCAGTCGGTGTCCGTGTCGGTGTCCGTGTCGGCGTCGGCGTCGGAGTCCGCGTCGGTGTCCGTGTCGGCGTCCGCGGCGGTGTCGGACGTGTCGCCGGCCTTGATGCCGTTGTTGCAGCCCGTCGCAAACGCGGCCAGGGTGAGCGGGAGAGCGAGCGAGAAGGCAGGGGAGAGGACGAAATTACGCATGGTGGACCTCAGGGGCGCGGGTGCTATCATGGCCGGAGAACGTGTGGAGGCGATAGGAGGAAAAGCATGTCCGACGAAGTTGTCCTTACGCTGACCGTGAACGGTGACCGTCACCGCAGGCTCATCCCCGCCTCCCGCACCCTGCTCGACTTCCTGCGCGAGGACCTCGGTCTGACCGGCTCGAAGCACGGCTGCGACGTGGGCGATTGCGGCGCCTGCACCGTCCTGGTGGGCGGGGTGCCCCGGCTCGCGTGCATCACGCTTGCCGCCGAGATGGAGGGGGAGGAGGTGCAGACGATCGAGGGGATCGGGGCGGCCGAAGCCCCGATCGTCGCGGCGTTCGACAAGCACGTCGCCAGCCAGTGCGGGTACTGCACACCCGGGATCGTCCTCTGCCTCTCCCACCTGTTCCAGGAGACGCCGGAGCCGGACGATGCCGCCATCCGGGAAGCCCTGGGCTCCAACATCTGCCGGTGCACCGGGTACACGAAGATCCTCGCGGCTGCACGCGAAGTAGCCGGTCGCGGCGCCCGGCCCGGCTCCGACGGGGGTGCCCGATGAGCGAGAACGACAACCGTCCGGCGTGGGCGACCTACCCGACCCACTCCGGGGAGGCCGCCGAGGGCGGCGTGCTCGGGCGCGCGGAGCGCAAGATCGACGGACGGGCACGGATCGTCGGCGCCGCGGTGTTCACGGACGACATCAAGCTCCCGCGCATGGTGTACGGGAAGTTCGTACGCTCCACTGAGGCGCACGCACGGATCGTGAGCGTCGATGTATCGATCGCGCTCGCCATGCCTGGGGTCGTCGGGGTCGCCCTCGGGGAGGAACTCCCCAAGAAGTACGGTGTCATTCCCGTGGCGCAGGACGAGACGGCCATGGCGATCGGCAAGGTGCGATACATCGGTGAGCCGATCGCATGTATCGCTGCCGTGGATGAGGAGACCGCCCACCGTGCGGCCCGTGCCGTGAAGGTGACCTACGAGGTGCTCACGCCGATCCTGACGATCGAGGACGCCCTCGATCCGTCCAAGCCGCACATCCACGGCGATTCGCGGAAGCCGTCCAACATCCTGCGGCGGGTCTTCCAGTCGTTCGGCGACGTCGAGGCCGGCTTTGCCGCCGCGGATCTCGTGATCGAGGACACCTACGAGTACCCCGGCAGCACGCACGTCCCGCTGGAGACGCACGTCGCGCTTGCGAACCCCGAGCCGGACGGCAAGCTCACGTTGTGGTCGAGCACGCAGAACCCGCACTACGTGCACAGGGACGTCGCGCACGTGCTCGGCATGCGGGAGCAGGACATCCGGCTCATCAAGCCCGCGATCGGGGCCGGGTACGGCGGGAAGTGCGACCCGTTCTGTACGGACATCGTCGCCGCGCACCTCGCCCGGAAGCTCGGGCGACCCGTGAAGATCACGCTTGAACGCGAGGAGGTGTTCTACACCCACCGCGGCCGTCACCCGACGCGCCTGTGGCTCAAGATGGGCAACGCGCGCGAGCTGGCGCCGGAGTTTCCGGGGCGCAACGGGTTTCCGGCGCCGGTGGAGGCTGTGGCGGCCTGAATTGGCTGTCAGCGCGCCGCGGGATCGGCACGATGGCGTGCCAACATGGCGGGTGCCCAAGGGCATGGGGTGCGTGGCGCAGCGGCATAAAGGCGGAGCGGAGGCGCAAGCCGCAGCGGGGGACAGCCGCGGAGCCAGGTACCCCATGCCCTTGGGTGGAAGGTACGGGCCCCACTTCGGCCAAGACGTCCCGATACACTTCAAAGAAGTCACGGCCCTGCAAAAACCACCATGCCCCACACCACCAGCCTGCACCGCCTCACCCTGCTGGCGTCGCTGTGCCTGTGGGTCACAGCCGCCCATGCACAGCCGGCCACAGCCACCATCGCCGCCGCATCCGACCTCAAGTTCGCGCTCGAAGACATCGCCGCGCAGTTTGAAAAAACCACCGGGCAACGCCTGCGCCTGGTGTTCGGGTCCTCGGGCAACTTCTTCACGCAAATCCAGCAAGGCGCGCCATTTCACTTGTACCTGTCGGCCGACGAAGCCTATGTGTTCAAGCTCGCCGACGCCGGGCTGACCGCCGACCGGGGGCGACTGTATGCCCTCGGACGCATAGGCCTGTTCGTGCCCAAGGGTTCACCGCTGAAGGCCGATGGCGGTCTGCAGGACCTGGCACGCGCGCTCAAGGCCGGCGAGGTGCGCAAGTTCGCCATCGCCAACCCCGAACACGCCCCCTACGGCGCCCGCGCCCGCGAAGCGCTGCAGCACGCCGGACTGTGGGATGCCCTGATGCCCCACTTGGTGCTGGGCGAGAACATCTCGCAAGCCGCCCAGTTCGCAGCCAGCGGCGCCACGCAGGGCGGCATCATTGCGCAGTCGCTGGCACTGGCACCACACATAGCGGCACAGGGCAGCTTCGCGCCGATTCCTGCCACCTGGCACCAGCCGCTGGCGCAGCGCATGGTGCTGATGAAAAACGCCCCGCCCGCCGCCCGCGCCTTTTACGACCACCTGGCCACCCCCGCCGCCCAGGCCACGCTGGCGCGCCACGGTTTTGGTCTGCCCAAGCCCTGAACATGGATTGGCAAGCGCTGGCCCTCTCGGTGCAATTGGCCCTGGCCACGCTGCTGGTGCTGCTGCCCGCCGGCCTGATGGCTGCGCGCTGGCTGGCGCGCAGCCGCTCGCGCGCCAAACCCTGGCTGGAGGCGCTGGTGATGCTGCCGCTGGTGCTGCCACCCACGGTGCTGGGTTACTACCTGCTGGTGTCGCTGGGCGCGCAGTCGCCGCTGGGGCGCTGGGCACAAGACACACTGGGCCTGTCGCTGAGCTTCAACTTCCTGGGCCTGCTGCTGGCCTCGGTGGTGTTCAACATCCCCTTCATGCTGCAGCCCATGCAGCGCGCCTTCGAGGCCATCCCGCACAAGCTCATCGAGGCCGCCACCGTCAACGGCCTGAGCGCCTGGGCCACCTTCTGGCGCGTGGAACTGCCACTGGCCTGGCCCGGTGTGATGTCGGCCGGGGTGCTGACCTTTGTGCACACGCTGGGCGAGTTTGGCGTGGTGCTGATGGTGGGCGGCAGCATCCCCGGTGAAACCCGCACCATCGCCATCGCCATCTACGACCGCGTGCAGGCCTTCGACCTGCAAGGCGCCCACCTGATGTCGCTCACCCTGCTGGCCTTCTCCACCCTGGCCATCGTGGCCTCGCTCTGGGCCGGGCGCCGCGCGCCCGGAGGCACCCGATGAGCTTGCGGGTGCAGATCGACCAGCAGGCGCCCATGCGCCTGCGTGGCAGCTTCCAATGCGAGCCCGGTCAGATGGTGGCGCTGGTGGGGCCATCGGGCGCCGGCAAAACGTCCCTGATGCGCGCCATCGCCGGATTGATGCGGCCACAACAGGCGCGCATCACCGTGGGCGACGCTTGCTGGTGCGACAGTGCAGCCGGTATCTTTGTGCCACCGCAGCAGCGCCAGGTGGGTCTGGTGTTCCAGGACTACGCCCTCATGCCCCACATGACGGCCTTGCACAACGTCGCCCTGCCCTTGCACGGCGCCGACCGCGTGACGCGCGCCGCCGAGATGCTGCGCCGCGTGGGCCTGCCGCCCGAGCTGGCCACGCGCCGCCCGGCGCAACTCTCAGGCGGACAACAGCAACGCGTGGCGGTGGCGCGTGCCCTGGTGCGCAACCCGGCGGTGCTGCTGCTCGACGAGCCCTTTTCGGCCGTGGACCAGATGAACCGGCAGACGCTGTATGCCTTGCTGGCCGAGCTGCGCGAGGACATTGCCGTGCCCATGGTGCTGGTGACCCACGACCTGACCGAAGCCCGCCTGCTGGCCGACGAACTGGTGGTGATGGCCGATGGCGAGGTGCTGCAACAGGGCCGCCCCGACGTCATCCACCGATCGCCACGCAACGCCCGCGTGGCCGATCTGGTGGGCATCGTGAACCGTTTCGATGGGCTCTGGGAAGGCGCGGCCGATGCCCCCGGCTGGGGCCTGATGCGCTGGCTGGGCGCGGCCGGCGCAGGCCCGCTGCTGCGGGTGCGCGACAAGGGCAAGGTCGAACACGGTCAGCACGTGACCTGGGTCATACCCGGTGAAGGCCTGGCCCTGTGCGAACGCACCCCGCCGAGCGACCCGCGCTGGCTGTGCCTGGAGGCCCAGGTGCTGACCCAGCACCACCTGGGCGACGTGACCCTGCTGCGTCTGCGGGCCGAACAACCGGCCGGCACCACGCTGCAGCTGATGCTGACCGGCCTGCCACACACGCAGTTGCCCGCCGTGGGCGATGCGGTTGCGCTGCGGCTGGACCTGTCGCTGGTGCACATCATGCCCAGCCGAACGGTCCAGCCCTGACTCACTGCGGCCGTATGTTGTTGCGCCGGATCACCTCGCCCATCTCGGTGGCGTCGCGCTGAATGCGTTTGGCCAGGCCTTCGGCCGAGGTGCCGGCCACCTGCCAGCCCTGGTTGAACAGCTTTTCGCGCACCGCCGGGCGACGCACGATGTCGGCCAGCAGGGTAGAGAGTTTGTCCACCACCGGCTTGGGTGTGTTGGCCGGGCCGGCCACGGCGTTCCAGATTTCGAGCTGAAAACCCTGGATGCCAGCGTCAAGCAGGCTGGGCACCTCGGGCACCAGGCTGCTGCGTCCGGCCGAGGTGACGCCCACGGCTTGCAGTTTGCCGGCGCGCACCTGCGGCATGGCCAGGCCCGGTGGCAGCAGCGCGAGCTGCAAATCGCCCGCGATCAGCGCGGTGATGACCTGAGGGTTGCCCGGGTAAGGCACATGCACCGGCGCCAGGCCGGCCTTGGTTTTGAGCAGCTCCATGCCCAGATGCGCCACGGTGCCGTTGCCGGGTGTGCCGTAGTTGATCTTGTCGCCACCCTGGCGCACGGCGGCCAGCACCGCAGAGGCGCCCGCCGGCAGCTTGGTGGAGGCGGCCAGCACCAGCGGTGCGGTGGCCAGCAGGCTCACCGGCGCCAGGTCCTTGAGCGGGTCGTAAGGTGTGGCGGGGTTGAGGAGTTTGGCAATCGTCAGGTTGCCGTTGATCATCAAACCGAAGGTGTGGCCGTCGGCGGCCTTGGCCACGTGGTCGGCGGCGATGTTGCCGCCGGCGCCCGGTTTGTTCTCCACCACCACCGGCTGGCCGAGCGCCTGTGCCAGCGGTTCGGCCAGGGTGCGAGCGGTCAGGTCGGGCGATGACCCGGCCGGGAAGCCCACCACCAGGCGCAGCGGCTTGTTGGGCCAGGCGGCGGGTTGGGCCCAGGCGTTGGCGCCACCCATGGCCAGCGCGCTCGCGGCCACGGCGGTCAATACACAGCGACGGGAAAAAAATCGTGTCTTCATGGTGGGTGTGGGGCAGGGAAAAACGCCGATGTTAAGCCGCTGGTGGCCTGCCACACCAGCCCGCCACACCGGAATGCCCCGATCCCTGCAAGCCGCGATAAACTTTTGGCATGCCCACACCTTTCCGCGGCAAGCTGCGAATCCGCCACTTCGAGATCGTGCTGGCGATCGCCGATTTCGGCAGCCTCTCCAAAGCCGCCGGCAAACTGCACCTCACGCAGTCGGGTCTTTCGCGTGCCATCACCGAAATCGAAGAAATGGTTGGGGGCCGCCTGTTTGAACGCACCGGCAAAGGCATGGTCTGCACGCCGCTGGGTGATGCTTTGTGCCGTCACTCGCAAGTGCTGCTGGGCGATCTGGACAAAGCGGAGACCGACCTTGCAGCCATCGCAAGTGGCAGCCTGGGGAGTTTGACGGTCGGTTGCTTCTCGCTGTTCAGCGGGTGGCCACTGGCAGGCGCGGTTCGCGCGTACCAGGCGATGCATCCGGGCGTGGCGCTGGCCATCGACGTGGGCACGCACAACCGCCTCATCGAGGACCTGGACGCCGCCAAAATCGACCTGCTGGTCAGCCGCCGCGCGCCCACGCTCAACCCGGACATTTACCGGTTCACCGACCTGCTGGTGGACGCCGTGGTGCTGGCCTGCGCCCCCGCCCATCCGCTGGCCTCGCGGGCCCAGGTCGCGCTGTCCGACTGCATCCGCTTCCCGTGGATTGCGCCCCCACCCAAGAACCGCGTGAGGATGGAGCTGGAGACGCGGCTTCGCGAGTGGGACAGCCCCTTCCCGGTCTTCATCGGCGCGCTGTCGCTTGAATTTGCCATGGAGATGATCGAAGACGGGCACTGCCTGTGGCTGCTGCCACGCAGCGTCGCGCACATGCTCGCGCAGCGCCGGTCCTTGCACACCCTGCCCTTGCAGCTCGAACTGAGCACGCCGCCGCTCGCCGCGATCTGGCGCCGCGAGCGGACCAGCACCCAACAGATCCGCGAATTCACCTCGGTGCTCACATCGGTCATCGGCGCCGCCCCACCGCCCTGACCCACAGGCCGCGAACAGGCCGCGGTATGCGGGCCACGCAAGACCTCAGTCAAAACACGCAAGTCGGTCACGCCCATTCGGCTCTAGCATGGACGCCAACCAGGAGTGGGCATCCAGCATGATCGAAACCGTCACAGCAAGGCTTTCGCAAGGGCAGGTCATCGGCGTCCGTGACGGCCAGGTGTGCCGCTTCAACGCCATTCCGTACGCCCGCCCGCCTTTGGGCGAGCTCCGCTTCCGGCCTCCAGCAACCTCTGACTGGCGGGGCGAACTCGATGCAAGACACCCAGGCAGCGTGGCGCCACAGCTCCCTTCTCGGCTGCGTGACGCGGCCGGTGACTTTGCCGCAGTGGCGTCCGAAGACTGTCTTCACCTGACCCTCTGGACACCGGCCGTGGACACGCAGCGGCGCCCCGTG
>JAUYSB010000175.1 GCA_030696525.1 Hydrogenophaga sp. | reverse complement strand
GCGGCAGTCGGCCATCAGCTCGGCTTCTTTCAATGCCTGCTGGATGCTTTGCACGGTGGCGTCGATGTTGACCACCACGCCGCGCTTGAGCCCGTGGCTGGGTGCCACGCCCAGGCCGGCGAGCTTGAGCACGCCGCCGGGTTGCACCTCGGCCACCACCACCATGATCTTGGAGGTGCCGATGTCGAGTCCGACCACGAGGTCCTTGTATTCCTTGGCCATGATTGCTGTTCGTTTTATCTTTGGGTGGGCGTGGGTTTGGGGGCGGGCCGGGACGCGGCGCGGGCAGCAGCGGCAGCCGCCAGCGCTGCGTTTTTGGCGGCGGTGGCGGCGTCCACGGTGGACACGCCTTTCATGCGCACCGCGTAGCCGTTGGGGTAGCGCAGGTCGGCCGATTCGATGTCGCGCTGGTAGCGGGTGGTGACCTGCCCCACGGTGGCGACGAACTGCGCGGCGCGGGCCATGAGTTCGCTGGGCTCGCCCCGGCCGAGTTCGATCTGGGCCTGGTTGGACAGGCGCACACGCCAGCTGCCACGCGGGCTCAGCTCCAGGCGCTTGATGTCGAGTTCGATGCGGCCAAACACGCTGCTGAGGTCGCGGTAGAGCGCCAGCACCTGAGGCGCCTGGTCGTCGGGGCCGGCCAGCTCCACCAAGGTGTCGCTGTACTGGCTGTCCAGGCTGTCCGGGTTGGCCTGGAACACCTGGCCCTGGGTGTTGACCAGTTTGTCTTCGCCGGCATCGCCCCACCATGCCACGGCCTGGTGTTCGGTGAGCGTGACCTTGAGCCGGTTGGGAAACTCGCGCTGCACCACCGCCTGCCGCACCCAGGGCACCGACTCGAACAGCGTGCGCGCCTCGCGCAGGTCCAGTGTCAGGAAGGAGCCGCTCAGGCGGTTGGCGATGTGGGCACGCAAGGCCACGACGTTCTGGTGCGCCACATCCCCTTGAACCTTGATGCCCGCGACGTGCCACGACGGGTGGCGCACCAGCCACAAGCCGCCCGCACTCAGCCCCATGAGCACAAACAACGCCAACAGCAACTGGGTGGCCAGTGCCATCAGTCGGATGTCGTTGGGGGTGTCGAGCACGGGGTTCATGAACGTGACAGGCTCAGGCGTTGTCCAGCGTTGCAGCGGCCAGCACCTGTTGGCACAGCGCCGGGTAATCGATGCCGGCCGCACGCGCCGACATGGGCACCAGCGAGTGCCCGGTCATGCCGGGCGAGGTGTTGATCTCCAGCAGGTAGGGCTTGCGGCTGCGGGCATCGATCATCACGTCGGCACGCGCCCAGCCGCGGCAGCCCAGGGTCTGGAAGGCCTCCAGCACCAGCGCCTGGATGCGCGCCTCTTCGCCCTCGGGCAGGCCACAGGGCACCAGGTACTGGGTGTCGTCGGTGAAGTACTTGTTCTGGTAGTCGTAGTTGCCATCGGGCGCCACGATGCGGATCACCGGCAACGCCCGCGCCGCATCGCCCGTGCCCAGCACCGGGCAGGTGACTTCGTCACCGGCGATGAACTGCTCGCACAGCACCAGCGGGTCGTGCTGCGCGGCCAGGCGGTAGGCCTCGTCGCACTGCGCCGCGTCCACCACCTTGGTCAGGCCAATGGTGGAGCCTTCGCGTGCGGGCTTGACGATCATGGGGCTGCCCAGCGCCGCCAACGCCGCATGCGTTTCGGCCGCGCTGCTCACCTGGCGCCAGCCCGGCGTGGGCAGACCCACGGCCGACCAGATGCGTTTGGTCATGACCTTGTCCATGGCCACACTGGACGCCAACACACCCGAACCGGTGTAGGGAATGCCCAGCAGTTCCAGCGCGCCTTGCACGGTGCCGTCTTCGCCGAAGCGGCCGTGCAAGGCGATGAAGCAGCGGCTGAAACCATCGCGCTTGAGCTCCGCCAGATCGCGTTCGGCGGGATCGAAGGCGTGGGCATCGACGCCGCTGTCGCCCAGCGCCTTGAGCACACCCGCGCCCGACATCAGCGAGACCTCACGTTCGGCCGAACGGCCGCCCATCAGCACCGCCACCTTGCCCATGTTGTCTTGCGTCGTCATGCGACCGCTCCCCTCACCTGAGTTGCCATCTCCACCACCTTGCCCGGCACGGCGCCAATCGAGCCGGCGCCCATGCACAGAATCACATCGCCGTCGCGGGCGTTGTCCAGGATGGCTTGCGGCATGTCGGCGACGTCGTCCACAAACACCGGCTCCACCTTGCCCGCCACGCGCAGGGCACGCGCCAGGCTGCGACCGTCGGCGGCCACGATGGGCGCCTCGCCCGCCGCGTACACCTCGGACAGCAGCACCGCATCGGCGTGACCGATGACCTTGACGAAATCCTCGAAACAGTCCCGCGTGCGGGTGAAGCGGTGCGGCTGGAAGGCCAGCACCAGGCGCCGACCGGGGAAGGCCCCGCGCGCGGCGGCCAGCGTGGCCGCCATCTCCACCGGGTGGTGGCCGTAGTCGTCGATCACCGTGTACTGGCCGCCGTCACGCGCGGGCACTTCGCCATAGCGCTGAAAGCGCCGGCCCACGCCCTTGAAGCCGGCCAGGGCGCGCAGCAGCGCGTCGTCGGGCACGTTCAGTTCCACCGCCACGGCGATGGCGGCGAGGGCGTTTTTCACGTTGTGTTCACCGGCCAGGTTGAGCACCACGTCGATGTCCGGCAAGACCACACCGTTGCGACGCTGGACCGTGAAGTGCATCTGCCCATGGGCGGCGCGCACGTTGACGGCGCGCACCTCGGCACCCTCGTTGAAGCCGTAGCTGGTGACGGGGCAGGACACCTGTTGAACGATGTCGGCCACGGCCGGGTCGTCGGTGCACAGGACGGCCGTGCCGTAAAACGGCATGCGGTGCAGGAAGTCCACGAACGCCTGCTTGAGCCGACCGAAATCGTGCCCGTAGGTCTCCATGTGGTCGGCGTCGATGTTGGTCACCACCGCCATCACCGGCAGCAGGTTGAGGAAGGACGCATCGGATTCGTCGGCCTCGACCACGATGTGGTCGCCGCTGCCCAGACGCGCGTTGGCGCCCGCGCTGTTCAGGCGCCCGCCGATCACGAAGGTCGGGTCCAGGCCGGCCTCGGCCAGCACGCTGGCCACCAGGCTGGTGGTGGTGGTTTTGCCGTGGGTGCCGGCAATGGCGATGCCCTGCTTGAGGCGCATCAGCTCGGCCAGCATCAGGGCGCGCGGCACCACGGGAATCTTCTTCTCGCGCGCAGCGATCACCTCGGGGTTGTCGCTTTGCACGGCGGTGGAGGTGACCACCGCGTCGGCACCCGCGATGTGCGCCTTGGCGTGCCCCACGAAGGTGGCGATGCCCAGGCCGGCCAGGCGGCGCAGCGTGGCGCTGTCCGACAGATCGGAGCCCGAGATGGTGTAGCCCAGGTTGCACAGCACCTCGGCGATGCCGCTCATGCCCGAGCCGCCTATGCCCACAAAATGAATGTGACGCACCGCGTGTTTCATGCGCTGCCTCCTGTCAGTTCTTCACAGGCGCCCACCACTTCGCGGGTCGCCGTTGTTTTTTCCAAATGTTTGGCCTTCGCTGCGCGCGCCAACAGCTCGGCGCGCGCCATCGCTGCCAGCGTCTTCGCCAGGCCTTCGGGCGTGAGCTCGCTCTGCGGCACCAGCCAGCCCGCGCCCTGGTCCACCAGAAAACGTGCGTTGGTGGTCTGGTGGTCGTCCACCGCCGCCGGGAACGGCACGAACAGCGCGGCCGCACCCACCGCAGCGATCTCGGTCACGGTGCTGGCACCCGCACGGCAGACGATCAGGTCGGCCTCGGCAAAGGCGGTGGCCGTGTCGTCGATGAAAGGCGTGAGTTCGGCCGCCACACCTGCAGCGGCGTAGTTGGCGCGCAGCTCGTCGATTTGTTTGGCGCCGCTCTGGTGCGTGACCACCGGACGCTGCGCCTCGGGCAACAGGGCCAGCGCCTTGGGCACGATGTCGTTGAGCGCGCGTGCGCCCAGACTGCCACCGACCACCAGCAACTTCAGCGGGCCGCTGCGCCCAGCGAAGCGCTGGGCCGGCGCGGCCTGCTGCGTGAAGGCCACACGCAGCGGGTTTCCCACCCATATGCCTTTCGGCATGGCCTTGGGGAATGCGGTGAACACACGGTCGGCCACACCGGCCAGCACCTTGTTGGCCATCCCGGCCACCGAGTTCTGTTCGTGCAGCACCAGCGGCTTGCCGGCCAGCACGGCCATCATCCCGCCCGGGAAGGTGATGTAGCCGCCCAGGCCCACCACCACATCGGGCTTGACGCGGCGCACCACCTGGAGCGCCTGCCAGAAAGCGCGCAGCAGACGCAGCGGCAGCAGGGCCAAGGTGACAAAACCTTTGCCGCGCACGCCGCCAAATTCAACCGCTTCGAAGGCAAATCCGCGCGGTGGCACCAGTTGCGCCTCCATGCTGCCCGGCGCACCCAGCCAATGCACGCGCCAGCCACGTTCACGCAGCGCCTCGGCCACGGCCAGGCCGGGGAAGATGTGGCCGCCGGTGCCACCGGCCATCACGAGCGCGGTCTTGCTCATGGCCGTCCTCCGCGCATCAGCTGCTTGTTCTCGTAGTCCACCCGCAACACCACGGCCAGCGCGATCAGGTTGAGCAGGATGGCCGAGCCGCCGTAGCTCATCAGCGGCAGCGTCAGGCCCTTGGTCGGCAAGGCGCCCAGGTTGACGCCGATGTTGATGAAGGCCTGGAAGCCCACCCACAGCCCCACACCCTGCGCCACCAGGCCGGCAAACACCTGGTCCAGCGCAATCGCCTGGCGGCCGATCACCATGATGCGGCGGGTCAGCCACATGAACAGGGCGATCAGGGTCAGCACGCCGACGAGGCCGAACTCCTCGCCGATCACGGCCACCAGGAAGTCGGTGTGGGCTTCGGGCAGCCAGTGCAGTTTTTCCACGCTGCCGCCCAGGCCGACGCCAAAAATCTCGCCCCGCCCAATCGCAATCAGCGCGTGCGAGAGCTGGTAGCCCTTGCCCAGGGCGTGGTCCTCGCTGAAGGGATCGAGGTAGGCAAAGATGCGTTCGCGCCGCCATTCGCTGGACAGGACGATGAGCGCAAACGCCCCCACCACCAGCAAAGCGATGAGGAAGAACATGCGCGCGTTGACGCCACCCAGGAACAGGATACCCATGGCAATCACCACGATCACCATGAAGGCGCCCATGTCGGGCTCGGCCAGCAGCAGCACACCCACCAGCACCACGGCCACGCCCATGGGCGTGACGGCCTTGAAGAAATGCTCCTTCACGTCCATCTTGCGCACCATGTAGCTCGACGCGTACAGCAGCACCGCCAGCTTGGCCAGCTCGGAGGGCTGGAAACTCATGAAGCCGACCGAAATCCAGCGCCGCGCGCCGTTGACCACCGAACCCACGCCGGGGATCAGCACCGCCACCAGCAAGGCAATCGAGGCCATGAACAGCCAGGGCGCCAGGCGCTCCCACACCCGGATGGGCAATTGAAACGCCACCGCTGCGGCCACCAGCCCGATGCAGATGAACAGCGCGTGCCGCATGACGAAGTGGGTGTGGGCGTAGCGCGCAAAACGCGGGTTGTCGGGCAAGGCGATGGAGGCCGAGAACACCATCACCAGGCCCCAGGCCAGCAGGGCCACCACCACCCACACCAGGGGCTGGTCGAAACCCGCAGCAGCCACGGGGCGCATGCGGGTGCTGTCGTAGCTGCCGCTCTGCAGGCGCACCGGCAGTTCGCCCACGGCTTCGGCGGCACCCCGGCCCAGGCCGAGTTTTTGTAGGGTGCCATGCATCCAGCTCACAGCAGCTCCCCCGCCTCAAGCGCCAGGGCCTGCACCGCCGCCACAAACACCTCGGCGCGGTGGCCGTAGTTGCGGAACATGTCCAGGCTGGCGCAGGCCGGCGACAGCAGCACCGCGTCGCTTGGCTGCGCGTGTTGCGCGGCCAGGTTCGTGGCGGCTTCCAGCGTGTCGGCGTTCAACAGCGGCACGCCGGTGGCGGTCAGTGCCTCGCGGATCAAGCCCGCGTCGCGGCCGATCAGCACCACCGCGCGCACGTGGCGAGCCACCGCATCGGCCAGGGGCGAAAAATCCTGGCCTTTGCCGTCGCCACCCAGGATGACGACCAGCCGGCGCTCGGCGCCCAGGCCGTTGATGGCGGCCAGCGTGGCGCCCACGTTGGTGCCCTTGCTGTCATCGAAATACTCGACCTCGTGGACGATGGCCACCGGCTCCACGCGGTGCGGCTCGCCCTGGTATTCGCGCAGGCCGTGCAGCATGGGGCCCAGCGGAGCGCCGGTGGCGCTGGCCAGGGCCAATGCCGCCAAGGCGTTCGACGCGTTGTGCCGGCCCCGGATGCGCAGCGCCTCGGCCGGCATCAGCCGCTGCAAGTACACCTCGATTTCGGCCGACTCGCCGCGTTTGGGCTTGCGGGTTTCGTCCACGGCCAGGGCGCGCACCAGCCAGGCCATGCCATTGACTTCTTCGATGCCCCAGTCGCCGGGGCGGGTGGGCAGGTCGGTGCCAAACAGCGCGTGGGCGCGGGCTGGCAGGGTGCGGGTGGTCTTGCCTTCGCGCTGCGTCACGGGCTGCGGGCGCAGCGCCATCACACGCGCGTCCTGGCGGTTGAGCAGCATCAGGCCGTGATTGCCGAAGATGCGCACCTTGTCGGCCGCGTAGGCGGCCATGTCGCCGTGCCAGTCGAGGTGGTCCTGGGTGATGTTGAGGATGGTGGCCGCGGTCGGCTCGAAATCGCTCACGCCGTGCAGCTGGAAGCTGGAGAGTTCCAGCACCCAGGTCTGGGGCAAGGCGCCCACCGGCTCGTCGGCGTCACATGAGGCTTCGGCGTCCAGCGCCTGGCCCAGCTGGTCCAACATGCTGGGGCCGATGTTGCCGGCCACCGCCACACGCACACCGGCGCGTTCCAGCAACAAGCCGGTGAGCGAAGTGACCGTGGTTTTGCCGTTGGTGCCCGTGATGGCCAGCACGTGTGGCCGGTAGGGCCGCTCAGTGTCTTGGCCCATCACGTTGAGGGCATGGGCGAACAGGTCGAGCTCGCCCACCACCGGGATGCCGATGGCCGATGCGGCATCGGCCAGTGGCTGCCACTGCGACGGCGCCAAGCCCGGGCTGCGCGCCACCAGAGCGTAAGTTGCGCCGTCCATCAAGGACGCCTCCAGCGCCCCCGACAACAGGCGTGCCCCCGGCACGGCTTCGGCCAGTGCGGCGGCCTGGGGTGGGTTCTCGCGGGTGTCGATCACCGTCACCTGCGCGCCCAGGCGGGCACACCAGCACGCCATGGCCAGGCCGGACGCACCCAGGCCCAGCACCAGCACGTGGCGGTCTTGCAGGGAGGTGGGCAGCGCCGCAACGCCGGGCCGCCCCAAGCCAGGCGGCACCCCCTCGGGGGGCAGCGACGACACGGCGTGCGGAGCGTGGGGGCTGGTGTTCATCTCAGCTTCAAGGTGGAGAGGCCCACCAGGCACAACAGCATGGTGATGATCCAGAAGCGGACCACCACCTGGGTTTCTTTCCAGCCCGACTTCTCGAAGTGATGGTGCAGCGGCGCCATCTTGAACAGGCGCCGACCTTCGCCGTGGCGGCGTTTGGTGTACTTGAACCAGCTGACCTGCAGCATCACCGACAAGGCCTCGACCACGAAGATGCCGCCCATGATGGCCAGCACCACTTCCTGGCGCACGATGACCGCGATGGTGCCCAGGGCACCGCCCAGGGCCAGCGCGCCCACGTCACCCATGAAGACCTGGGCCGGGTGGGTGTTGAACCACAAAAAGGCCAGGCCCGCGCCGGCCATGGCGGCGCAGAAAATCAGCAACTCACCCGCCCCCGGGATGTAGGGCATGAGCAGGTACTTGGAGAACACCGAACTGCCGGTGACGTAGGCGAACACGCCCAGGGCCGAGCCCACCATCACCACCGGCATGATGGCCAGGCCGTCCAGGCCATCGGTGAGGTTGACGGCGTTGCTCGAACCCACGATGACCAGGTAGGTCATGACCACAAAACCGACCACACCCAACGGGTAGCTGACTTCCTTGAAGAAGGGCAGCAGCAGGCCGGAGTGCGGCGGCAGATCGACCGTGAAGCCCGAGGCCACCCAGCCAAAGAACAGCTCCAGCACGCGGCTGTTGCTGCTCTCGGAAATGCTGAACACCAGGTAGAAGGCGGCCACCAGGCCGATCACCGACTGCCAGAAATACTTCTCGCGCGAGCGCATGCCCTCGGGGTCTTTGTGCACCACCTTGCGCCAGTCGTCCACCCAGCCAATGGCGCCAAAACCCAGGGTCACGATGAGCACGATCCAGACAAAGCGGTTGCTCAGGTCGAACCACAGCAGCGTGGCCACGGCGATGGAGAACAGGATGAGCACGCCACCCATGGTCGGCGTGCCACTCTTGCTCAGGTGCGTCTGCATGGCATAGCCGCGGATGGGCTGGCCAATCTTGAGCGCCGTGAGGCGGCGGATGAACATGGGCCCTGCGGCCACGCCCAGCAACAGCGCCGTCATGGCGGCCATGACGGCACGGAAGGTGATGTACTGGAACACCCGCAGAAAACCGAACTCGGGCGACAGCCCCTGCAGCCATTGGGCCAGACTAAGCAACATGGGAAACCCCTCCTGCGGGCGCGTCGGCCAGGGCTTGCAGCGCCGACACCACGCGCTCCATGCGCATGAAACGCGAACCCTTGACCAGCACACTGCCGGCCGTGGCGGCGAACGCAGCGGCCTCGGGCAGCAGCGCGTCCAGATCATTGAAAAACCGCAGGCGCGAAGCGCCTGCAAGGTGCTGCAGCGTGGGCACAGCCTGCGCCAACCAGTCGCCTGTGCACATCACCTGGGTGATGCCACTGGCCAGCGCGTGTTGCAGCACCTCTTGATGAAAGGCCAGGCCCTGCTCACCCACCTCGCCCATGTCGCCCAGCACCAGCAGCTGCGGCGCCGGCAGGCCGGCCAGCACGTCGATGGCGGCGCGCACCGAATCGGGGTTGGCGTTGTAGCTGTCGTCCACCAGGGTGATGGCGCGCCCTTGCAGCGTGAGCGGCACGGTGCGTGAGCGGCCCTTGACCGGCTCGAACGCTTCAAGCCCCTGAGCGATGGCGGGCAGCGGCACACCGGCGGCCAGCGCACAAGCCACCACGGCCAGCGCGTTGCGCAGGTTGTGGCGGCCGGCGATGTGCAAGCGGCAACGCAGCTCGCCGGCTGTCGTTTGCGCCGTCAATTGCCAGGCGGCGCCTTGCCACGCGCCCTGGCCAAACACATGGGCACTGCGATCCGTGTCGCTGAAGGTCATGACAGGTCGGCCAGCGGCCAGTGTGTGCCACAGCGGTGTGTGCACGTCGTCGGCCGGGAACACCGCCACACCGCCGGCCCGCAGCGCGTCGAACACGCTGGCGTTCTCGCGCGCCACGGCTTCCACCGTGGCCATGAATTCCTGGTGTTCGCGCTGGGCGTTGTTGACCAGCGCCACCGTGGGCGCGGCCATGCGCGCCAGGCCCGCGATTTCGCCGGGGTGGTTCATGCCCAGCTCGATCACGGCCAGACGGTGCCGGGTCTGCAAACGCAGCAAGGTGAGCGGCACGCCCACGTCGTTGTTGAAGTTGCCCTCGGTGGCCAAGGCTGCATTTTCGGCACTGTCGCCCACCGCCGCCCGCAGCACGGCCGCCAGCATCTGGGTGACCGTGGTCTTGCCATTGCTGCCGGTCACCGCGATCAAGGGCAGCTCAAACTGCGCCCGCCACGCCGCAGCCAGCTGGCCCAGGGCCAAACGGCTGTCGGGCACTTCCACGCCACACAGACTGGCAGCGGCCAGGCCTTGTTCGGCGATGGCCGCCACGGCACCGGCCCCAGCCGCCTGTGGCAAGAAGTCGTGGGCATCAAAGCGTTCACCACGCAGCGCCACGAACAGGTCGCCCGCGCGCAGGCTGCGGGTGTCGGTGTGCACACGCTTCACGTCGGCCAGCGCGGCCGCACCCACCACCTGGGCGCCGGGCAATTCACACATCAGCTGGGCCAAGCTCTTCATGCGCTGGCTCCTGCGGCGCGCGCGGCCAAAGCGGCTGCGGCGTGTGACACGTCCGAGAACGGCCGGCGCACGCCCTGAACTTCCTGGTAATCCTCATGACCCTTGCCAGCGATAAGCACCACGTCCTGTGGTAGCGCCTCGGCCACGGCCCGCGCAATCGCGACCGCGCGGTCAGTCAGCACGCGCGCCTGTGCGGGTGCACGCAGCCCGGCCACCATCTGGGCCAGGATGGCCTGCGGGTCTTCGCTGCGCGGGTTGTCGCTGGTGAGCACCAACTGGTCGGCCTCGCGCTCGGCCACGGCCGCCATCAGCGGGCGCTTGATGGGGTCGCGGTCGCCGCCACAGCCCACCAGACACCACAGCCGCCCCTGGCGCGCACCGGCCAGCGGCTGCAGCGCCACCAGGGCTTTTTCCAGCGCGTCGGGCGTGTGGGCGTAGTCGACCAGCACCAGCGGCGCGCCAGCGGGTGCCGGCACGGCCTGCATGCGGCCAGGCACCGGCGTGAGCGTGTGGCAGGCGCTCAGCGCGTTCGCCAGGTCCACACCCAGGGCGCGCGCGGCCGCCACCACCCCCACCAGGTTGCTGAGGTTGTAGCTGCCCACCAGCGGCAGTTCCAGCCGCGTGCTGATGGGGTTGCCCGCCTCGCGCATCACGCACGCCATGCCCTGCGCGGTGACGCCGTGCTCTGCCACACACAGGCGCGCCGAGCTGTCGGCGATGGACACGGTCCACAGGTCCAGCTCGCCGCGCTGGGCCAGTTCACGCGCCAGAGCGGCGCCCTGCGGGTCGTCGATGTTGACCACCGCCGCCCGCAGGCCGGGCCAGTCGAACAGGGCGCGTTTGGCGGCCCAGTAGCTGGCCATGTCGCCGTGGTAGTCGAGGTGGTCCTGGGTGAAGTTGGTGAACACGGCCACCGCCACCTGGGTGGCGTCGAGCCGGCCTTCGGCGATGCCGATGGACGAGGCCTCGACCGCGCAGGCGCGCGCGCCGCCATCGACAAAACGGCGCAGCGCGCCGTGGAACATGACGGGGTCGGGCGTGGTCAGGCCGGTGACCAGCCACTCACCGCCGGGCTGGCCCACACCCAGCGTACCCACCACCGCGCAGGGCCGGCCGGCCGCTTGCAGCAGCTGGGCCAGCCACCAGGCGCTGGATGTCTTGCCGTTGGTGCCGGTGAAGGCCACCACGTCCAGCACATCGCTGGGCCGGTCGTAAAAGTCAGCGGCCAGCGGCGCGCAGGCGGTCTTGAGGCCGCCCAGGGTGGCCACGGCGTCGCCTTCGAATGCAAACGCGTCGGCGCCATCACGCTCCACCAGGCAGGCCGCCGCGCCCGAGGCCAGCGCCTGCGGCACAAAACGGCGGCCATCGGTGGCCGCGCCGGGCCAGGCCACAAAACCGTCGCCCGGGCCGACACGGCGGCTGTCGGCCACCAGGTGGCGGCAGCCGCGCTCGCGCAGCCACGCCACCGCCTGCGAAGTGCTGTGCAGGTGGCGCATCAGAAGGATTCCTCCACCAGCTTGGCCACGATCTGCGGCTTGACCTCGACGTCGGGCGACACGCCCATCAGCCGCAAGGTCTGCTGCACCACCTCGCTGAACACCGGCGCGGCCACCAGGCCGCCGTAGTACTGGCCGTTGCTGGGCTCGTCGATCATCACCGCCACCACGATGCGCGGCTGCTCGATGGGCGCCATGCCGGTGAACCACGAGCGGTAACGGTTGCTGGCGTAGCCTTTGCCCACCTGCTTGTGCGCCGTGCCCGACTTGCCGCCCACCGAATAGCCCACGGTCTGCGCGCGCTGGCCGGTGCCACCGGGGCCAGCCGCCATCTGCAGCATCTTGCGCACGGCGGCCGCGTGCTGCGGCGCAAACACCTGCACGCCGACGGCGGGCTCGGTGCGTTTGAGCATGGTGGCCGGCACGATCTGACCATCGTGCGCGAACGCGGTGTAGGAGCGCGCCATCTGGAACAGCGAGGCAGACAGACCGTAGCCATACGACATGGTGGCCTGCTCGATCGGACGCCAGCTCTTGTGCGGGCGCACCCGGCCGCTGACAGCGCCAGGGAAATCGATCTGCGGCTTCTGGCCAAAACCCAGGGCGGTGTAGGTGGTCCACATCTCCTGCGGTGTCATGCGCTGCGCAATCTTGGTCGAGCCGACGTTGCTCGACTTCTGGATCACGCCCTCCACCGTCAAGGCGCCGTAGGCGTGGGTGTCGGTGATGGTGGCGCCGGCCATGCTCAGGCGCCCGGGGCCGGTGTCGATGATGGTCTGCGGCGTCACGCGGCCGGCCTCCAGCGCCATGGCCACGGTGATGGGCTTCATGGTCGAGCCGGGCTCGAAGCTGTCGGTCAGCGCGCGGTTGCGCAGCTGCTCGCCGCTCAGGTTGAGGCGCTTGTTGGGGTCGTAGCTGGGGTAGTTGGCCAGGGCCAGCAGCTCGCCGGTCACGGTGTCGATCACCACCACGCTGCCGGCCTTGGCCTTGTGCTGGGTGATGGCGTCCTTGAGTTTCTGGTAGGCGAAGTACTGGATCTTGCTGTCGATGGACAGCTGCAGGTCGGGCCCATCCACCGGGGCGATGACATCGCGCACGTCTTCCACCACCCGGCCCAGGCGGTCCTTGATGACGCGGCGCGAGCCCGGCTTGCCGGCCAGCGCCTTGTCGAAGGTCAGCTCCACGCCTTCCTGGCCCAGGTCTTCCACGTTGGTGAAGCCCACCACGTGCGCGGCGGCCTCGCCTTCGGGGTACTGGCGCTTGTAGTCCTTGCGCAGGTAAATGCCCTTGACGCCCAGCGCCTTGACCTTGAGGGCCAGCGGCTCGTCCACCTGGCGCTTGACCCAGACGAAGGTCTTCTTCTCGTCAGACAGGCGTTTTTTCAGGTCGGCGTAGGGCAGCTCCAACAGCTTGGCCACGTCGCGCAGTTTGGGGTCGTTCGTGTCCACGTCCTCAGGGATGGCCCACACACTTTGCGCCACCACGCTGGTGGCCAGGATCAGGCCGTTGCGGTCCAGGATGCGGCCGCGGTTGGCGGGCAGCTCGATGGTGCGGGTGAAACGCACCTCGCCCTGGCGCTGGAAAAAATCGTTGCCGATCACCTGCACGTAGGCGGCACGCCCGGCCAGGCCCACAAAGGCCAACGCCAGCGCGG
Organism: Hydrogenophaga sp.; assembly: GCA_030696525.1. Lineage (GTDB taxonomy): Bacteria > Pseudomonadota > Gammaproteobacteria > Burkholderiales > Burkholderiaceae_C > Hydrogenophaga. The sequence continues at coordinate 942 of JAUYSB010000175.1, read as the reverse complement.
CGACGATGAACTTGCTGCGCCAGACCGGCGTCTTGCTGGCCAGCAAGGGGCTGGAGCTGTAGGCGATGCTGCGGCGGCTCATTCGCGCGCCTCCGTGGCGGGCTGGGCCTGCAAAGCCACCGGCGCGCCCTTGACGTATTCGGTGATGGCCGGGTTGGCCGGACGCATCTGCAACTGGGTGGTAGCGATCTGCTGCACCCGACCCGGCGTGGCCTGGGCACGTTTCTGCACCACCAGCTGCTCGTGGTCGGCCTCCAGCCGCTGGGCCTGGGCGCGCATGCGGTCGAGCGCGGTGTAAAGGCGGCGCGAGTCGTACTGCACGTGCACCAAATAGAAAGCACTCACCAGCACAGCGAGCAAAAGCACCAGGTTCAGCCGGATCACGGATGCACCTCCGTGCGCTCGGCCACCCGCATCACCGCGCTGCGCGAGCGCGCGTTGGCCGCCACCTCTTCGGCCGAGGGCATGACGCGACCGATGCTGCGCAAGACCATGGGCTTGGGCGCTGCAAAGGGCGCGCGGCGGTCGAACACCTCGCGCGAATGTTTGGCAATGAACTGCTTGACGATGCGGTCTTCCAGCGAATGGAAGGCGATGACCACCAGCCGCCCCTGGGGTCGCAAGACCTTCAGGGCAGCGGTCAGCGCTTGTTGCAGCTCTTCAAGCTCGGCGTTGATGAAAATCCGAAAAGCCTGAAATGTGCGCGTTGCAGGGTTCTGGCCCGGCTCGCGGGTTTTGACCGTGTCAGCCACGAGCTGGGCCAATTCAGTGGTGCTTGAAATTGGGCCCCGTTCCTGTCGGCGAGCAACAATCGCCTTTGCAATGGAGCCAGCAAACCGTTCTTCACCGTAGTCACGTATCACCTCCGCGATTTTGTAAATTTCGGCTGTCTCCAGCCACTGCGCCAGACTCAGTCCGCGCGTGCTGTCCATGCGCATGTCC
>JAUYSB010000154.1 GCA_030696525.1 Hydrogenophaga sp. | reverse complement strand
TGGAGTTGACCCGGGTCCGTGGACACATCATTCTTTGTGTTCAAGGAGTCGCAAATGTCCAAAGTACGACCGCCGTACCCGGCGGAATTTCGCCAGCAGATGGTCGAGCTAGTGCGAGCGGGTCGCTCACCCACGCAGCTCTCGCGTGAGTTCGGCGTCACCGCCCAGTCCATCACCAACTGGGTCGGCCAGGCCGCCATCGACGACGGCAAGCCTTTGCCAGGCAAGGAAGGCCTGACCACAGCCGAGCGGGAAGAACTCGTTCGCCTGCGTCGGCAGTTGCGCCAGGTCCAGATGGAGCGCGACATATTGGCAAAGGCTACGGCCTGGTTTGCCGGTCGCAGCGATGCGACTTCAACGAAGTCTTCGGACTCGTGATGGCGAACCAGGCCGAACTTCCTGTGCGCAACATGTGCCGCGTCCTGTGTGTCTCCGCCAGCTGGGTCTATGCCTGGCGCGAACGTGCCCCGTCCCAGCGCAGCATCGCCAACGCGGTGATGACCGAGCGCATCCGCCAGATTCACCAGGACTCCTACGATTCCTATGGCATGCCCCGGGTGCGGGCCGAGCTCATCGAGCAAGGCGCGTGCATCAGCCGCCAGCGTGTGGCGCGTCTCATGCGGCAAGCCGGCATCCACGGCATCAGTAAGCGCCGAGGCTTCACCGTCACCACACGTCGCGACAAACGTCAGGCCCCAGCCAATGACCTGGTCAACCGGCGCTTCCACGCCACTGGCCCGAACCAGCTGTGGGTAGCCGACATGACCTACGTGCCGACCTGGATGGGCTTCCTTTACCTGGCCGTGGTCATCGATGTCTGGAGCCGGCGTGTGGTGGGCTGGTCCATGGGTGAACGCATGACCGCAGACCTGGTGCTGGCGGCCTTGAACATGGCGCTGGAGCAGCGCAAACCCAAGGGCGTCATCCACCACTCGGACCAAGGCAGCCAGTACACCAGCCTAGCCTTTGGCGAGCGTTGCCGGCAGATGCAGGTGCGCCCCTCGATGGGAACGGTGGGCGATGCCTACGACAACGCGATGGCCGAGAGCTTCTTCGCCAGCCTGGAAGGTGAACTCATCGAGCGCAGTACCTTCCAGAGCAAGGCGCAGGCCCGCATGGCGGTCTTCACCTGGATTGAAGGCTGGTACAACCCCCGGCGTCGCCACAGCGGCCTGGGCCACCTCTCACCCCTGAACTTTGAAAGGAGCAACGAAGCGCTGTTTGATGTTGTCGAAGATGCCGTCGTGCATGATGAGACAACACCCGTAACGGTTTGAGTATCAAACCAGTACCTGTCCACAGAACCGGGTCAACTCCAAGATGTCGCAGGCCTTAGTAGCGGCCGCCGCCGTAGCCACCCGTGCCATAGCCCACGTCCGGGCGATTTGATGCGCGGTAGCCCGTAGGACTGTGGGCACCGGAAGTGCCACGATCCTCGCGCGGCCGGGCCGAGTTGACGACGATGGTGCGACCATCGACAGACATGCCGTGCAATGCGGTGATTGCAGCCTGCGCATGCTCGGCTGAGGCCATCTCCACAAAGCCGAAGCCCTTGGATTGGCCCGTGTCGCGGTCCATCATCACCTTGGCCGAGGAAACGCCGCCGAACTCGGCGAAGTTGCTTTTGAGGCTGGCATCGGTGACGGAATAAGGCAAATTGCCCACGTAGATCTTGTTGCTCATGTTTGAGTCTTTCTGTGAATTTGACCGCATCGTTTCGATGCGTGCGGGCGAACGTGAAGTCCGCTGTGGATCGAAAGTGCCTGGAGTCTGCGATGAGCAGGCCGTTAGCACGTGAGGCGCTCTGCCTAGCAGGTTTGTAGCCAGCCCTGCGTGACTGCAAACAGTCGGGCGGCCTCGCGCGACGCAAAGGTCGTGTCGAACTTGAATACCCGGCAATAGCTGCCGTTGCCCTGAGAGCGCTGGACCGCAAACGAGGCGCGGAAGCGGCCGCAGTCGGTCGGCTGTGTCGAGGGCGAAACGACGTACTGGCCCATGGAAATAGAGAGGTTGGAAATCGTGATCAATCAGGATTGCAAGCCTGGATCAGGCCTGCATGAGCAGGGTGCCGCGGTGGGCAAAAGCTCATAGGTCAAATAGGCGACGGGGCGCGAGAAACTCCGACAGCGATGTCAAGACTTGCCATTTGGGAATGGCATATTGATGTCCCGAAGTCCGTATTATACACTGAAGTTGTTAAAAAGTTTTTGAATATTATTTTTGGTTTTTAACGAGCTTGGCTTTCGGGCGTTCGCGCTAAGGCCTTGGCTCTCATCTTATGCTGCTCAATCAGCCACCCGCATGCGACACCTCCGACATTGCGCCAGACGGCGCGCTGCAGAATGTGCTCGGCTTGCCCAGCCGCAGGCGCGCGCCAGGTTGCATTCGTTGCTGAAAGCGCCTCGTGCTGGGCGCCAGCAAAAGCTGATCCAAAAGCGATTGTTGCAAATGATGGTCAAGCGGATCTGGCGACCTGCGGCCCGCCTGGGCCTTTTGCCAAGTCCTTGTCCAGCAGGCAGTCGATGAACGCACCGAGCAGGGCTGGACGATGCCGCCTGTTCGGGTAGTAGAGGTACAGCCCTGGGCGCGAAATCGACCAGTCGGCCAGGACTTGGACCAATCTTCCCTGGGCCAAGTGCTCATCCACGCCATCGCGCTCGAAGTGGTAGGCGATGCCGAGTCCATTCAACGCAGCAGCAATGCCCATTTCGGCATGATTGGTGACGACTGGGCCCGCCGCCGCCACTTCGAGCCGTTTTCCTCTTCTCTCGAATTCCCAGCGATACGGCCTTCCGTCCATCTGCAGCCGCCAATTGATGCATGTGTGGTTGTGCAAGTCGGCGGGTGCCTTGGGAATACCTCGGCGCGCGAGGTAGTCTGGCGATGCCACCGCGACCATGTCCAGGTCTGGTGTGAGGCGCACGGCAATCATGTCCTTCTCGAGCCGCCCACCCACGCGGATGCCGGCGTCAAAGCGGCCCGCGACGATATCGGCCAGTGCGTCATCGACCACGATGTCGAGCACCGCGTCGGGGTACGCCTGATGAAAGCGTGAGAGCCTGGGCGCAATGACGGTTCTGGCTGCGATCCCCAGCGTGTTGATACGCAGTGTGCCCATGGTCTGCCCTGCGGCCTCGCTGGCCTCAGCAACCGCAACCACCATCTCCCGAAACAGCGGGGCAATGCGCCTGTAGAGCAGTTCACCGCTGGCCGATGGCGCGACGCTTCGTGTCGTGCGGTTGAGCAAGCGTGCGCCGATCCTGCTTTCAAGCTGCCGAATGGTCTGGCTGAGAGCAGAGGGCGACAGACCCAGATGCTCTGCCGCCCGGGCGAAGCTTGCCCGTTCGACCACGGCCGCGAAGGCTTTTAGTTCCGCAAATTCGGACCCGCGCATTATGTATTCCTTGCTACACAACCCATCAAGATTCTAGGGCATTCACTAAATTCATTCCGACGCGCATCCTAAGGCCTTCATCAACCCGACGGAGCCAACGACATGGACCCCTTGACCCTTCCCGAACCCATTGCCGCGTACTTCGCGGCCGAACACAAGCCTGAAGCTTTGGCGCATTGCTTCACGGCGCATGCCGTCATGAAAGACGACGGTCACACTTACGCGGGTGTCGACGCCATCACTGCCTTCATGGCTGCGGCATCGGCCAAATACAACGCAACCACCATCCCGTTCGCACTGGCGAGCGAGGACGGCCTCCAGGTTGTTCGCGCACAGGTCACGGGCAACTTTCCTGGCAGCCCGGTCGACCTCTCTTACCGCTTTCGGCTCGAACGTGGCCTGATCGCATCGCTGGATGTCACGGCATGAGCTTCGACCTCCAACTCAAGGGGCAGCGTGCGCTGGTAACGGGCGGCACAAAGGGTTTGGGCGCCGCTATCGTCAAGAGCCTGCAGGACGCGGGAGTGCAAGTGATGACCACTGCACGATCTGCTCCGGACAAGACGATGGACGGCGTGACATACGTCCAGACCGATCTGACGACCGCGCAAGGCGTGGCAGCGCTTGCGCGTGCCGTGGCGGAGCGCTGGGGCGGCGTCGACATCTTGGTCAATTCCCTCGGAGGCTCGAACGCACCGGCCGGGGGTTTTGCGGCCCTGGATGACGCGGTGTGGTTTGAAGAACTGAACCTCAACCTGATGTCCGCAGTCCGCCTTGACCGCGCACTGCTGCCCGCCATGTTGGCCAAGGGTGCGGGCGTCATCTTGCACGTGACCTCGATTCAGCGTGTGCTGCCGCTTCCGGAGTCGACCACTGCCTACGCCGCAGCGAAGGGAGCTCTCTCCACTTACAGCAAATCCTTGTCGAAAGAGGTCACGCCCAAGGGCGTTCGCGTGCTGCGTGTCTCGCCGGGCTGGATTGAGACCGAGGCTTCGGTTGCGTTCGCCGAGCGGATAGCGGCCCAGGCAGGCACGGACTACGAGGGCGGCAAGAGGGTGATCATGGACGGGCTCGGTGGAATCCCGGTCGGTCGGTCCGCCAGGCCGCAGGAGGTTGCTGACCTGATCACCTTCCTGGTGTCTCCGCGCGCGGCATCGGTGTCGGGCTCGGAACACGTGATCGATGGTGGGACGGTTCCTACTGTGTAGCCCTTGGGACTTGGCGCTATGCATGCGTAGGACGCATTTTTTTCATTGCAGGTCCTGACGCGACAGCAAGATTTCGAGATGGACCTCTGCAAATCTCGCAGGTTCGCCCGGTGTTGTCGCTGCAACTTTTGTCAAACAAAGCGCAATTCTGCTCAGTGACCAAGCTGTGCTCAACGTGAAGGACCGGTGCCTCAGTTGGCAGGCCGCGTCAGCCCCAGAAGGCAAGTAAGTGGTCATCGAGGGCAAGCAGGTCAGGCCATTGCCTCAAATTGAACGACCACTGTAAATCTTACGGTTCTGTTGGCCGAGGAACTGCAACCGCAGCTGTGACCTGCCCGTCGATACTCGGTGGGCAGGTCAAGGCTGGTATGCGACACTCGTCGGTAAACGATGACGTCGGCGACCTCATGAAGCGGACCTTCACTTCCGCAACGTGGGGTCTCCAGACGGTAAGCTAGCGTCAAAGATCAGGGAGGCGACATGCTGAAGAGCATCGAGAGGATCAAGGGGCTTGGCGTCTATCAAACCTACAGTAAGCCTGCAGGCACGCAAGACTTCGGGATCAAGAATCTCATCTACGGCTGGAACTACTCCGGGAAGACCACCCTCTCTCGCCTGTTCGCTCAACTTGAGACCAAATCGGCCAATCCTGATTTGGCCGGCTGCGAATTCACGTTTGGAACTGCTGATGATTCGATCACCGAGAAGAACTTCAGTCGGTGCAATCTGTCGGTTCGAGTCTTCAATTCGGATTTCGTGCGCGCCAATCTGCACTTCGATGGTGGGAGCTTCAACCCCATCCTGCTGCTCGGCAAGGAATCCGAGGAAGCGCAACGGAAAATCGACGAGTTGAACAAGCGGATCAAGCGCTCCGAGGAGGTTCAACGTAAACTGGACGGAAAGTTCGAAGAACTGAAGACGCGGATCGCGCAAGCCAAGACCGACGCCGCGAAGTTCATCCGCCAACGCCTGAAGGTGGCCGTTTTCAACCTGAGCTGGCCCAAGGCCACCGAACTCAATGCTCAGTTTCGCGAAGCCTACTCCGCCGCCATTGAAGCGCTGCTCGCAGCCGTCGACGCATTCAACCAGGCAGTAAGGAAACTCGCAGACGAAGTGCAACGCAAGGCTGACGACTCCCGCAAGGCCATGACTCCCACGCCATTGGCTACAGGCTTGGAAAAAGGGATCAAGGACGCGGTTGAAGCGGTCAAGGACCTGATAGATGCCATCACCGAGACTGACAAGCCCCATATGGACGCCCTGATCGCGGCCACTCAGGGGTGACGACATGTACGACTTTCGCACCCTGTCGCCGATCGATTTCGAACTGCTCGTTCGTGACCTGCTGCAAGCGGAGTTGAGCATCACGATGGAAAGCTTTGGTCCAGGCAAGGATGGAGGGATCGATTTCCGCTTTGCTATTGCGGATCAGGATGTCGTAGTGCAGGCCAAGCACTATGTGGAGGGAGGGCCAAGAAGCCTTCTTCGGGCAGCGATGAAGGAGGACAGAAAGGTCCTAAAGCTGGCTCCGAGCCGGTACATCTTTGTCACGTCCATGTCCCTTACCCCGGAACTGAAACGCAAAATCATTCAAGCGATGCCGTCCGCGCCGGTCAGCGCTGGAGACATCATTGGCCGCGAGGATCTGAACAATTTTCTGGGTCACCATCCACACGTACTGCGTCAACACTTCAAGCTTTGGTTGACCAGCACGGCAGTTCTTGAGCGAATCTTGCACAGCGCGGTCTACAACCGGACCGATGCCGAGTTGGACCGTATCAAACAACTTGTTCCAAAGTTCGTGCACAACGCCAGTGTGGCCGAGGCGGAGACGATCCTGGAGGACAGCGGCGCGCTCATCATTGCTGGCGAACCGGGTGTCGGAAAGACCACCCTTGGCCGAATGCTGCTCTGGCTTCACATGGAGCAGAACTGGAAGGTCTTTGTCGTGGACGACCTGCAAGAGGCGATGGCCGTCAGCACAGCTGGCGAAAAGCGGCTCATCTTCCTCGACGATTTTCTGGGTCAGATCAGCCTGACCAACGAACTGCTGGGCAAGGTGGATCAGCGTCTGCCGGTATTTTTGGATCGACTTCGAAACAACAAGGATCTTCGATTTATCCTGACGACGAGGCTCTACCTACTCAATCAGGCGCAGATCCAATCGGACAAGCTCTCGTCACCACGAGTGGCGGCAAGTGAAATGGTCTTGAACGTCGGGGTCTATACGCGGATCATCAAGGCGAAGGTTGTCTTCAACCACATTTATTTCTCGGATCTGGTCGAAGAGGAAAAGGTCAAGCTCCTTGAGGGTGACTTCTTTCTCAAAATGATCGACCACCGCAACTTCAGCCCTCGCTTGATCGAGTTGCTGACTTCCGCGGACTACTACTCGGTGGATGATGAATCCATCCAGGCGACCGTCTTGCGTGTTTTAGACAATCCTTCGGAACTCTGGGAGCGGCCGTATCGATCCCACTTAAGCACTGATGCGAGATGTCTGTTGTGGGCTATCTTCTTCACCGGCCCCTACATAGGAATGGATCTATGCCTGCAACTGTTCAAGCGAATCGCCGCCAATGCGGGTCAACAGATAGCGCCGGTAGATGCGGTTTCGCGGTTCCGTACCGGGTTGAAGGAACTGAGCGGATCTTTTGTGGAGGTAGGGGGGCAAGAAATGTCGTTCGCAAACCCCGGCATTCGCGATTTTCTGAGCAAGGTGTTCATCGACGACCACTTGCTACCGGTTGTCGTGCGATCCGTTTCGACGGTCTACGAGTTCCAAAGCGCTTGGAATTTCTTCAGGACAAACATCACGCTTTGTCGCGGCCAGTTCGGCGACCATGATCTATGGATAACAGCCATGGATCGCATTCAAGGCCACAGGAGTACGACCGCGATCAAATCGCTGCGGTACATCCTTGAGATGATCGAGCACTTACCGGGTCTGAATGTCAAGGCTCTCCTCGAAAAGGTAGTCAGCGATTTGATGTCGCAAGGGATCGAGCCCAGAGATCATTACGATTGTCTATTCTCCCTGCGGCAGTTGAAGCAACTTCAGTTTCGGACGGGCGACCTTCTTGATCCGACCTGCGAAGCCCTGACCAATGCTGCGGCAAACATGCTTGCCAATGCTGGCGAAGACTTGGCGATCGATGACATCACAAGCATTGCTGACGCACTTGAGCCGCTGATGGAACACGGCTTGGTCAGCAGTGCGGCAAGCGATGCGCTGCGGGGTTTCATTTTGGGAATCGAGGGCAAGCTTTCCGACGTGTCCTCTAGTCAAGAACTCGACACATTTCGCGAAAATCTTGTCTCCGCAGCAAAGACGTATGGCGTCCGTATTGACGCGGCACTGATGCAAGATATTCAAAGTCGCCGCGAGGTTCTTGACGAGCGGGAGGGCGAAGAAGACACCGATCCTTATCAGCAGGCCGGACTGCAGGCCGCGACTGGCGAAATCTCGGACGCCGAGATCAAGTCGATGTTCTCGCTTATGGCTACCGGCCCCATCAATGTATAGCGGTGCTTCTCCGATCGGCCGTTCGTCTGACCAGGTCCGAGCGAGGCAGTGACTGGTAGACGGCCGAAAGCGTGAGCTCGGCCGGAGCGGCCGAACGGCTGTAACCGCTGCACACCGGCCAGCCGCGCTGCGATATCGGCTTCAGGCACTGAGCGCCGAACTGTCGCATCAATGGTCGACCGCGATCACACTCAGCTTAGACTCGCGCCGCCGGCACATCGCAGGCCATGAGAACACTTTAACGAAAGAGCCAGACATGTTGAACCACGTGATGGTCGGCACCAACGACATTGAACGGGCCAAGCGCTTTTATGACGCCGTGCTCCGCGTGCTGGGCGCGGGAGAGGGCGTGCTCAACGTGAACGGGACCGGCCAGTCTCGCCTGTTCTACCGCCACGACGGCAGCACCTTCGGAATCAGCCAGCCTATCGACGGCCAGCCGGCCACTCACGCCAACGGCGGCACGATCGGCTTCAAATGTCAATCCGCTGAGCAGCTGCAAGCCTTCCACGACACGGCCATCGCGCATGGCGGGACCTCGATCGAGGGCGCGCCTGGCCCCCGAGAGGACAAACCGGGCGCCATGCACCTGGCCTACGTGCGCGATCCGGATGGCAACAAGCTCTGCGCGGT
>JAUYSB010000099.1 GCA_030696525.1 Hydrogenophaga sp. | reverse complement strand
AGCTGAGGACGTGCTCGGCGGCATCGAGCTCGGCGGCCGACCCTTCGGGCAGGCGGGACTCAGCCGCGAGCACCGCCCAGGACCACCACAGCTCGTCGGCAGACGCCAGGTCGTCCGCTTCCATAGGGGACATTGTGCAGTGCGGAACGACCCTCGCCCAGTACCTGACTAGCGCGCCGCCTGGAGGCGTTCGTGCGCCGCGAGTGCCTGGAACGAGGTGAACGCCGGGCCGTCGGGCGGGGCGGTCAGCCGCCACTGGTTCGGCTGCGGCTGGTTGTCGCCGTCGACGTGGAAGTAGAGCAGTGCCTTCAGGTTGGCGAACCGGTCCTGGTCGAGGTTGGCGCGGAGTGCATCGAGCCAGGTGCTCTGCGCGGTACTGCCCGCCGTACTGGCGTCCTCCTCGGGGAGCCGGTGCACGCCGGTCTCGCAGACCATGAACGGCTTGCGGTGGTTGACCGCGAACTCGTTGGCCTTGGTGAACATTCCCGAGAAGGTGCGGTAGTCGGGGGAGCGCGCGTACCCGTCGGCGCCGATCCAGTCGACGTACCCGTTGCCGGGGTAGTACGTCGCGGCCCGCCCGTTCGTGTACGCCGCCCAGGAGGGGCACCAGACGAAGGCGACGTTGTTCGCCCCGACCGCCTGGAACCTCTCCCAGACGTGCCGCCAGGCAGCCTTGTGGGTGGTCGCGCCGGCGGTGCCGAGGTAGCGAAGGTCGAACTCCCAGGTGAAGCGCAGGAACACCGGCGTGCGCAGCGAGGCGAGCGCCTTGGCCTGGCCGTTGATCTGGGCGTCCATCCGTCCGGCCGCGATCGCCTGCAGCCGTGCCATCGCCGCCGCGTTGTGCGACGCGATGCCGGGCTGCTCGCCCGCGGCGTACGAGAGCATCGGGATCCTGCCGGCCCACTTGTCGGCCAGCATCCGGTCGCGCACCGGCGCCCAGGGTGCCTCCGGGGGCTGGCGGAAGCAGTGGTTGATCGCCGTACGACGTCCGAGTGCCGCCTCGAGATCCTCGGGCTCGGAGATCCCGGGAGTGGCTCCCGGTTGGAAGAGTCCGAGGTACGCGAGGCTCCGGATCTTGCCGGTGGCGTCGCGGTAGGTGCCGGGGACGCGCGGCTTCGGGACCAGGTCGCGGCCGATCGCCGCCGTTGCAGGCAGCTCCAGGTCCACGGCGGTCACGCCGGTGGCCACCACTGCAGTGCCCAGGCCCGCCCGCAGGAGCTGTCGACGATTCATCCCCGTAGTCATCGTGATGAATGCTAGGTACTACACGGCGTTACTGGGCGACTTCGGCCAAGGACGCGTCGACCAGCCACTCGACCGGGGCGACGTCGTCGGTGTAGACCTTCCCGCCGGAGAGGCCCGGTTCGATCCGGGCCGCGGTCTCGCGCGCTGCGGCAGCGAGGTCGTCGGGCAGATCGGTGGCAGCGGCGGCGAGGCGGCCGGCGGGGTCGGAGGCGGTGCTGCCGATCAGCATCGTGTTCGTCGGTTCGGCCGGGTCCCGCCAGACCTGCTCGCGGCCGAACTCGGCGGCCATCGTCGCGGTCAGGACCTTCTCCAGCGAGGCCGACCCCTCGGGGTGGCCGACGTTGATGATCACCAGGCCGCCGGGGTTCAGGTGCTCGCGCACCAGCGCGAAGAACTCCCGGGTGGCCAGGTAGAACGGGATGTAGGGCTGCCGGTAGGCGTCGACCATGATCGCGTCGTACTTGTCGTCACGGGCCTGGAGCCAGGGCCGGGCGTCGGCGGTGAAGGTCCGCAGCCTTGGGCCGCGCAGGTCGAAGAGCTCGCGGCCGACCTCGGTGATGTCGCCGTCGATCTCGACGGCGTCGACGCGGGTCTCCGGGAAGTAGTGGCCGATCGCGCGCGCGGTGGTGCCGGCTGCGTTGCCCAGGATCGCGACGGAGGACGGCGGTGAGCTCTCCCCGGCCAGGGAGAGCGTCAGCAGCTCGTCCCAGTAGTTGCCCGTCAGCCAGTCGCCCTCGGTGTAGACCGAGTGCACCGCATGACCCTCGTTGAGCTCGAGGCTGCGCTTGCCGCTCTCGTTCTCGACCACCCGGGCGTACTGGTACTCGGTCTCCTTCTCCCAGATCACCTTCTTGCCCGCCTCGGCGGCCTTCAAGGTGCCGGTGGGCAGAGCGACCAGCGCCAGGATCGTGACCGGTACGACGGCCGCGAGCAGGCGGCCACGGACCAGGTGCGGGATCGCGGCGAGCGCCATCGCCGCAGCGAACAGCAGGAACGTCCGGCGGGTGCCGACCACCGGGATCAGCAGCAGCGAGGCGAGGAAGGTACCCGTCAGCGAGCCGACCGTGGCGATCGCGGAGAGGCGACCTGCGGTGCGACCGGCGTCGGCCACCGAGTCGACAGAGAGCCGGACGGCGTACGGGGAGACCATGCCGAGCATCAGCAGCGGTACGGCGAGCAGCACCCCGACCCCGACCAGGGAGCCGAGGAACGTCGCGGCACTGAGCTGGTCGACGGCCTTGACCGCCTGTCGCAGGAACGGTCCGCTGATGAACGGGACCACGGCGAGCAGTGCCGAGGCGATCAGGACGATCTTCGCCAGGCCTGCCGGTCGCGGGTCCTTGTCGGCGAAGCGGCCGCCGATCGCGTAGCCGATGGAGAGAGCCACCAGGACGATCGCGATCGTGTTGGCCCAGACGATCGTGCTGGCCCCGAACCAGGGCGCCAGCAACCGGGCGGCAGCGATCTCGGAACCGAGGGTCCCGGCTCCGACAGCGAACACCAGGACTTCGAGGGAGCGGGAGCGGTTGGCCACGCGCGGAGCCTAACTGGGTGTTCCGAACCGAGCGTTCAGGTCGGCCTGGATCGTGACGTGACGCTCCAGGAACCTGCGCTCGTCGAGGCGCTTGCGGCGCATCCAGGAGGTCACCTCGTCGTTGCACTTGCTGGCGTTGCAGGAGGCGCAGGCCGGGGCGATGTTGTCGAGGGTGTAGCGACCGCCGCGGGAGATCGCCTGGACGCAGTCGCGCTGCAGCGGCTTGTCCGTCGCGGCGCAGTAGGCGCAGCCGCCCCAGGCAGCCTGGAGTGCCTCCCACTGCTCGGGACTCAGGTCGTGCTCGA
>JAUYSB010000010.1 GCA_030696525.1 Hydrogenophaga sp. | reverse complement strand
GCCAGTGTCCATTCGAGCGCGGCCTCGGCGCCCGCCACTGCGCCGATCGCGATCTGCATGCGCTCCCAGGCCAGTTCCTGCATCAGCAGGAAAAAGCCCTTGCCCTCGCCACCGAGGATGTTGCTGACCGGCACGCACACGCCGTCGAAGAAGAGCTCCGAGGTGTCCTGCGCCTTCATGCCCAATTTTTTGAGGCGCTTGCCTTTCTCGAAACCCGGCATGCCCCGCTCCACCAGCAGCAGGCTGGTGCCCTTGGCGCCCGCTGACGGATCGGTTTTGGCCACCACAATCACCAAATCCGCGTGCCAGCCGTTGGTGATGAAGGTCTTGCTGCCGTTGAGCAGGTAGCTGCCATCGGCCTGCTTGATGGCCGTGCTTTTCACGCCTTGCAGGTCGCTGCCGGCGGCCGGCTCGCTCATGGCAATCGCGCCCACCATCTCGCCGCTGGCCAGCTTGGGGAGGTACCTCAACTTTTGCTCTTCGGTGCCGTAGTGCAGGATGTAGGGCGCCACGATCTCGCTGTGCAAACCAAAGCCGATGCCACTGAAACCGCCCGCGCTGATGCACTCCATCTGCGCCACCGAGTACAGCTTGTCGGCGCCCGCGCCGCCGTATGCCTCGGGCAGCGTCATGCACAAAAAGCCGTTCTCGCCCGCCTTGCGCCAGACCTCGCGGTCCACATAGCCCTGCTCCTCCCAGGCCTCGTGGTGGGGCGCGATTTCCTTGTCGCAAAAGCGCTGGAAGCTGTCGCGAAAGGCCTGGTGGTCGGCGTTGAACAGGCTGCGTTCGATCATGGGGTCTCCTGGGCTGCGTGGGGCGGCTATTTGCCAAGCGGTTGCTTTGCAAAAATATAGCGCAAGATCAGCGGCCCCGTGGCATGAGTTCGTAAAAGTCGAAACCCGCGCTGCGACCGCCCAGGCAGGTGGCCAGCGTGTCTTCCACGGTGCGCCACATCGCCAGCCGGTTGCGCCATTTGCTGATGCTGTGGCCTTCGTCGGGAAACAGCAGGTACTCGACCGGGTGGCCGCGCTGGCGCAAGGCCGTCACGACGTCGTCCGAGTCCTGGCGCAGCACGCGGATGTCGTTGGCGCCGTGCACCACCAGCAGCGGCGCGCTGATCTGGTCGAGGTAGGACACGGGCGAATTGCGCAGCATGGCGGCGCGTTGCGCGGGGTCGGCCGGGTCGCCGTAGAAACGCACGAACATGTGGCGGTTGCGCCAGAACGGCGGCCAGCTCTCGATCAGGCGCGGCCAGTCGGCCACACCCACCACGTTGATGCCACAGCGGTAGTCGTGCCGTTTTTGGGCCAGCTGAGCCAGCACGGAGAAGCCGCCAAAACTTCCACCCATCACCGCCAAGCGCCTGGGGTCGGCCACACCCTGATCGATGGCCCACTGCACACCTTCGGCAATGTCCTGCTGCAGCCGACCGTTGTATTCCATGGCACCCGCCCACATGTGATCGCGCCCATAGCCGGCCGAACCCCGGTAGTTGAGCTGCAGCACCGCGTAACCCCGGTTGGCCAGCATCTGCCGCGCGTTAAAGGTGGCGGGCGCCCAGCTGTCGCGCGCCCACGGCCCGCCATGGATGTCCACCACCAGCGGCACCGGGCCACTCACGCCGCGTGGGCGCGTGAGGTAACCGTGAATGCGGCGGCCGTCGGAGGCGGTGAAGGCCATGGGCGTGACCGGCGAGAGCACCTGCGCTTCTTCGGGAAAGTAGGTGTCGAGCCGGGTCACGGCGCCACTCTCGCGGTCCCACAACAGTTCGGCCGCATCAAACTGCCCCTGGCTGCGCAACAGCACGCGCCGCGCCGCGTCGTCACGCCCCTGCAGCCGGGTGAACACCGGCGCCTGCGGCAAAGTGCCCTGGGCCACGGCACGTGCCACCACCGCGTCCATCTGTGCCTTCCAAGCACCTTCAAAAAAGTGCATCTGCGGGTGGTCGGGCTCGACCACATAACCCACGGGCGGGCCGGACACGCTGGCAAACGAGGCCTGCGCCACGTCCACCACCGCGTGTTCGGCCAGCACCCGCTCGGCACCGCTGGCCGTGTCCATCTCCACAAGCGCCGCTTTGTCGCGGCCCAGATTGGACAAGGCCCAGAGCTTGCCCAACGCCGGGTCAACCCGCAGCACCCTGAAAGAATCGAAACCGCCCCAGGTCTTGAGCGTCCGCCAGCCGCCGGGCAGGTCGCGCAGTTCCAATGCCGCGCCCGAGCCATCGTCTTTGCCCAGCTGGCGGATGCGGCCCACCGTGCGCGCGTCGGTGCCCACCACCCAATCCAGCACCCCGCCGTCACTGCGCGCCACCTCGGTGACCTGGCGTGTGGTGGCATCGGCCTGGTACAAATCAAAGGTCGATCGGTCGCGTTCGTTGCTGGCAAAGAAAAAACGCGCGCTGCCGGCGGGGCCACGCGACACCACCCAGGCGCGCACACCGCGCGCGGGTGTCACCTGCCACAACTGCAGGTCGACCGCCTGCGCGTCGAACACCCGCAGCTGGGTGTTTTCGTCGCCACGCTCGTCCTTGCTGAACACCACATGACGGCTGTTGGGCAGCCAGTTGTAGTAGCCGCCACCCCGCCCCTGGTTGCCTGTGGCGTAGCTGCGCACGGCCTGCGTGTCGGCCACCGGGCGCACGGCCAGGCCCACATCGGTGCCCACGGTTTGCGACCACAACAGCCGTTCGCCGTTGGGCGACAACACAAAGCCGCCCGTGCGCTCGGCGTTGGCCACAAAGCGCCGCATGGGCAACAAAGGCGCCAGCGTCTGCGTTGCCTGCGCGGCCACCAAGGTGGGCTGGCTGGGCGCGGTGGCGCAGCCTCCCAACAGCAAGACCGCCACGCCCAAGCCCAGGTACCAGCCTTTCATGTCCACCTCTGTATTGATGTTTTTGACACCACAGCATAGCCGCCCCGCGTGTCACAATTTATACAGAGCAATCGCTCGGCAAAACTATACTGTGTGGTTGACACCCACCCACCGCTGGAGACACCCATGACCGAAGCCTATGTGTTCGACGCCATCCGCACGCCACGCGGCAAGGGCAAAAAAGACGGCAGCCTGCACGAGGTCAAGCCGATCAACCTGCTGACCGGCCTGCTGACGGAACTGCAGCGGCGCAACGGCTTCGACACCGCGCGTGTGGACGACGTGGTGATGGGCGTGGTCTCGCCGGTGGGCGAGCAGGGCTCGGTGATCGCCAAGACCGCCGCACTCAAGGCCGGCTGGGACTGGACCTGCTCGGGCGTGCAGCTCAACCGCTTTTGTGCCTCGGGCCTGGAAGCCGTGAACATGGCCGCCCAAAAGGTGCGCAGCGGCTGGGAAGACCTGGTGGTGGCCGGCGGCGTGGAAAGCATGAGCCGCGTGCCCATCGGTTCGGACGGCGGCGCCTGGGCGCAAGACCCCGAAACCAACAGCCAGACCGACTTTGTGCCCCAAGGCATCGGCGCCGACCTGATTGCCACGCTGGAGGGCTTCAGCCGCGCCGATGTGGACGCCTACGCCGCCGAATCGCAACGCCGTGCGGCGGCCGCCCGCGAAGCCGGTTACTTTGCGCGTTCGATGGTGCCGGTGACGGACTTTCTGGGCCAGACCATCCTGGACCACGACGAGTTCATCAAGCCGCGCACCACGGTCGAATCGCTGGCCGGCCTCAAGCCCGCGTTCGAACAACTGGGCGCCATGGGCTTCGACGCCGTGGCCATCGGCCGCTACCCACAGGTCGAACGCATCCACCATGTACACCACGCCGGCAACTCGTCGGGCATTGTGGACGGCGCCACCGCCATGCTGATCGGCTCCGATGCCGCCGCCAAAGCGCACGGGTTGACGCCGCGCGCGCGCATCGTGGCAGCGGCCGTGTCGGGCGCCGACCCGACCATCATGCTGACCGGACCGACGCCTGCCGCGCGCAAAGCCCTGGCCAAGGCCGGCCTCACGGTGGACCAGATCGACCTGTTTGAAGTGAACGAAGCCTTTGCCGCCGTGCCCATGAAGTTCATGAAAGACATGGGCGTGCCCCACGAGAAGGTCAACGTCAATGGCGGCGCCATCGCCATGGGCCACCCGCTGGGCGCCACCGGCGCCATGATTCTGGGCACGCTGATCGACGAGCTGCACCGGCGCCAGCTGCGCTACGGTCTGGCCACCTTGTGTGTCGGCGGCGGCATGGGCATTGCCACCATCGTTGAGCGCATCTGACCCCCTGCGGAGACACCCCCATGATCACGAACACCATCCGCTACGAACTCGCTGACGGCATCGCCACCCTCACCTTTGACGAACAGGGCTCGCCCGTCAACACCATGTGCCGGCAGTGGCAGCAAGACCTGCAGGCCGTCACGGCCCAGGTGCTGCTCGACAAAGAGCAGATCACCGGCATCGTGCTGGCATCGGGCAAAAGCAGCTTTTTTGCCGGTGCCGATCTCAAGGCCACCATGCGCCTGACGGCCGCCGACGCGCCTGCCGTGTTCAATGAAATCGAGACCATGAAACGCGCCTTCCGCGCGCTGGAAACGCTGGGCAAGCCGGTGGTGACTTGCCTCAACGGTGCGGCCCTGGGCGGCGGCTGGGAGGTGGCGCTGATCGGCCACCACCGAGTCGCCGTCAACGACAACAAAATCCAGCTTGGCCTGCCCGAAATCACCCTGGGGCTGATGCCTGGCGCCACCGGCATCACCAAGATGGTCCGGCTGCTGGGCCTGATGGGCGCGCAGCCCTACATCCTCGAAAGCCAGTTGTTCAACCCCGCTGAGGCCCATGCGCTGGGCCTGGTGCACGAGCTGGTGGACAGCGCCGACCAACTGCGCCCCGCCGCCCTGGCCTGGATCGCCGCCCACCCCAGCGCCCAGCACCCCTGGGACGACAAGGCCTACAAGCTGCCGGGCGGCACGCCGGCCAACCCCAAGATCGCCGGTGCGCTGACCGTGGCGCCGGCCATGCTGAAACAGAAAACACGCGGCCTCTACCCCGCGCCCGAATACGCGCTGGCGGCCATGGCCGAAGGCGCGATGGTGGACTACGACACGGCCCTGCGGATCGAGAGCCGTTACCTGGCCAAGCTCATGACAACGCCGGTGGCGCGCAACATGATCAACACCTTCTTCTTCAACATGAACGCCATCAAGAGCGGCTTGTCGAGGCCGAAAAACGTGCCGCGCTACAAACCGCAGAAGGTGGGCCTGCTGGGCGCCGGCATGATGGGCGCGGGCATTGCCTACGCCCAGGCCAGCCGGGGCATCACCACGGTGCTCAAAGACGTGTCGCTGGAGAAGGCACAGGCCGGCAAAGCCTACAGCGCCAAGATCACCCAGGCGCGTGTGGACAAGGGCCGCATGAGCCCCCACGACCAGGCCGCGCTGCTGGAGCGCATCACGCCCGCGGCCGACGCGGCCGACCTGGCCGGCTGCGACCTCGTCATCGAAGCCGTGTTCGAGGACCGGGCGCTCAAGGCCCGCGTGACGCAGGAGGCCGAGCCGCAACTGGCGGCCGGTGGTTTCTTCGCCAGCAACACCTCCACCCTGCCCATTGGTGGCCTGGCGCAAGCCAGCGCGCGGCCAGACAAATTCATCGGCATCCACTTCTTCAGCCCGGTGGACAAGATGAAGCTGGTCGAGATCATCCGTGGCGCCCAGACCGACGACGACACCGTGGCCCGCGCCTTCGACTACGTGTCGGCCCTGGGCAAGATTCCCATCGTGGTGAACGACGCACGCGGCTTCTACACCAGCCGCACCTTCGGCACCTTTGTGATGGAGGGTGCTGCCATGCTGGGCGAAGGCATTCCGGCAGCGGTGATCGAAAACGCCGGCTTACAAGCCGGCATGCCGGTGGGGCCACTGGCGGTGCTGGACGAAACCGCGCTCTCCTTGAGCGTGCACGTGCTCGACCAGACCCGCGCCGACTTCGCCGCCGCAGCCAGGACCTATGCGGCCACCCCCGGCGAGCTGCTGGTGGAGCTGATGGTCAAGGAACTCAAGCGCCCGGGCCGCGCGGCAGGCGGTGGTTTTTACGACTACCCCGTTGGCCAGAAAAAAACCCTGTGGCCCGAGCTGAAAAGCCGCTTTGAAAAACCCGATGTGACTTGGGACATGGCCACGCTGAAAGACCGCCTGCTCTACCGCCAGGCGGTGGAAACCGCGCGCTGTCTGAGCGAAGGCGTGTTGACGACGGTGCACGACGCCAACATCGGCTCCATCTTCGGCATCGGCTTCCCGGCCTGGACCGGTGGCGCCATGCAGTTCATCTACGGCACCGGCATAGACGCGTTTGAAAAACGCTGCGCCGCGCTGGCCACACAATGTGGCCCGGGCTTTGCCCTCTCCGACGCCGTCAAGGCCAGCATCCGACAACACCAACCCGTTTATTGAACATGCCCCGTCTGCAAGGAAAAGTCTCTCTCATCACCGGCGCGGCCCAAGGCATTGGCCTGGCCACCGCCCTCAAATTTGCCCAGGAAGGCGCCACCGTTGTGGTGTGCGACATCAAACAGGCGGGTGTGGACGCCGCCGTGGCCCAGTGCCAGGCGGCGGGCGCCACCGCCATCGGCTTCGTGCTGGATGTGACCCAGCGCGACATGGTGGACGCCGTGGTGGCGCAGGTGAAAGCACGTTTGGGCCGCATCGACGTGCTGGTCAACAACGCCGGCATCACACAAGACGCGCGCCTGCAGAAGATGACGCTGGAGCAGTTCGACCGCGTGATCGACGTCAACCTGCGCGGCGTCTTCCACTGCACACAAGCCGTGGCCGACACCATGGTGGCGCAAGGCAACGGCGTCATCCTCAACGCCTCCAGCGTGGTGGGCATCTACGGCAACTTCGGTCAGACCAACTACGCCGCGACCAAGTTCGGCGTGATCGGTTTCACCAAGACCTGGAGCCGCGAGCTGGGTCCCAAAGGCATACGCGTCAACGCCGTGGCGCCGGGTTTTGTGGAGACGCCCATCCTCTCCACCATCCCCGACAAGGTGCTGGACGAGATGCGCGCCCATGTGCCACTCAAGCGCCTGGGCAAGCCGGCCGAAATCGCCAACGTCTACGCCTTTCTGGCCAGCGACGAGGCCAGCTATGTCAACGGTGCGGTGCTGGAGGTGTCGGGTGGCATGACGGTGTGACAAAAATGTAAACTTGCGCAAACACATTGCTGCCGCGTCGGCAGCCGCACCGATGACCGCACAAGACACCACCGCCGAGCCTCAGGTCGAAGCAGAGCATTTCACCCGCGCCATCACCGAATTGGGCGACAAGCGCGCGGTGGTAGCCAAAGAAGCCATCTTCAACGCGCAGGGTGTGAAGATCGTCGAAAAAGGCACGGCCATCAACGCCAGCCTGTACGAGCGGCTCAATGCCCACAAGCTCCCCAAACCGCTGGAAGACGCCCTGTCCACCGAGGGCGTGGTCACCGGCCGCTCCTTGCGCATGGACGTGGAGCTTCTGCTGGAGCAGGAACCCTTTTACGCCCGCATGACGACCACGCCCATCGAGCGGGCCAAGCGGCTGGACGTGATCGAAAAGCTGCCCCTGCCCGACCCCATGGCCTTTCAGTTGACGCTGGCGCGCGACGTGCGACCCAGCGTCTACCAGCACAGCCTGCGCGCCATGTGGACCATGGCCTGGCTGGCCAGCAGCCCCATGGGCATGCGTTTCGAGCTGGCCGAGGCGGCGGCCGTGGGCTTGCTGCACGACATCGGCATGCTGCACCTGGACCCGGTGCTGCTCAATCCCAAGGCCGAACTCACACGTGCGCAGCGCCGCCAGCTCTACAGCCACCCCATCCTGAGCATGATGCTGATGGAACGCCACCACGAGTACCCCAAAGAGGTGGTGCGCGCGGTGTTGGAACACCACGAGTGCCTGAACGCATCTGGCTACCCGCGCAACCTCAGCGGCCCGCAGATCAGCCCGCTGGGGCGCTGCATGGCGGTCACCGAGGTCGTCACCGCCATGATCAGCGGCGAACGCGACGGCGGCGAGCTGCGGCTGGCGGTGTTGCTGCGCATGAACATGCACCGCTACGACCCGGCGCTCATCGCCCGCATCATGGCCCTGCTGCACCCCGAGCTGGACCCGGGCAGCAACGCGGTGGAGCCCATGCCCGATCCGGCCAAGCGCCTGATCGAGGTGGACGCGGTGGTGGCGGATTGGCCCCGTGACTGCAGCGGCTTCGACCAGCTCACGCCCGAGCGCAAGGCCAACATGGCCATCGTCGGCGATCAGGTGTCGCAACTGCGCCGCACCCTGGCCGAAGCCGGCCTGGCGCCTGCGCAACTGGAACAACTCGGCGATGCCGTGCAAGACCCGATGCTGGCGCGCGAACTCTCGTTGCTGGTGCGGGAGGCCGCCTGGCAACTGCGCACGCTGGCACGCCAGGCGCGCCGGCGCTGGCGCGCCGGTGCCACGGGCAGCTACCCGGTCGAGCTGCAGGTGTGGATGGACCGCTGCGAAGGCTTCGCGCAGGCGCTGCTGGGCGTGGCGCCGGGCGAACACGATGACTGAACCCGGGCTTGGCGCACCTGGCGCCGAACCCGACCAGCCGCGCTCCCGGGCCGATCTGTTCTGGTCCTTCACCTGGTTGGCCCTGCAAGGCTTCGGCGGCGTGCTGGCCGTGGTGCAGCGCGAGCTGGTGGAAAAAAAACGCTGGATGACACGCGACCAGTTTGTGGAAGACTGGGCGGTGGCGCAGATCATGCCCGGCCCCAACGTGGTCAACCTCTCCATGATGATTGGCGGGCGCTACTTTGGCCTCTCGGGCGCCTTGGCGGCGCTGGCTGGCATGCTGGCCGCACCGCTGGTGGTGGTGCTGTTGCTGGCCGTGCTGTACGGCACCGTGGCCGAATTGCCCATGGCCCAGGGCGCGCTGCGCGGCATGGGTGCAGTGGCCGCAGGCCTCATCACCGCCACCGGCATCAAGCTGATCGCCGCGCTCGACAACAACGCCATGGGCCGCACCGCCTGCCTGTTGCTGGCGGCCTTGACCTTTGTGGCCATTGCCCTGCTGCGCTGGCCGCTGCTGTGGGTGCTGCTGGGCATTGGTGGCGGCGCCTGCCTGTGGGCGTACCGCGTACTGGGCCGCACCGCACCGGCGCCCCTGCCGACGCCGCGCCCATGAGCATGGCCCCGACGTTTGCGAACTGGCTGGACCTGTTCAGTCATTTCGCCACGCTCTCGCTGCTGGGCGTGGGTGGCGCCATCACCACCGCGCCCGACATGCACCGCTACCTGGTGCACCAGCAGGGCTGGCTGAGCGAGGCGCAGTTCACCTCGTCCATCGCCCTGTCGCAGGCCGCACCCGGCCCCAACGTGCTGTTTGTGGCCTTGCTGGGCTGGAACCTGGGGCTGAACGCGGCGGGCGGCCCGGCCGCTGGCGCCATCGCGTGGTGGACGGCGCTGCTGGGTGTGGTGGTGACCTTGACCGCCATCATGCTGCCCTCCTCGGTGCTGACCTACACCGCCACCCGCTGGGCGCACAAGAACCGCGAGCTGCGCGCGGTGCGGGCCTTCAAGACCGGCATGGCACCCATCGTGATCGCCCTGCTGATCGCCACCGGCTGGCTGCTCAGCGCTGCCCACAACCAGCCGGCGCGCGACTGGCCGCTGTGGCTGCTCACCGCCGTCGCCACCCTCATCGTCTGGCGCACCAGGTTGCACCTGTTGTGGCTGATCGGCGCCGGCGCCGTGCTGGGTGCGGCCGGGTGGGTGTGATGCCGCTGCGCGTCAGCGCGGGTTTTCGAAGAACACCGCGTTGGTGTAGTCGCTGATCTCGAAGTAGACCTTCTTCTCGCCCGGGTCCACCGCCATGTTGAGGTTCTCGTCGAGCACGCCATAACCGTAGCGGTAGGCGCGCGGCTTGCCGTCGTCGGTGCCCAGCGCGGTGCTGATCTTGTCGATTTTCAGAAAACGCCGCACCACCTTGTCGCCCGCATAGACCTCCAGCACGCCGTTGGTGCCGGTCCAGTTCTGGATCTCGCGGCTGAGCTTGTTTTGCTGCTCCTGGGTGCAAGCGACCAGGCCGAGCGCAAGCGCCAAGGTGATGGCCAGCGTGGCCAGGCGTGTGTGGTTTTTCATTGTTTTCATCCCTTGATTGGGTCAACCGCGCTGGCGCAGCACCTCGTACAGACACACGCCGCTGGCCACCGACACGTTCAGGCTTTCCACAGCGCCGGCCATGGGAATGCTGATGAGTTCATCGCAGGTCTTGCGGGTGAGCTGGCGCATGCCGTCGCCCTCGGCCCCCAGTACCAGGGCGGTGGGGTCTTTGAAATCCATCTGATAGAGCGTCTTGGTCGCGTCGCCGCTGGTGCCCACCACCCAGATGTTGCGCTCCTTGAGTTCGCCCAGGGTGCGCGCCAGGTTGGTGACCATGAAATAAGGCACGGTTTCGGCCGCGCCGCTGGCCACCGTGGCCACGGTGGCGTTCAGGCCCACGGCGTGGTCTTTGGGCGCAATCACCGCGTGTGCGCCGGCACCGTCGGCCACGCGCAGGCAGGCGCCCAGGTTGTGGGGGTCGGTCACGCCGTCGAGCACCAGCAGCAGCGGCACCTGGCCGGCGGCTTCGAGCTGGTCGAGCAGGTCGTCGAGCGAGCGGGCCTGGTCGATCGCCTGAACCCGCGCCACCACACCCTGGTGGCCGTGGCTGCCACAGAGCTTGGCCAGGCGCATGCCGTCGGCGTCGAGCAGGCGCAGACCAGCCTCCTTGGCGCGTTCGACAAACTGCCGCATGCGGGCGTCGCGGCGGCCGGGATCAACGTAGAGCTCCAGGATGGAGGCGGGGGCGGTTTTCAGGCGAACGCCGACCGCATGGAAACCGAACAGGACTTTGGGCGCAGACATGCTTCGATTATCCCAGCACCGGCTTGCGGCCTGATGCCTCCCCCATTCATGTGACCCTTTGCAAGCGAAATGTTAACGATGTTCAAACGACAGGAAAGAATCTCCAAACCTGTTCACAATTCGTCCGTGGATCGCCAAGTTGCTTCCTGCATCCGCGTTGTTCTACAGGGAGATTTCAAAAAATGAGCAGCAACGTCATCAAGTTGCCCCCTCTGCTCGAACGCCTCGGCTCGATGACCGCGATACGCGACACCGAGCTGCTCGAACAAAGCCTGCTGAAAACCCTGGGCGCCGTGCTCGGCGTCAACGATGTCTCGCTCTACAAGACCGACGAGTACCAGCGTTGTGTGGGCGTGCTCAACCACCACCGCTCGGTGGTGCTCGACCGCGAAGGTGTGGAGCGCGTGACCGAGCGCATTGAAACGGTCTACCAGAACGTGGAGGTGCCGGCGCCCGAGCTGGCGCTGATGGAGAACGTGCGTCTGACCCACAAGCCCAGCACCTGGCAGACCAGTGAAACCACGCTGGTGTTGCTGCCGCTGATGAACGCGCGCCGCCTGTGTGGCCACATCGCCTTTCGCAAACCCAACGGCATGACCGACACCGAAAACGCCATCGTGCACGGTGTGCTGGAGGTCTATGCCAACTACTACAGCCTGCTCGACGACAGCCAGCGCGACCAGCTGACGGGCCTGTACAACCGCCACGCGCTGGACACCGGCATCGAGCGCATGTGGCCGCTGTTGGCGCAGCACGGCAAGTCGCAGTCGCCGTCGCGCCGCCGCACGGCCGAATACGACTACTGGCTGGCCATGCTGGACATCGACCATTTCAAGGTCGTCAATGACATGCACGGGCATGTGGTGGGCGACGAGATCCTGCTGCTGGTCTCGCGCATGGTGGCCGACTGCTTCCGCAAGAGCGACCTGATCTACCGCTACGGCGGCGAGGAGTTCCTGATCATCACCAGCGCGGCGTCCGAGGCCGATGTGCTGGACGTGATGGAGCGGGTGCGACTGCGCATCGAAGGCCACCGCTTCCCGCAGGTGGGGCAGGTCACGGTGAGCCTGGGGGTGGCGCGCATCGACGCGCAGTACTCGGCGCAGGAAATCATCGCCCGCGCCGACCGCACGCTCTACCAGGCCAAACGCGACGGCCGCAACCGCACCTACTGTTTCGACCTGCTGCAATCCGAAGGCAGCCTGCCCAGCCTGCACTTCGGCTCGGCCGAACTGTTCTGAGTCGGTCAGTCTGTCGGTCAGTCGGCCATGCGGCCGGCCTCGATGGTGATGCGGCGCTCGCAGCGCGCCGCAATGCCCCGGTCGTGGGTCACCAGC
Source organism: Hydrogenophaga sp. (assembly GCA_030696525.1). Classification (GTDB taxonomy): domain Bacteria; phylum Pseudomonadota; class Gammaproteobacteria; order Burkholderiales; family Burkholderiaceae_C; genus Hydrogenophaga. The sequence continues at coordinate 1,297 of JAUYSB010000010.1, read as the reverse complement.
ACCAGGGTCGTGCCCAGTTCGCGGTTGAGGGCGAACATCAGCTCCATCACCTTCTCGCCAGTGGCAAAGTCCAGGCTGCCGGTGGGCTCATCGGCCAGCAGCACCGCCGGGTGCACCACAAAAGCCCGCGCCAAGGCCACGCGCTGCTGTTCGCCACCCGAGAGCAGCTTGGGGTAGTGGCCCAGGCGCTCACCCAGGCCCACACGTTTGAGCATCTCGGTGGCGGCGCTGCGGGCGTCGCTGCGGCCGGCCAGCTCCAGCGGCAGCATCACGTTCTCCAGCGCGGTCAGGTTGCCCAGCAGCTGAAAGCTCTGGAACACAAAACCCACCTTCTGCGCCCGCACCGCGGCGCGCTGGTCCTCGTCTAGCGCAAACAGATCGACACCCGCCAGATGGACCGTGCCGGTGCTGGGGGTATCGAGCCCCGCGATAATCGACAACAAGGTGCTTTTGCCCGAACCCGAGGCGCCGACAATGGCCACGGTCTGCCCGGCCGCCAGCGAAAAATCGATGTCGCGCAGAATGGTCAGTGTGCCGGTGGAATCGGTGACCGATTTGCCGATGCCTCGCGCCACCACCATGGGCGGCGCCACCGCCGCCCCGCCCTGCCCCAACCCCTGAACCTGATGCTCTTGAAACATGCGTGATCCCATCTGGAAGAGGCGCCACTTTAACGTGGCCAGTGCCGCGCTGGCGTTGTGGGGCCTTGGCTGGCCGGTGTTGGCACAAACCGCGCCCAAGGCCGTGCTGGTGCTCGGCGATTCGCTCAGCGCCGAATACGGCCTGCGCCGCGGCAGCGGCTGGGTGGCGCTGCTGGAACAACGCCTGACCGTTCAGAAGCTGCCCTGGCGCGTGGTCAATGCCAGCATCAGCGGCGACACCACTTCGGGCGGCCGCTCCCGCCTGCCGGCCCTGCTGGCCCAGCACAAGCCCGCCGTGGTGGTGATCGAGCTGGGCGGCAACGACGCGCTGCGCGGCCTGCCGCTGGAGATGACCGAACAAAACCTGCGCGCCATGGCCCAGGCCGCGCGCGCGGCCGGCGCCCGCGTGCTGGTGGTGGGCATGCAGGTGCCACCCAACTACGGTGCCGCCTACACCCAGCGTTTTGCCAACACCTTTGCCGAGGTGGCCAAAGCCGAAAAGGCCGCCCTGGTGCCGTTTCTGCTCAAGGACGTGGCCGACGGCAAAGACCCGCTGGCCCTGTTCCAGGCCGACCGCATCCACCCCAACGAAGCCGCCCAGCCCACCCTGCTGGCCAATGTCTGGCCCACCCTGCAAACCTTGCTGAAATAAATGA
>JAUYSB010000289.1 GCA_030696525.1 Hydrogenophaga sp. | reverse complement strand
AACTATTTGAACTGTTGCGAACCGGCAGGTCAGTTGGGAAAAATTCTGTTGAATTTCTACCAAGTCCGGTACCTACTCAAAATTCCGGGAATTTTGGAACCCAGGTATTTATGCAGCAACCTGATGCACGAAATAAAGAGCGCTATGCTCATTTACCTGCCGTGAATACCCTATGCACGGCGCAGATTTTTTTCCCAATATGGATTACGATACTACCGCCCGGGCTACGCAGGACAAAGTTCAGCAGTGGACAACCGGTTTGTCCCACAATCTGTGGGATAATTCCCTGAGTGAAAGGGGATTGTGAACTATGCTACAATCGTTCTGGTCCGCATTAATCCAAATTTTTTTTACCCATTATCTTCCTTCCGGAGTTTCGGGCAAACTTTCAGACCATTCGATCAGTTTCCTCTTGAGTTCTTCTTTTGATGGCAGGTACAGCAGATACTGGGAAGCATAAATGTTCGCATCTTCTGGCAGGGTGAGCCTGACAAGAGCGTCATTCTTTGTCTTACAGAGGATCATTCCGATCGTCGGGTTCTCGTTTTCGAGTTTCACCTCGCGGTTGTAATAATTGACATACATCTGCATCTGGCCGAGATTCTCGTTCGTGAGTTTTCCGATCTTGAGGTCGATTAAGACATAACCCCGGAGGATGCGGTTATAAAAGACGAGATCCACATAGAAATTGTCTGCATCAAAGGTGAACCTCTTCTGCCGGGATTCGAAAAGAAATCCTTTCCCGAGTTCCAGCAGGAAAGTTTCAAGTTTATCGATAATTGCGGATTCCAGATCGTTCTCGGAATAATGCGCTTTCTCATCGAGTCCGAGGAATTCGAGAATAACGGGATTCTTGAGCAGGTCCTGCGGATTTGTGATGATCTGTCCTTTGTCCGCGAGAGATTTCACTCCCTGTTTATCCCGGCTGAGAGCGAGTCTTTCATAGATCCCGGAGTTGAACTGCCTTTTTAGTTCGGAAAGTGACCATTGGTTTTGGCCGGATTCTATTTCATAAAAACGGCGCTCGTCCCGGTTGTCGATATTCATGAGAAAGATATAGTGGGACCAGCTGAGTGTGAATCGGGGTTTGAATTGGTCAGACACTGTCTGACTTATTGGAGTCTCCATCGGTGTTTTGGCTGGCAATTGCGCAGACAGTGTTTGCGGAATTTGCTGTACTGTTTCATAGTATTCGACATAAAACAGGCGCATGTACTTGAGATTTGTTGTTGAGAAACCGCGCCCGATTTCTTTAGTCAGTCGGCATGAGAGTTCTTTTAGTATCCGTTCTCCATATCCCGCCCGTCTGCTTCCCCGCTGCTCATACTCCACGATCCGCCGGCCAATCTCGAAGTTGGTGACGACCTGCAGGGTGTTGATGTTCTGGCTGGCGGTCCTGCGAGCGCTTTGCACCAACCCCCGGATCTCTTTAACGAGCGGGAGAAGGGGTTCTCCGGGAGATTTTGCTATTGCGGTTCTGGGTTTCATGGATTAATCACATTCCTTATCCAGTGTTTCAATACTCATGAGGATAAGGAACCCGGTTGACGGGGTGAAAGTGTGGGGAAATAATTGTAGAAATTATTTTTTGCAGGATAAATCATCGGGTTACAGAAATCGTGGGGGGGGCCATGCTTTTTAACGAGATGAGCCTTTTTTTCGATCTTGCGTTTTGTTGAGGCAGGTTCCGTAGGGAATTTGGTGGGGGGATGTTACCAAAAAAAAAGGTTTTCTGCTCTTAAGCGAATGGGAGTTATCCCATGTTTTTATATTAAACAATGCATGCTGAAGCGAAAACCAGATTCCGAACTAAAAATCAAAGCTACCTCACGAATTGCACATTATCCATATCAGCAAATTCGCGGTCGCCGGTCAGGAATGGTATGTCCAGCCGGTTCGCGACAGAATACCCGACACTTTTCGATTGTCGATAAGTTTCTTTCCCTGACCTGATGCCTCCTTTCTCCTTGCAGCACCGGAACAATAGTCTTCGTCACGGGTTGCCTGGAGGGTGACCATTTTTCTTACCGTTTTAAGGACCGGGGATGCTTTCGTTGGATAATTCCTGCACACGGCAAATCTAACTTCACAAATATTGAATTTAAGTTGTTACGAGCTGTTCGGATTGAAACGACCGATAATTCTCATTTCCTTTCAGCATCTTTAATAAGGACATACAAGTCAGCAAAATAAGAGGACATGATGTTAATCGCGCAGCTCATCTTTGTGTGACTGGGTATCGATCTTCCAGTCAGGCAGCAGGCCGAAAAACCCCTTTGCGACAGGTTTCTTCTTTGCAGCCCGGCCTTTTTTTCCGCTGCCCGGAGGAACCTGAACCGGCGTGTGATTTTTTATCATCGTTGTCATTGGGCGGTACCTTTTCACTACATTTGGTGTTGAATATGAAATTGATTTCCTCTTTTTTACCAATGTATTCATCTACAAACCAGTGTGGCGGCCGGGCGGTTACTGAGGAGATGCCATTGTTATGAAATTCCGGAATGCGGGGTAAGTCCGTAACTCAGTGAAGATGGATGTGGGGATTTTGCCTGGGTATCCCCGGAAAAAAATAAAAAAATGAGTTAAGCCTGGGTTTTTTTCTTGCCGTGAGCGATAACTGCCGCAAGATATTTGTCAGGATCCTGTTCCAGCCACTGTTTTCGTTCTTTGGTATAATCGCCGCTTCCCGGGTCATATATCTGAAGGAACCGGACTGCATCTACAGGTCCAAGCACCTTTACAAGTGCATCAATACCCTGTTTGTGGATTTCATTGAGTGTCTTTGCTTCCATGTTCGTTCACCTCCATGAGCCATTCAACGGGATTTTTAACTTCAATAGTTATCTGATTACGGTGCTTCTTAATAATTTTGATGATCGAATCATCGGTTGTGAGCAGGGTGGCTCTGGCAGATTCCGCACATGCGAGATGCAGGGCATCTGCAGAATCAATACCCAGCTCTACAAACTCATGATATCGCCGTGAAACGGTTTTTGTAATAGTTACATGCTCCTTTGCCAGATCAGTGAGATTCTGCGCTTTTTTCATCCGGGTCCTGTCAGGAATGCGTGAAATTTCAAAACTGACTGCATCACTGGTTACCAGTGTCCAGTCCAGGGTGCAGCGCTTCA
>JAUYSB010000246.1 GCA_030696525.1 Hydrogenophaga sp. | reverse complement strand
CGAGTTCAACCACGGCTACACCTACAGCGGCCACCCGGTGGCCTGCGCCGTGGCGCTGGCCAACATCGAGCTGATGGAACGCGAGAACCTGGTCGGCCGCGTGAAGGACGACATCGGCCCCTACCTGGCCCAGCGTTTTGCCGAACTGGCCGACCACCCGCTGGTGGGTGTGGCCGAAACCTGCGGTTTTGTGGCCGGCCTGGTGCTGGTCAAGGACAAGGCCAGCAAAACCACCTTCGACCCCAACCTGGCGGTGGGCATGGTCTGCCGCAAACACTGTTTCGCCAACGGCCTGATCATGCGCGCCGTGGGCGACCGCATGATCATCGCCCCGCCTCTGGTCATGACCCGCGCCCAGATCGACGAAATGATCGATCTGATCAAGCGTTGCCTGGACGCGACGTTGGAAGAAGTCCGCGCCAAAGGATGGCTGGCATAGGAGTTGCTCTGATTTTGAGTGGCACAAACTCATTTAGCATGGCCGTTTTCTTATCATTTCCTCAAGTGAGCGGCCATGTCGGCCCTTCGCGGCGGGTTTCTTCAACCAGCAGGAGCATCAATATGCGCAAATCGTTCGAATCGTGGGGTGTGGTCAAAGCTGTGACCGCGGGTCTGTTGGCTGTGGGTCTGGCCGGTGCGGCCATGGCCCAGGATTCCAAGGTGCTCAACGTCTACAACTGGTCCGACTACATCGGCCCCGACGTGCTGAAGAATTTCGAGAAGGAAACCGGCATCAAGGTCCGCTACGACAACTTCGACAGCAACGAAATCCTGCACGCCAAGCTGGTGGCCGGCAAGACGGGCTACGACATCGTGGTGCCCTCGTCCAACTGGGCCGCGCTGCAGATCGCCGGTGGCCTGTTTCAGAAACTGGACAAGTCCAAGCTGCCCAACCTCAAGAACATGGACCCGGACATCCAGGCCCAGCTGGCCAAGGTGGACCCGAACAACGACCACATGGTGAACTGGCTGTGGGGCTACACCACGGTGGGCATCAACACCGACAAGGTCAAGGCCGCGCTGGGCAGCGAACCCATGCCCGACAACGTCTGGGAACTGGCCTTCAACCCCAAATATGTGAGCAAGCTGAAGTCGTGTGGCGTGAGCATGCTGGACGCCGGTTCTGAAATCCTGCCCGCCGTGCTGCACTACATGGGCAAGGACGCCTACAGCTCCAACCAGGCCGACTACACCGCCGCCGCCGCCGTGCTCAAGTCGGTGCGCCCGCACGTGACGCTGTTCAGCTCCTCGGGTTACATCAACGACATGGTCAACGGCTCCATCTGCCTGGCCGTGGGTTGGTCGGGTGACATTTCGATTGCCCGCCAGCGCGCCATCGACACCAAGTCGGGTCAGAAAATCGAAGCCCTGGTGCCCAAGAACGGCGGCCTGATCTTCTTCGACTCCATGGCCATCCCCGCCGATGCCGCCAACGTGGCCAATGCCCACGCCTTCATCAACTTCATCATGCGCCCCGAGGTGCATGCCTCGCTGACCAACCAGGTCTTCTACGCCAACCCCAACAAGGAAGCGCGCAAGTTTGTGGTGCCCGAAGTGGCCAACAACCCGGCCGTGTTCCCCAACTCCGAGCAGATGAAGACCATGGTGGCGCCCAAGGCCCTGGGCAACGACATCCGTCGCCTGCAGACCCGCATCTTCACGCAGTTCAAGACGGGCCGCTGACCAAGCCACCCCCGCGCGGGGGTGGTGTTGTCCTGACCGCTTCACCGACAAATCCCATCAGAGGAAATCCCATCTTGGCTACCAACGGAAACCACAAGCCCGGCGCAGGGGGAACAGCGACGACCGGGCAGCCTTTTCTGCGCATCCAGCAGGTGGTCAAGCAGTTCGGCGACGCGGTGGCGGTGGACGGCGTGTCGCTGGACATTGCCAAAGGCGAAATTTTTGCCCTGCTGGGTTCTTCGGGCTGCGGCAAGTCCACGCTGCTGCGCATGTTGGCGGGCTTCGAGACGCCGACCTCGGGTCAGATCCTGCTGCAAGGTCAAGATCTGGTGCGCCTGCCGCCCAACGAGCGGCCGGTGAACATGATGTTCCAGAGCTACGCGCTGTTCCCGCACATGACGGTGTGGGACAACGTGGCCTTCGGTCTGCGCCGCGACGGCCTGCCCAAGGACGAGATCGCCGCCCAGGTGGACAAGATGCTGGCCCTGGTGCAGCTCACGCCCTATGCCAAGCGCAAGCCACACCAGCTCTCGGGCGGGCAGCAGCAGCGCGTGGCGCTGGCGCGCAGCCTGGCCAAGAAGCCGCAGCTGCTGCTGCTCGACGAGCCGCTGGGCGCATTGGACAAGAAGCTGCGCGAACGCACCCAGCTCGAACTCGTGGACATCATCCACCAGGTCGGCGTGACCTGCGTGATGGTGACCCACGACCAGGAAGAGGCCATGACCATGGCCTCGCGCATCGGCGTCATGAGCCAGGGGCAAATCCTGCAGGTGGGCCGCCCCGGCGACATCTACGAAACGCCCAACTGCAAGTTCGTGGCCGACTTCATCGGCAGCGTCAACCTGTTCAAGGGCAAGCTCACGGTGGACGAGCCCGACCACGTGGTGATCGACTCGCCCGAGTGCCGCCATTACGTGAGCCACGGCATCACCGGCACGCTGGGCATGGACGCCTTTGTTGCCGTGCGGCCTGAAAAAATCGGCATCCAGGTCGAGGCGCCGACCGTCGCCGACTACGACAACGCCGCCGAGTTGGGCTTCAACTGCGCGCGCGGCACCATCCGCGGCCTTGCCTACCTGGGCAGTTCCACCACCTACCACGTGGCCCTGGATTCGGGCATGGTGGTCAAGATCACCAAGGCCAACGACGCCCGCCACGACGAGGTGCGGCTGGCCCAGGGCGATGCGGTGCACGTCTGGTGGTGGGGCAGCGACGTGGTCGTCTTGACCCAGTGACGCCATGAGTGCCGATACCCGCACCCTTCCCAGCACCAAGTGGCTCGATGCGCTGGTGGCCCGCCTGGGCCGCAAGTTTGTCATCGGCGTGCCCATGCTGTTCCTGCTCGCGGTCTTTGCGCTGCCTTTTTTGGTGGTGTTCAAGATCAGCGTGTCGGAAAGCGACGGCGTGCGCTTTGTCGACCTGCTGACCTGGAGCGAGGGCGTGCTGCAGCTCAAGGTCCGTTTCAGCAACTACCTCTACATCCTGTTCGAGGACTCGCTCTACATCGAGGCCTACCTGTCCTCGATCAAATACGCCGCGCTGACCACCGCCATCTGTCTGGCCATCGGCTACCCGTTTGCCTACTTTCTGGCGCGCAGCGCGCCCGAGATTCGTCCGGGTCTGCTGATGCTGGTGATGCTGCCGTTCTGGACCTCGTTCCTGCTGCGTGTCTACGCCTGGAAGATGCTGCTGGCCGACAGCGGCGTGTTCAACAACATCGCGCTGGCCATCGGCCTGATCGACGAGCCGATCAAGATGATGAACACGCCTTTCTCGCTCACGCTGGGCATGGTCTACACCTACCTGCCTTTCATGGTGCTGCCGCTGTACGCCAACCTCGTCAAGCTCGATATCCGCCTGCTGGAAGCCGCGCGCGACCTGGGCGCCACACCCTGGCAGGCCTTCTGGCGCATCACGGTGCCGCTGTCCAAGGGCGGTATCGTGGCCGGCGCCTTGCTGGTCTTCATCCCCTGTGTGGGCGAGTTCGTGATCCCCGAGCTGCTGGGCGGCCCGCAGACGCTCATGATCGGCCGCGTGTTGTGGGACGAGTTCTTCGCCAACAACGACTGGCCCATGGCCGCCAGTGTGGCCGTGGTCATGGTGCTGCTCATCATCGTGCCGCTGGCGCTGTTCAACAAATATCAGGCCGAGCAGGCCGCCGGGGGCCGCTGATGAGAAACCCCGCTGGCGAACGCACCTCCAAGGCCTGGCTGATCGGCGGCTTCGCCTTTCTGTACCTGCCCATCGTCACCCTCATCGTGCTGAGCTTCAACGCCAGCCCGCTGGTGACCACCTGGGCCGGTTTTTCCTTCAAGTGGTACGGCGAGCTGATGCGCGACACCGTCATCATCGAAGGTTTTGTGCTGTCGCTCAAGATCGCGCTGATGACGGCCACCGCTTCGGTGCTGCTGGGCACCTTTGCGGCGGTCGCGCTGACCAAGTTCCCGCGCTTCACGGGCCGCACTTTTTTCTCGGGCATGGTCAATTCACCGCTGGTCATGCCCGAGGTCATCATCGGCCTGTCGTTGCTGCTCACGCTCGTGTCCTTGCAGCGCCTGACCGAAGACCTCCTCGGCGTCGGCTGGCCCGACCGTGGCACCTTCACCATCTGGATCGGCCACACCCTGCTGGGCATGGCCTACGCCACGGTGGTCATCACCTCGCGCCTGCGCGAGATGAACCCGCAGCTTGAAGAGGCCGCGCTCGACCTCGGCGCCAAGCCCTGGCAGGTGTTTTTCCTGGTCACGCTGCCCCTGATCTCGCAGGCCCTGGCCTCGGCCTGGCTGCTGGCCTTCACGCTCTCGCTCGACGACGTGGTGCTTTCGGCCTTCCTGTCCGGCCCCGGCTCCACCACCCTGCCCATTGCCATCTTCAGCCGCGCGCGCCTCGGCCTCAACCCCACCGTGAACGCGGTGGCCACCCTCACCGTGCTGGTGGTCAGCATCGGCGTGGTGGCCGCCAGTCTGTGGATGGCGCGCATGGAGCGCAAGCGCGCGCGTGAAATGGCCGCGGCCATGAAGACCTGATTTCGCTGATGTCAAAACCCTAGGAGAAGCCCATGAGAATGAACAAGAAGACCTTGCTGATCGCCATGGCCGCCGCCATGCCTTGGCTGGGCGCGCACGCACAAAGCAACGCCGAACTGCTGCAACAGATCCAGGCCCTGCAGGCCCAGCTCAAGGCCTTGCAGACGCAGGTCGAAAAGGTGCAGCAAAGCGCGGCCAGCGATTCGCAGGCCGTCACGCGCATCCAGCAGCAGATGGATGTGGCCGACGACAACGCCGTGCTCAGCGGCATGAAGGGCTTGAGCGTGAAGGCGGTGGTCGACCCCACCTTCATCCACACCCAGCGCGCCAACGAGTCCGACTTCGTGCTGATGCGCGACAACGATCGCTTCAACTTCTTCGACTCCGCCTTCGGTCAGGCCATGATCGAGTTCGGCAAGGAAACCGAAGAAGGCACGCAGTGGAAGCTGCGCCTCACCCCCAAGAGCTCGGGTGGCCTGGTGCACGAGGCTTCGGTGTCGGTGCCCCTGAACCAGGCCGGCACCACCCGTCTGTACGGGGGCCTGATTCCCGACTTCAGCGGCTACGAAGCCACCTTTGCGCACGAGAACCCGCTGGTCACCCACAACCTGCTGTTCGACTTCTCGGCCGCGAGCAACTACACCGGCGCCGGCATGTCCTACGTGATCGGCGACTGGGAAGCCAAGTGGATGGTCGGCAACGTGGACGGCGCGCGCGGCAAGTCGCCGGGCTTTGCCTACCGCGCCGACATGGAGATCAGCGAGTTCTCCGGCATCGGCTTCTCGGGTGTGCACGGCAAGGACGGCCGCGAGTACGGCAACAACCGCTTCGACATGCTGGAGTTCGATGCCTGGCACGACCGGGGCGACTGGTCCTACCGGGGCCAGGTCAGCTACGGCCGCTACAAGAACGGCGCCTCCAACGGCGACGCCAAGTGGTGGGGTCTGTCGGGTCTGGCCGGCTACAAGCTCACGCCGCGCCTGCAGGCCCTGGTGCGTCTGGACTACCTGAACAACCGCAAGAACGGCGGCGGCGTCTACGGCGCCTCGCTGGAAGACAACGGCACCGGCACCTACATCGATGGCATCAGCGGCTTTGGCCCCAGCATCGACAACAGCACCGGCATGGCCGTTGATCCCAGCCGCGGCGTGAACCGCTACGCCCTGTCCACCGGCCTGAACTACCTGCTCAACGACAACACCTCGCTGAAGTTCGAGGTGCGCTACGACCGCGCCAACGGCAACGTCTTCCTCGACAGCAAGACCGGCCTGTACAAGAAGAGCAACGTGCTGGTCGGCGGCGCCATCGTGTTCCAGTTCTGACGACGACCGGGCGTTTGCCTGACACAACGGGGCGGCCTTGGTCGCCCCGTTGGTTTTTCAGGGGGTGCATGGTGCCATTTGACGCCGCCACCAAGCGTCCACTTGTCGCCCTGGCTTGACCCCCGACACACCTATCACTGAGACTTCTCCGATGACCTCCCAGCTCACCGACAGCACCATCACCTTCGATGGCCGCGCCCTCATCAACGGCCAGCGCGTGGCCGCGCGCAGCGGCGCCGTGTTCGACAACATCTCACCGGTGGATGGCCGCCTGCTCACACAAGTGGCGCGTTGCGCCGAGGCCGACATCGACGCCGCCGTGGCCGCTGCCCGCTCCGCGTTTGAAGACCGCCGCTGGGCCGGTATGGCACCGGCGCAGCGCAAGCGTGTGATGATCAAATTTGCCGACCAGTTGTTGGCGCATGCCGACGAACTCGCGCTGACCGAAACCCTGGACATGGGCAAGCCCATCAAGTACGCCAAGGGCGTGGACGTCAACAGCGCAGCCAACTGCCTGCGCTGGTACGGCGAGGCGGTGGACAAGGTCTACGACGTAATCGCGCCCACCGCCGACACCGCCCTGGCCCTGATCACGCGCCAGCCGGTGGGGGTGGTGGGTGTCATCGTGCCCTGGAACTACCCCATGATCATGGCCGCGTGGAAGATCGCGCCGGCCCTGGCCGCCGGCAACTCGGTGGTGCTCAAACCGAGCGAAAAATCGCCGCTGACCGCACTGCGCCTGGCCGAGCTGGCGCTGGAAGCCGGCATCCCGCCGGGGGTGTTCAACGTCGTGCCCGGCTTCGGCCCCGAAGCCGGCAGCCCGCTGGCCCTGCACATGGACGTGGACTGCATCGCCTTCACCGGCAGCACCCGCGTGGGCAAACAAATCCACGTGATGGCCGGCCAGAGCAACCTCAAGCGCGCCTGGACCGAACTCGGCGGCAAGTCGCCCAACATCGTGTTCGCCGACTGCCCCAACCTCGACCGCGCGGTGGAAGCCGCCGTCGGCAGCATCTTCTTCAACCAGGGTGAAAGCTGCAACGCGCCCTCGCGCCTGTTCGTGGAAGACAGCATCCGCGACCGCTTTCTGGAAAAGGCCCTGGCCCTGGTGCCCAACTACCAGCCCGCCAACCCGCTGGACAAAAACACCGTGATGGGCGCGGTGGTCGATCAGACCCAGCTCAACACCGTGTTGCGCTACATCGAAAGCGGCAAAAGCGAAGGCGCCCAGCTGCTGGCCGGCGGCGCGCAGGCCCTGACCGAGTCGGGTGGCTGTTATGTGCAACCGACCATCTTTGCCGGCGTGAAAAACGACATGACGATTGCGCGCGAAGAAATTTTCGGCCCGGTGCTGTCGGTGCTCAGCTTCAACGACGCCGCCGACGTGGTGCGGCAGGCCAACAGCAGCGTGTACGGCTTGCAGGCGGCGGTGTGGACGCGCGACATCAACAAGGCGCACGGCGTTGCCCGCGCACTGCGTGCCGGCACCGTTCACGTGAACCAGTACGACGAAGACGACATCACCGTGCCTTTTGGCGGCTTCAAGCAGAGCGGCGTTGGCCGCGACAAGTCGCTGCACGCCTTCGACAAGTACACCGAAACCAAAACCACCTGGATCCGGATCGACAGTCCGGTCTGACCATTTTTCTGGAGACACCATGAACACCCTCACCGACCTCAAAACCGGCCACACCAACGCCGAATGGCACGCGCGCCGCCAAGCCGCCACACCGCGTGGTGTGGCCGTCATGGGCGACTTCTTCATCGACAAGGCCAAGAACGCCGAGTTCTGGGACATCGAAGGCCGCCGCTTCATCGACTTCGCCGGTGGCATCGCGGTGCTCAACACCGGCCACGTGCACCCCAAGGTGCAGGCCGCCATCGCGGCGCAGCTGCAGCGCTTCACGCACAGCTGCTACCAGGTCGTGCCGTATGCCGAGTACGTGTCGCTGGCCGAACGCATCAACGCCATCGCGCCGATCGCGGGCCCCAAGAAGACGGCCTTCTTCTCCACCGGCGCCGAGGCGATCGAGAACGCCATCAAGATCGCGCGTGCCGCCACCAAGCGCAGCGGCGTCATCGCCTTCGGCGGTGCCTTCCACGGCCGCAGCCTGTTCTCGGTCGCACTGACCGGCAAGATCCAGCCCTACAAGGCCGGCTTCGGGCCCTTCCCGCCCGAGATCTACCACGTGCCCTTCCCTTGCCATTGCGCTTCGCTCGACGAGACGAAACACGCGATGGAGCAGCTCTTCAAGTGCGACATCGAACCCAGCCGCGTGGCGGCCATCGTGTTCGAGCCGGTGCAGGGCGAAGGCGGCTTCAACGTCATCCAGCATGAAGCCGTGAAGTGGCTGCGCGCGCTGTGTGACCAGCACGGCATTTTGATGATCGCCGACGAGGTGCAGACCGGTTTTGCGCGCACCGGCAAGATGTTTGCGATGGAGCACTTTGGTGTCTCGCCCGACCTCATGACCATGGCCAAGAGCATGGCCGGTGGCACCACGCTGTCGGCCGTGGTGGGCCGCGCCGAGGTGATGGACGCGCCCGCGCCCGGCGGCCTGGGTGGCACCTACGCCGGCAACCCGCTGGCGGTGGCCGCAGCCCACGCTGTGCTGGACGTGATGGCGGAAGAAAAACTGCCCGAGCGCGCCCAGAAACTGGGCAGCCAGCTGGTGGCCCATCTGACGGCCGCCAAACCGAAGTACAAGCAGCTGGGCGACGTGCGTGGCCTGGGCGCCATGGTGGCCTGCGAGTTCATCGATGCGGCCACCGGCGCACCCGACGCCGACCTGACCAAGAAGGTCCAGGCGGCTGCACTCAAGCGCGGCCTGTTGTTGCTGACCTGCGGCGTCTACGGCAACGTGATCCGCTTCCTGTTCCCGCTCACCATCGAAGACAGCCTGTTTGCCGAAGCCCTGGGCGTGCTCGACGCTGCCATGGCCGATGTGCTGAGCGCATGAGCGACGCGCACGCCGACGCCGCGCCGGTGGCGCGGCGTGGCCTGGCCAGCCTCAGCGACGAGCTGAGGCTGACGCTGCTGCTGTTCCTGTTTTCGTTTTTCATTTCGGGCGTGCCCAGGGTCTACACACAGACCGCTGCGCACGCCCTCTTCATTGAGACCTACGGCGCCGCTGCCTTGCCGTGGGCTTACCTGGCCGAAGCCCTGTGTGTGCCGCTGGCGGGCTACCTCTACCTGTTGGCCGAGCGCCGCCTGTCGCTGGGACGGCTCATGGTGGCCACGCTGGCGTCGCAGGTCGTGGCGCTGCTGCTGTTTCACCAGGGCGTGGCCGCCGGCATACCGCTGGTGGCGGGTGCCAGCATCGTCTATTTCGAGATCGAGTTCGTGCTTTCCTCGCTGCTGTTGTGGGGCCTGGCCAACCAGCTGATGACGCTGCGCCAGGGCAAGCGCCTGTTCGGTTTTGTGAGCGCCGGCGAACCGGTGGCCATCATCGTGTGTGGGCTCAGCACGCCGCTGCTGCTGCGTTGGCTGGCGCCGGCCGATCTGTTCCTGCTGTCGGCCGCAGGCGCGGTGGTCGGCATCGTCCTGGTGCAACACATCCTGCGCCACCACGCGCCGCTGGCGCCTTCGGCCGACGCCGCGTCCGATGCCGAGGCCGCGCCATCGCCCCGCCCCTGGTGGCAAGACCCCTACGTGCGCACCCTGGTGGTGCTGGTGCTGATCGGTCAGATGGCCTATTTCTTTGTTGACAACGCGTTTTACGTGGAGGCCGACAAACGTTTTCCCGATGAACACGCCATGGCCTCGTTCCTGGGCCTGTACTCGGCGGTGATGGGTGCGGTCAGCCTGGTCTGCAGCGTCTTGCTGGCACCCTGGCTGCTGCGGCGTTTTGGCGTGCGCGGCGGCCTGCTGGTGCTGCCGGTGCTGCTGCTGCTGGGCTCGCTGGCCACGGTGCTGCTGGGCGGGCTGGGCGGGCCCGCCGACCTGCTGTTCTGGCTGGTGGTGGGCAACAAGGTCATCGACCAGTCATTCCGCTACACGCTGGACAAGACCACCTTCGTCACGCTGTTCCAGCCCTTGCCGGCGCGCCAGCGCCTGCGCGTGCAGGCGGGGCTGGAAGGCATGGTCGAACCCCTGTCGGGCGGGCTGGCAGGGGTGTTGCTGTTTGTCCTGATCCAGGGCCTGGGTTTTGGCGCGGTGGGCATCACCGCCGTCATCCTGTGCGTGGCCTGCGTCTGGACCGGGCTGGTGGCGGTGCAGTACCGCGGCTACCTGAGCAGCTTGCGCACCGCGCTGGCAGGGCGGCGGGTGTCGGCCGAGCGGCTCTCGCTGGACGATCCGCAGTCGCGCCAGCTGCTGCGCCAGGGCCTGCGCAGCCCGCGCGCGGGCGAGGTGATCTACAGCCTGTCGCTTCTTGACGGCATCGACGAAGCCCTTGGCGCCGACGAGGTGGCCAGCCTGCTGCGCCACAACGCGCCCGAAGTGCGGCTGGAGCTGGCGCGCCGCATCGAGGACGGCCGCACGCCGGTGTTGCCAACGCTGTTGCGCGGGGTGTTGTCGGGCGAACCCGATGCCCGGGTGCGCAGTGCCCTGGTGCGCGCCCTGGCCGCGCTGGGCGACGAGACCTTGCCGGAGGTGGCCGCCTGGCTGGACCACCCGGACGAAGCCCTGGCGCTGGGCGCGCGCATCGGCTTGATCCGCCACGGCGGTGTGGAGGGCGTGTTGCTGGCCGGTCCGCACCTGCTGGCCGATCAGCGCGCCGCTGATGCGGCACGGCGGCGCCGCGCGGCGCAGGTGATGGAGCAGGTCGGCTCGGCCCAGTTCTACCGCCCCCTGCTCGTGCTCATGGCCGATGCCGAACCCAGCGTGGCGGCCGCAGCGCTGCAGGCGGCGGGTGGGGTGGCCGCGCCCAAACTCTGGCCCGCCATGGCCGAGGCCTTGCTGCGCCCGAGCCAGCAGCGCGCTGCGGTGGCGGCGCTCGCGCGTGTTGGGGCGGCGGCCTTGCCTGCGCTGGACGCCTTGCGCCAGCGCCTCGATCTGCCCGAGGCCGCGCGGCTGGCGTTGGTGGACACCCACCGCCGCCTGGGCCTGGCGGGAGGTGACGAGCGCCTGGTGGCGCAGCTCGATGACCCGTCGCGAGCGGTGCGCCAGCGCGCCCTGCGCGCCTTGTGGCAGCGCCGCCACCGCGTGGACCCGGCGCAGGCAGCGCACTTGCGTGGCCGTGTGCTGGAGGAGGTGGACCACGCCGCCGCCGCACTCGCCGCCCGGCGCCGGCTGGCCGCAGCCCCCGACCGCGAACTCGCCCAGCTGCGCCGCGTGCTGGAAGAGGACGTGGCGCTGTCGGTGTTGGCCTGTTTCCACTGGCTGGGCCTGGTGACCGACAGCTTTGACGTGCACGAGGCCCAGGCGCATTACGAGCGCGGCGACCCGTCGCGGCGCGCCTACGTCATCGAAATGTTGGACAACACCCTGCCGCCGCCGATCAAGCGCCGCCTGCTCGATTTGCTGGAGCCCGAGGACCTGGACGAACGGGCGGCGCGCCTGGCGCCCGAGCCATCGCCTGATGCGTCAGCGCCCGAGGGCCCTGTGGCGGCCGTGTTGTGGTCGCTGGCCGCAGCGCCTTTGCTGTCACCGTTTGCGCGCGCCGCCGCCGCCTACCTGGGCGCCTGCCGCAGCGGCACGCCCGGCGCCTTGCCGCCCTTGTCCACCGACGACCCGCTGATGCGGGACACCCTGGCCTGGGTGTCCGCCGGATGCCCCGCCCTGAAGGAAAGAACCGCCATGCTGACGATCGAAAAAATGCTGGTGCTGCGCAGCGTCGCCCTGTTTGCCGGGGTGCGCGAGGCCTTTCTGGTGGGGGTGGCCGCCTCGGCCACCGAAGTCCACCTGCGGGCCGGCGAAACCCTGTTTGAAGAGGGTGAACTGGGCACCTCCCTGTACGTGATCGCCAGCGGCGAGCTGGAGGTGGTGGTGGGCGGCCAGCGGGTGGCCCTGATGGGCGAGCGCGACGTGGTGGGCGAGATGGCCGCGCTCGACCCCGAGCCGCGCTCGGCCCGCGTCAGCGCCACGCAGGACGCCCTGCTGCTGCGGCTGACCGACCAGGACCTGGACCTGCTGATGAGCGAAGACGCCGAGGTGGCACGTGCCATCATCCAGACGCTGTGCCGGCGTTTGCGCAGCGCGCGGGCTTGACGCCCTGGCCCAAGCGAAGCAGGCGCTCGTCCGGCACGCCGGGCAGCGCATCCCAGTGCGCGGCCAGCAGCCAGCGCCCGGGCGCCTGGGCAGCGGTCTGCTGCAGGGCCGCCGTCAGGTAGCGGATGGAGGGCGTGTCCAGCGCGGCGAAGATTTCGTCCATCAGCGTCAGCGGTGCACCGCTGGCCAGGGCCGCCGTCAGCCAGACCTTGCGCCGCCCGCCGTTGGACAACGCGAAGAAGGGCTTGTGGATGTGCTCGCGCAGCGACAGGCCGTCGATGTGCGCCTGCGCCGCTGCTTCATCCCACGCGGGCCAGCGGGCGGCCTGGGCCGCCAGGTAGGCGCTCGCCACGGTGTCGTCGGGCGCGGCGCGCGGGTCTTGCCAAAACACGTCTTCTGGCCGCACAGGGGCGCCATCCAGCGTGATCCGGCCGCGCCCTGTCAGCTCGCCCGCCAGCAGGCGCAGCAGCGTGGTCTTGCCGCTGCTTTCATCGCCGCACACCACCGTCAGGCCCGGTGGCAGGCGCGCCGACCAGCCCATGAAAACCACCGCCTCGGGTGTGTGGGCAAAGTGCAGATCGGTGATGTCGAGAAGCGAGGTGCTGGTGTTCATGGTGGCTGTGCTGAAATGGCGACTTGTTGCCCGCCAGGAGACGTTCATGACCATTGATTTTCGCCCTCCTGAAGAAGGTGGTGTGCCGGCCGAGCCGCAGGCGGCGGCTGCCCAGCGCGGGCGCCTGCTGGTGCAGGCGGTGCTGGGTGCGGCGGCTGTGCTCATGGTGGTGGCGGGCGTGGCCATCTGGCTGACCGCGCCGAGCTTCCTGGCGCCCGAGACCGTGCCTCTTGTGGCCATGGCCCTGGTGCTGGCCGGTGTGTTCGACGCCCTGATGGCCTGGGGTTTCGGGCGCTGGTGGCCCGCCAGGCGTTAGCCTGGGCCGCCTGGCATGGGCTCAGTCGCGCAGATGACAGGTGCGGCGGGCTCTGGGTGTTTCTCCTATCGCGGTTGGCGCGGTGGCGGCGGAAGATGTTTGTTTATGGCATTTCCGCCGCAAACACAAGGAGACACCGCGTGAACTTCCGTCTGAACCTGGCCGCCCTGGCCACTGCCTTGCTGCTGGCCGCCTGCGGTGGCGGCGACCCCGCCATCACCTCGGTCAAGGTCATGGGCGACAGCCTGGCCGACAGCGGCACCTTCGGCCTCAAGTTCACGGTGCAGGGCAGCGCCGCAACGGGTGCCGGCTCCACCCCCATCTGGCCCGAGCTGGTGGCCGACGACGTGTCGGACGCCGACGCGCTGTGCGCCTACAACCGCGTCAACCTGCTGACACAGGCGGTCACCACGCAGGCCGGCTGCACCAACTACGCGGTGGGCGGCGGGCGCATCAACAACGTTTCCAACCCGCAGGACCCGCGCTCCATCACCCTGCAGTTGCAGCAGGCCGCGCAGGTGCACGGCAGCTACAAGAGCTCCGATCTGCTGCTGGTGGACGGGGGCGGCAACGACGCCGCCGACCTGGCGGGCGCCTACCTGGGCGCCACGTCCGAGGCGGGTGTGGCCACCTACCGGGCATTGTTGGTGTCGCTGCTGCCCGCCGCCACCGTCGATGGCCTGTTTGGCCAGGTCAATGGCCCGGCACTGGCCGGTGGCGCCTACATGCAAGCCTTGGCCGACACGTTCCACGACGCCATCAAGGCCTCGGCGCTGGACAAGGGCGCGAGCAAGGTGGTGGTGCTGAACCTGCCCGACATCACGCTCACACCGCGCTTCCGCTCGGTGCTGGGTGCCATCACCCAGCAGGCCGGTGCGGCACAGGCCCAGCAGGCCCAGGCCTTGATCCGGCAGTGGATTGGCGCCTTCAATGCCCAGCTGGCCAGCCGTTTTGCCGGCAACGCCAAGGTGTCCATCGTCGATTTCTACGCCACGCAGAACGACCAGACGGCCAACCCCGCCAAATACGGGCTGAGCAACGCCGTGGACACCGCCTGCCCGGCGGTGGGCGTCGGTGGCGATGGCTTGCCCACCTACAACTTCCTCACCTGCACGGCCGGCAACCTGTCGGCCGCCACCCCGCCGGCCGGCGCCAGCGGTGGCGCCAACTGGTGGAGAACCTACCTGTACTCCGACAGCTTCCACCCCACGCCCTACGGGCACGAGATGCTGGCCGACGCCGTTACCGCCGCCGTGCGCGCCAAGAACTGGGACTGATCAGGCCGCCAGCGGGTAGTCGGTGTAGCCCTGGGTGCCACCGCCGTAGAGCGTGGCGCGCTGCAGTTCGTTGAGCGGCAGCGCCTCGCGCAGGCGGCGGGTCAGGTCGGGGTTGGCGATGAAACCCCGGCCAAACGCCACCAGGTCGGCGCCGCTGTCCAGTGCCTGCTGGGCCAGTTCGGCGCTGTAGCCGTTGTTGACCATCCAGGCGCCCTGGCCACCGGCAGCGCGGTAGGCGGCGCGCAGGGCTGCGTAGTCGAAGGGCGCCTCACCTTGCTGGTGGTCGCGTGCGCCGCCGGTCTGGCCTTCCACCACGTGCACATAGGCCAGGCCCAGCGGGGCCAGCTGGCGCAGCACGTGTTCGAACAAGGGTTGCGGATGGCTGTCGCTGGCATCGTTGGACGGTGTGACCGGCGAAATGCGTATGCCCACCCGGTCGCCGCCGATCTCGGCGCACACCGCCTGCATCACCTCCAGCAGCAGGCGGGCGCGGTTTTCGATGCTGCCGCCGTAGGCGTCGGTGCGCTGGTTGCTGCCGCTGCGCAGAAACTGGTCCAGCAGGTAGCCGTTGGCGGCGTGAATCTCGATGCCGTCAAAGCCAGCCTCGCGGGCACGGCGCGCGGCCTGGCGGTAGTCGTCCACGATGCCGGGCAGCTCATGGGTTTCCAGCGCACGGGGCGGCGACACGTCAAAAAAGCCACCCCCTTCGGGTTTGATCAGGTAGGTTTTGGCGTTGGCCGCAATGGCCGAGGGCGCCACCGGCGGCTGGCCGCCGGGTTGCAGGTCCACATGCGAAATGCGGCCCACATGCCACAGCTGCACCACGATGTGCCCGCCTTGCGCGTGGACGGCGTCTGTGGTCTGGCGCCAGGCGGCCACCTGGGCGTCGGTGTGGATGCCGGGGGTGTCGGCGTAGCCATGGGCCTGGGGCGAAATGGGTGTGGCCTCGGTGATGATCAGGCCAGCGCCGTGCTGCGGGTGGGCGCGCTGGGCGTAGTACTCGGCCATTTGCGCGGTGGGCAGCTGGCCGGGCGCGCGGTTGCGCGTCAGCGGGGCCATCACGGCGCGGTTGTTCAGGCGCCAGGCGCCCACGGTGGTGGGTTCGAAAAGGGAATGGGAAGTCATGCACCGATGCT
This sequence comes from Hydrogenophaga sp., assembly GCA_030696525.1. Taxonomy (GTDB): domain Bacteria; phylum Pseudomonadota; class Gammaproteobacteria; order Burkholderiales; family Burkholderiaceae_C; genus Hydrogenophaga. The sequence continues at coordinate 3,636 of JAUYSB010000246.1, read as the reverse complement.
ATCGCTTGAGGCTTGACCGTGCCGTGGCAAGGCGTCTCGACTTGTGCCATAGAGGGCGTCTTGCATAATCCGCCCACTTTGATCCCGACCGACCCCACTTTCCGCCGCTCCGACAAGGTCTGGACCAAGACCGCCGAGCGCCCGCTGCGCAGCACGGGCAAGGCCGTGGCCGCCTGGTGCATGGCGCATTTCCTGGGGGTGCCGGTGCCCTGGGCTGCGGTGCGCCAGGCCAGCGGCAGCGAGCTGCTCGCCTTCGAACACGAACGTCTGCAACAACTGGCCCAGACCGGCGAGCAGGTGCCACCGGTGCTGGCGTTTGACGGCCATACGCTGCAGCTGGGTGATGTGGGCCCCACCGTGGACGAATGCCTGCAGCGCCTGCCGGCCACGGATCACCTGGCCCTGATGTGCGCCGTGAGCGCCGACCTGGCGCGTTTTCACGCCCGCGGCCACTGGCACGGCGGTGCTCAGATTCGCAACGTCACCTGGGACGGCGTGCAGTTTGCGCGGCTGGATTTCGAGGAGCGGCTGTTTCCCGCCATGCCGCTGCACGCCTGCCAGATCTACGACGTGCTGCAGCTGGTGATGTCGCTGGCGCGCTGGGTGTTGCCGCTGGGTTCGCCCGCCGTGCTGGCCGTGTTGCAGGCCTATGAGGACGAAGACCCGGCGCTCGACCTGCGTGGCTTTTTGCGCCACCTGCTGCCGCGCCTGCAGCGCGTGTCCCGCCTGGCGGCCTGGTTGCCACGCTACGACCGCTCCAAGGAGCTGCTGCGGCTGCGCTTGCTGATCGAGGGGATGTTGGCGTTTGTGCGGGATTAGGCCGTCAACCGCTGCAACGCTTCCTGGTACTTGGCAAAGGTCTGGGCAATCACCTCAGCCGGCAGCGCGGGCGCGGGCGGGGTCTTGTTCCAGGGTTGGCCGTCCACGGTGGCTTGTTCCAGCCAGTCGCGCAGGAACTGTTTGTCGTAGCTGGGCGGGTTGCTGCCTTCGGCCAGGGCCTGGGCGTAGCCTTCGGCCGGCCAGTAGCGCGAGGAGTCGGGTGTCAGCACCTCGTCCATCAGCACCAGGGTGCCGTCCTTGTCGAGCCCGAACTCGAACTTGGTGTCCGCGATGATGATGCCTTTTTTGGCGGCGATGTCGGCGGCGGTCTTGTAGATGGTGATGCTGATGTCGCGGATGCGGGTGGCCAGATCGAGGCCAATCATCTCCACCGTTTTTTCAAACGTGATGTTCTCGTCGTGTTCGCCCACCTCGGCCTTGGCGGCCGGGGTGTAGATGGGCTCGGGCAGCTTGGCCGCGTTGGTCAGGCCCTCCGGCAGCGGCACGCCGCAGACGTGGCGGTTCTCCTGGTATTCCTTCCAGCCGCTGCCGGCCAGGTAGCCGCGCACCACGGCTTCCACCGGGATGGGCTTCAAGCGCTTGACCAGCATGGAGCGGCCGGTGACTTGCGCCACTTCAGCGGGCGTCACCACACTTTCGGGCGCGTCGCCAGTCAGGTGGTTGGGGCAAATGTGGCCGAGTTTGTCGAACCAGAACAGCGCCATCTGCGTGAGCAGCGCGCCCTTGCCCGGGATGGGCTCGCCCATGATGACGTCGAAGGCGCTGATGCGGTCGGACGCGACCATCAGGATGCGGTCGTCGCCCACGGCGTAGTTGTCGCGCACCTTGCCGCGGGCCAGCAGCGGCAGCGAGGTGATGTCGGAGGTGTGGACGGCGTTGGCAGCAGCAGAGGGGGCGGTCATGACAGCAGTTTCAGTTGAGGTTCAATCGAGGCGATGGCGTCGAAGTCGGCATCGCGGGCAAGCAGGGGCAGGTCGGCTTCTAGGGCGCAGGCGGCGATCACACAGTCGTTGGGGCTGCGCGGCGTGAGGCCTTGCCAGCGGCAGCGCGCATACAGTTGCGCCGCGTGGCGGTGCAGGTCGGTCAGGTTGTCGGGTTCGAACACCGGCAGTTGCTCCAGTTCACGTTGCAGCTGGATGAAGTGGGTGGGCGAGCGTGCGCCTTGCAACACCTCTTGCAGCACCACCGCCGGCACGACGATGGGCTCGCCGGCGCGCAGGGCGCGCGTCACGCGCTGGTCGGTGCTGGAGCCGGTGGCCCGCAGGTACTCGATCCAGGCCGAGGTATCGACCATCATGTTTTTTTGCCGGGCGGCGGTTCGTTGGCCAGCAAGGGCTCCACCGGGTGGATGTGGTAGGCCTCGTCGGGGTCGTAGTTGTCGGCCAGGGCGCCGGCGCCACGCAAGGCCAACAGGCCCGAGTAGTCGGGCTGGCGCACATAGGCCTTCAGCGCCGCCTCGATGGCGGCCTTTTTGGTCTTGACGCCGGCGCGCACCATGGCTTGCGCCACGAGCGCATCGTCCAAAACGATGTTGGTGCGGGTGTTCATGTCGAAATTCAGTCTATACACACTGCATGTGTATCGAAGATTATGCCCCAACTGCAGGTTTGTGCATCAGGGCCACATTGCGCTTCGGCACGGTCATTTGCCAGCCATGTTGCCGCGCGATGTGGGTCAGCGTGGCCTCGCGGTAGAACACCACGTGGGTCGGGTCGCGGCGGTAGTGCCATTGGGCAAAACGGGCGTCGTCGGTCTGGAAGCAGGTCGTCAGCGCCAGCCAGCCGCCGGGCTTGAGCAGCGCATCCAGCCGCCTGAATTCAAGCGCCGGTGCGTGAAAGTGCTCAATCACTTCGGTGCAGGTGATGAAGTCGTAGGTGGCTTGCAGCGGCGCCGCGTCGGGTTGAAAAAACGGGTCGTAGAGCGCCACGGTGTGACCGGCGTCGCGCAGCAATTGCGCCAGCACCGGGCCCGGGCCACAGCCGTAGTCCAAGCCGTGGCAGCCGGGTGTCAGGCGGTCCAGCAGCGGGTCGGCCACGCGCTTCAGAAAGCCGACGTAGCCGGCATCGCCGGGCAGGTTCTGGTGCTGTTCGTATTCGGCGCGCTCCTGTTCGGTGTTCAGGCAGTGGGCCGGATCGAGGAACGTGGCTTCACAGGTGTCGCAGCGCCGGTAGCTGCGAACACCCACAGACACAAAGGCCCGCGTGTGCGGGCCTTTACAAACGGGGCAAGGCAGAACGTTCAGTTCACCACCTGGGCCAGCGTGCCGGCCGCGTACTGGGCCGCCATGACCTGCAGGCCCTGGCCCTTGATCTTGGCACCTTGGCCTTCGCAGCCGAATTCCAGGTAACGCTGCTTGCACACCGCTTTGGCGGCTTCACGCGCGGGCTTGAGCCACTCGCGGGCGTCGAATTTGTCCGGGTTCTCGGCCAGGAACTTGCGCACCGCGCCGGTCATGGCCAGGCGGATGTCGGTGTCGATGTTGATCTTGCGCACGCCGTGTTTGATGGCTTCCTGGATCTCGGCGATGGGCACGCCGTAGGTTTCCTTCATCTTGCCGCCGTACTGGTTGATGATGGCCAGCAGCTCTTGCGGCACCGACGACGAACCGTGCATCACCAGGTGGGTGTTGGGGATGCGCTGGTGGATTTCCTTCACGCGCGAAATCGCCAGGATGTCGCCGGTGGGCGGGCGGCTGAACTTGTAGGCGCCGTGGCTGGTGCCAATGGCGATCGCCAGCGCATCGAGTTGTGTGGCCTTGACGAACTGCGCGGCTTCCTCGGGGTCGGTCAGCATCTG
>JAUYSB010000199.1 GCA_030696525.1 Hydrogenophaga sp. | reverse complement strand
CTGGATGCGGGCCGCCATGGCGGGCTGGTCGGTGGCCGATGTTTCGGCCACCGCGGCCCAGCGCACGCGGGCGGTTTCGGTGGCCAGGTTGACGGTGGCGCTGTCCACGCCCGGCAACTTCTTCAGCGCGCGTTCGACCCGGGACACACAGGAGGCACAGGTCATGCCGCCAATGCCCAGGTCGAGCTCGCACCAATCGGTGTCGGGAGCCACATTCTCGGGAGAAGTGATGGTGTTCATGCCCGCAGTGTGAAGCTTTCCACGGTGTCAGGGTCAAGCCTTTTTTTGCGGTTTTTGATCCGGGTCAAAGTCGGCGGTGATGGCCTTGACCACAATGGGCTTGACCTTGCCCCGGTGTCAAGCTTCACACTGACGCTTCCCTTTTTGTTCATCCACGGAGCATTTGTATGAAACAGACCTTCACCGTCACCGGCATGACCTGCGGCCACTGCGAAAAAAGCGTCAAGCAGGCCGTGCTGACACTGGACCCGCAGGCGCAGATCGTGATCGACCGCGGCCAGAACCTGGTGGAAGTGGACAGCGAGTTGCCTCGTGAAAAGATCGCCGAGTCGATTGCCGAAGAAGGCTACGCCGTCGCACCATGACACGGCGAGCGACGTTGGTGCCCACGGTGTGGCCGGTCAACATCGGTGAGGCGGCCCGCCTGTCGGGCATTTCGCCCAAGATGTTGCGCCATTACGAGGGCCTGGGCCTGCTGGGCGAGGTGGCCCGCACCGACAGCGGCTACCGCCTCTACGCCCGCAACGATGGACACACGCTGCAGTTCATCACACGGGCACGCGACCTGGGTTTTTCCATGGCCGACATCGGCGAGCTGGTGGGCCTGTGGCTGGACCGCCGGCGCTCGAGTGCCAAGGTCAAGCAGGTGGCCGAGCGCCACCGGCTGGCGCTGCAGGAGCGCATCGCGCAGTTGCAGGCGATGGAGCGCAGCCTTTTGCACCTGACCACCTGCTGCCACGGCGACGAGCGGCCGGACTGCCCCATCCTCGACGCCCTGGCCGGCCTTCGCTGAACCCTGACACGTCTTTACACAAAGTGATGTTCGGCGCCAACAAGCCCTTACATGGGCACCTCAGACTGCAGCCATCCCCACACCGAAGGAGTCTGAAGATGAAGTTCCATTCCAAATCCCTGCTGGCTGCAGCCACCGCCCTGGCCTTGCTGACCGGTGCGCCCGCCATGGCCCAGATGCATGGCAAAGGCGATGGCCCGCGCCACGAACAGATGGTCAAACGCATGGCCGAGCGCCAGAGCCAGCTCAAGGCCGCACTCAAGCTCACACCAGCGCAAGAAGCGGCCTGGACACGGTACACCAACGCCCACCAGCCGCCCAAACAGGCCACCCCGCCCGACCGCGACGCGTGGGCCAAACTGACCACGCCCCAGCGCCTGGACCAGATGCAAGCCAAAAAGGCCGAACGCAACGCCCACATGGCCCAGGTGATGGACGCCACCCGCGCCCTGTATGCGGCGCTGGACGCCGAACAACAAAAGGTGTTCGACAGCCAGGCCCCCATGGCAGGCATGGGCATGGGCGGCAAACACCGGGGTGAACGTGGCATGCAGGGCCAGCACCGGCACGAACAGGGCGGCATGCGCCACGGCGGCTGATTCCCCACCCGTTTCAAGACCCCATCACAGGCCCAGCCGGCTTTCGGCTGGGCTTTTTTGCGTCTGCGGCCCAGGTTTGCCGTGCCATCTGTCGGATAGGCACCACAACCGAGCCGTCATGGGCTGTCCACAAGTTTGTGGATAACAAAATGACAACCCGACTGTTATCCACAGACCTGTGTAAAACCTGGCACTTGTCCCCAATCGCGTGCACGCTCCACAGGCCTGCAAACACACACTTGTCCATGCTTCAAGCCTTTGATCTGAAAAGGAAAAGCGCGCTTGTCCACCATTTTGGCCGCCTTCTACTACGACTACGAATTTGATATAGAAGTCCTAGAGAAGAAGTCAGCACAACCCCTTTTTCCCCGCAGCCCGCTGAACAGGGCCCAGCACAGGAGTCATGGGGCACCGGCTGGTAAGATTTGCCGCTTGTTGCCATCGACCCCGTTCTCCCACCCCGCATGACCGTTGCACTGGCCGCCAACGCCCCCACCTGTTTCGACATCAAAAGCGCGCAACTGCCGTTGGTGGCGCTGCGCGTCAAATCGGCCCGGCTGGACCAGGTGGCCGAAGAATTGGTGGCTCAGTACGCCGATGTGCCGGATTTTTTCGACAACGACCCGCTGCTGATCGATTTTTCGCTGCTGCAGGTTGAGGACGTTGGCGCCGTCGACCCGACGCCCATGGATTTCGAAGCGCTGCTGCAAGCGGCGCGTGGCTTGCACCTGCGGCCTGTGGCCGTGCGTGGTGGCCGTGCGGTGCACCAGCAGCTGGGCCAGCAGGCCGGGCTGGTGCTGACCGACGACGTTTTGCCAGCCAAAACAAGCGCTGCCCCAGCGCCCGAAGCGGCAGACCATGCCCCAGCACCCGCCGCACGGGTGGAAACGCCAGCGGCTCCCCTGTCGGCCCTGATCATCGACAAACCGCTGCGCTCCGGCCAGCAGGTCTATGCCCGGGGGCGCGATCTGGTGGTGCTGGCCATGGTCAACCCGGGTGCCGAGGTCATTGCCGATGGCCACATCCACGTCTACGCCCCGTTGCGTGGCAAGGCCATGGCCGGTGCGCGTGGCAACACCGAAGCGCGCATTTTTGCGCTGGCCATGGAGCCGGAACTGGTGTCCATTGCCGGCATTTACCGCACCAGCGAAGTGGCCTGGCCCGACGAGGTGCTGGGCAAACCAACCCAGGTGCGCCTGTTTTCGGGCCCCGACGGCGACAAGCTGGTGATGGATGCCATCAAACCCTGAATTTTTGAGAGTGACATGCACATGGCCAAGATAGTGGTGGTGACTTCCGGCAAGGGCGGGGTGGGCAAAACGACCACCAGCGCCAGTTTTGCTTCTGGCCTGGCCCTGGCCGGCCACAAAACCGCGGTGATCGATTTCGACGTTGGCCTGCGCAACCTCGACCTGATCATGGGCTGCGAACGGCGCGTGGTGTACGACCTGATCAACGTCATACACGGCGAAGCCAACCTGCACCAGGCGCTGATCAAGGACAAGCAGTGCGACAACCTGTTCGTGCTGGCTGCCAGCCAGACACGCGACAAGGAAGCGCTGACCAAGGACGGCGTGGAGAAGGTCTTGAACGACCTGTCCGAGATGGGCTTCGAGTTCATCGTCTGCGACTCGCCGGCCGGCATCGAGACCGGTGCCCTGCTGGCCATGCACTTTGCCGACGAAGCCCTGGTGGTGACCAACCCCGAGGTGTCTTCGGTGCGTGACTCCGACCGCATCCTGGGCATGCTGGGCAGCAAGACCAAACGCGCCATCGAAGGCAAGGAACCCATCAAGGAACACCTGCTGATCACGCGCTACAACCCCAACCGCGTGCAAGAAGGCCAGATGCTGTCGCTGGAAGACATCCAGGACATCCTGCGCATCCCGCTGATGGGGGTGATTCCCGAGAGCGAAACCGTGTTGCAGGCCTCCAACCAGGGCCTGCCTGCCATCCACCTCAAGGGCACCGACGTGTCCGAGGCCTACAAAGACGTGATCGCACGCTTCATGGGCGAAGACAAACCGCTGCGCTTCGTCGAAGCCCAAAAGGTGGGCCTGCTCAAGCGCCTGTTTGGTGGGAGATGAGCGCCATGTCTTTCCTGTCCTTCCTGCTGGGCGAAAAGAAAAAGACCGCCAGCGTCGCCAAGGAACGCCTGCAGATCATCCTGGCGCACGAGCGCAGCGGGCGCAACGCGGCCGAGCCCGACTACCTGCCCGCACTGCAACGTGAACTGGTCGAAGTGATCAGCAAATACATCAAGATCAATCCCAAGGACATCAAGGTCAACCTGGAACGCCAGGACGACCTGGAGGTGCTGGAAGTCAAGATCGAGCTGCCCGAGACGCGCTGATCAGGAAAGCGTCGATCACGGCATTCACCTGTTCGGGGTGTGTGATCGGTCCCATGTGGCCCAGGCCATCCAGGCACATGGTGTCCACCTGTGGCAGGGCGGTGGCCAACACATCCGCCACCGCACGCGCCGATGCCGTGGTGTCGCTGCCCACCATCAGCAACACCGGCATGTCAAGCGAACGAAACGCGGCCAGCGGTGTGGACTCGCCAAACAGCGCCTGACCCCAGCCCTGCACGTTGACGACCGACGCTTCGATGGCTGCGCGCTGCACGTCGGGCTTGGCTTGCCAGGCGCCGTCCCCCATCCAGTAGTCGATGAAGATGTTGGCCGCCGTGCTGCGCTCGCCGGCGGCCAACGCGGCCCCAGCCCTCACCACCACGTTGCGTATGCCGTCGGCGGCGTTGGGTGACGGGGACGAGGCATCGACCAGGGCGAACAAGGTCGGCTCGTACAACACCAGCGTGTGCACCCGCTCGGGCCAGCGCAACGCGGCGAGCAGCGCGACCGCGCCACCGTATGAGTGGCCCACCAATGCGACCGGTTCGCCGATGTGTTCAAGCAGCGGCTCCAGCAGATCGACCTCGTCGTGCAGGGTCAGCGTGCGATCGGTCGGCCACTCGGGACCGCGCCCTGCCCCGTGGGTGTCTGGCGCCAGCACACGGCGCCGGAGCGCAAGCCGGTCCATCAATGGCCGCCATTGTGCCGAGCTGCTGGCGTTGCAGTGGACACAAAGCACAGCCGGTCCACTGCCGCTGTCACGGTGGTAAGGCAAGGTCGAGGGGCCGACGGTGTGTGGGTCATCCATGGTGCTTTTCCTGGCGATGGGCATTCGGATGCACAGTGTGGTCGATACCTGCCTTTGGCGCCAGCCTGGTCAACGGCAGGTTGACCGTGCCATGGTCAGGTGGACCAGGTGGCTGCGGAGGTGAGCGAGGCCGAACTTTTGCGCGGCCCCGACGATGCTCACTTGATGAAGCGGATCTGCTGGTTGATGCGCTCCAGGATGGGTTTTTTCTTCTCGTTGAAGACCGCCTTGTTTTCCTCGATCAGGTTCTTGCCCTTGGTGTCGATGGAGATGATCAGTGGGCCGAACTCCTTCACCCGGTTGACCCACAGGGTTTCGGGCATGCCCAGATCGGTCCATTCGGCCGCCTCGATCTTCTCCACCTGGGTGGCCGCCAGCACCGCGCAGCCGCCGGGGAAGATGGCGTGCACCGCCTTGTTCTCCAAACAGCCTTGTTGGGTTTCGGGGCCCATGCCGCCCTTGCCCACGATCAGCTTCACACCGGTTTGTTCGATGAAGGCTTTCTCGAACTTCTCCATCCGCATGCTGGTGGTGGGGCCGATGGAGACCATCTCGTATTCGCCATCGTCCTTTTTGCGCACGATGGGGCCGGCGTGGAAGATGGCACCGCCCTTGAGCTGCACCGGCAGCTCGCGGCCTTGTTCGATCAGGCGGCGGTGGGCCACGTCGCGGCAGGTCACCAGCGTGCCAGTGAGGTAGACCACGTCGCCAATGTTCAGCGACTCCAGGTCTTCGTCTTTGATGGGGGTGGTGAGGATTTTTTTCACGGCTGGAATCCTTGGTGGGAGATGACTTCGTGGGTCATGTCGGCGTTGATCTTGATGCGGCCACGGCGGTGCGCCCAGCAGCCGGTGGACACCGCCACACCGATGGTGGACGGATGGCGAGCGGATGATTCGATGTTCACGCCCATGACGCTGTTGTTGCCGGTCAGGCCCTGCGGGCCCAGGCCCAGTTCGTTCAGGCCGTCGGTCAGCAGGTCTTCCATCAGCGCCGCTTTTTCGTTGGCGTTGCGTGCCGTCACCGGCCGCAGGATGGCCTTCTTGGACAAGCGGGCCGCCGTTTCGGCCGAGGTGGACACCCCCACACCGACGAGCAGCGGTGGGCAGGCGTTGACGCCACGCGAGGTGATGACGTCGAACACGAACTCGGCCACACCTTCGTAGCCCTGCCCCGGCATCAGCACCGTGGCCTTGCCGGGCAGGGTGCAGCCACCGCCGGCCATGTAGACGTCGATGGTCACGCTGTCGTCATTGGGCACGATCTCCCAGTCCAGCCAGGGGATCTTGGAGCCGGTGTTGGTGCCGGTGTTCTTCTCTTCGAAGGTCTCCACCGCGTTGTGGCGCAGCGGGCCCATCCGGGTGGCGCCGGCGGTGGCGCCTTGCAGGATTTCTTCGAGCTCACCCAGCAAGGGGAAGTTGGCGCCCGCCTGCAGAAAGTACTGGATCACACCGGTGTCCTGGCAACTCGGGCGGTCCAGTTTGTCGGCGGCTTCCTGGTTCTGCCGCATCGATTCGTAGACTTCTTTGGCGAGAAAGTTGACTTCCTTCTCGCGCAGTTCGCCCAGCTTTTGGGTCACATCGGTGGGCAGGCGTTTGCCGATGTGCGAGGTGAATTTGGCGAGCAGATCGGTGAGATCGGCAACAGCAGCGGTTTTGTCCACGGGGGCTCCTGGTCTGGGGGTGGTGTTCATTCGACCGTGACGTTGCCGGCCTTCACGAGCGCGGCGAACTTCTCGGTTTCTTCCTTGATCTGGCGGGCCATTTCGTCGGCCTTGTTGCCCACTGGCTGGGCGCCGATGTCGTCCATGCGTTTGACGAACTCGGGCGATTTGATGATCTTGACCATCTCGCTGTTCAGGCGGGTCAACACGTCTTTGGGTGTGGCGGCGGGCGCCAGCACGCCAAACCAGGTGCCGATGTTGAAACCGGTCAGCCCGGCTTCGGCCAGCGTGGGCACGTCGGGCAGAGCGGCCGAGCGGGTGGCCGTGGTCACCGCCAACGGGCGCAGCTTGCCGGCCTTGATGTGGGGCAGCACCGGCGTGATGGTGTCGAAACTCATCAGGATTTGGCCGCCCAGCAGGTCGGTGGCCAGCGGGCCGCTGCCTTTGTAGGGAATGTGGGCGACCTTGGTGCCGCTCATGCCCTGGAACTGGGTGCCGATCAGGTGCTGGGCCGTGCCGTTGCCGTTGGAGCCGTAGCTGGCCTGGTCGGGTTTGGCCTTGAGCAGGGCCACCAGCTCATTCACATTCTTGGCCGGCGTGTTGGCGTTGACGACCAACACGTTGGGCACCATCGCGATGGTGGTGATGGGGGCCAGATCCTTTTGAAAGTCGTAGGGCAGCTTTTTGAAGACGCTGCTGGCGATGGTGTGGTGAACCGCGCCGACCAGCAGCACGTGGCCGTCTGCCTTGGCCTTGGCCACAAAGTCGGCACCGATGGTGGCACCGGCACCGGGTTTGTTCTCAACGATCACAGGCTGGCCCAGCGCCGGGGCCAGGCGTTCGGCCATGGCACGGGCCAGCACGTCGGTGGTGCCACCCGGCGGGAAGGGCACGACCAGGCTGACGGGTTTGCTGGGCCAGGCCTGGGCCAGCGCCAGCGGGGCGGCGCAGCTCAGGGCCAGGGCCACCAGGGTGGCGCGGCGTTGGGTGCGGGTGTGGGGAAAGGTGGTCATGTTGTCTCCGGTGGGGTGGAAAAGTCCGTTGTTGTGGAACGGACTGTAGAGACGCTGCGGCGCTTTAATCGCTTCGTTTTTCAAACCAGTTTTGATTTGAAGTTAATAATGAAGACCACCATCACAGCGCAAAGGGGTGAGGCATGAAAGAAGGTTTGTTGCCGGCGGACCTGGGTTTTTTCTCGGCGCTGGCCAGCGCGGGCAGCCTGAGCGCGGCCGCCCGCGAGCTGGGCATCACCACGCCGGCGGTGAGCCGCCACCTGGCCCAGATGGAGCGGCGCCTGGGCGTGAGCCTGGTCAACCGCACCACACGCCGCATGGGCCTGACGGCCGAAGGCGAGGTCTGTTTGGCCCATGCGCGACGCATCCTGGGCGACATCCAGGACCTGGGCGAGCTGCTGGGCGCCACCCGCTCCACGCCGCAGGGCCTGCTGCGTGTGAACGCCACCCTGGGTTTTGGCCGCAGCCACATCGCGCCGCTGATCTCGCGGTTTGTGCGCCAATACCCCAAGGTCGAGGTGCAGTTGCAGCTGTCGGTCAACCCGCCGCCCATCACCGACGACAGCTACGACGTCAACATCCGTTTCGGCGCGCCGCCCGACGCGCGTGTGATCGCGCGCCGCCTGGCCGCCAACCGCCGTTTGCTGTGTGCCTCACCCGCCTACCTTCAGGCCCATGGCACACCGCGTGTGCCCAGCGACCTGGTGCGCCACAACTGCATTGGCATACGCCAGGGCGAAGCCGCCTACGGCCTGTGGCGGCTGAGCAGTGGCAAGGGCAAACAGCTGGAGACCCACGCCATCAAGACGCGCGGCAACCTGAGCACCAACGACGGCGAGATCGCCGTCAACTGGGCGCTGGATGGGCACGGCATCCTGCTGCGCGCCGAGTGGGACATCAGCCGCTATCTCAAAAGTGGTCGCCTGGTGCTGGTGTTGCCGCAGTGCCACTCGCCCGATGCCGACATCCACGCTGTCTACCCGCAGCGCCACCAGATGGCCGCGCGCGTGCGGGCCTTTGTGGACTTCGTGGCCGCCGCCTTCAGCCAGGGCCAGTCACCGCAAATTGCGGAAATGGGATAAGCACAAAACGGAAAGCGGATATACGCGCGGCCAGGGTGGGCCCATGATCGAGCCCGCCGCTGTTGCGTCACTTTGTTTCACTGTTTGTGTGCTGCCATGTTCAAAAACCATTGGTTTCAGTTCCTCAAGGCCCTGGCCATGCTGGCCGGCGTGGTGCTGGCGGCCGACATCCTGCTGATCACCGCCGAGGTGGTGTTCCGCAACCTGGGGTGGCGCGGCCTGGGCTGGGCGTCGGACGTGATCGAGTATTCGCTGCCGCTGGCCACGCTGCTGGTGGCACCCTGGCTGGTGGCACAAAAGGGGCACGTCAAGCTCGACCTGCTGGTCGAACGCATGGCCTCGGGCCAGCGCAACGCGCTTTACCGCGCCACCATGTGGCTGGCCACCGGCGTGACGGGTGTGCTGGTCTACGCCTCGGCCCTGCTGGCGCTGGACACCTACAGCTCCGGCTCGCTGGTGATGAAAAGCCTGGTGTTTCCCGAATGGTGGGTGATGGCGGCCGTGCCGCCCCTGTTCCTGCTGATCGCCATCGAGTGCCTGCGCAGCGCGCTGGCGGGCGCCGACTGACCGACCGACTGGAGCCCGCACATGACCTGGTGGCAACTCACCCTGCTGATTTTTGGCGCCCTGTCGCTGCTGCTGCTCAGCGGCATCCCGGTGGCCTTTGCTTTCATCACCATCAACATCGCCGGTGGCCTGGTCTACCTGGGTGGTGTCGATGGCCTGCCGCAGCTGGCGCGTTCGGGCCTGAGCGCCATCACCAACTTCTCGCTCACGCCCATCCCCTTCTTTCTGTTGATGGGTGAGCTGCTGTTGCACACCGGCGTGGCCATGAAGGCCATCGACGCGTTTGACGGCCTGATCTCCCGCGTACCCGGCCGCCTGGCCGTCATCGCGGTGGTGGCGGGCACGGTGTTCTCGGCCATTTCCGGCTCCACTGTGGCCACCACCGCCTTGCTGGGCAGCGTGCTGCTGCCGCAGATGCTGGCGCGTGGCTACCACCCGCACATGGGTGTGGGGCCCATCATGGCCATCGGCGGCGTCGATGCGCTGATCCCGCCCTCGGCCATCACCGTGTTGTTCGGCAGCCTGGCCAGCATCTCGGTCAGTGGCCTGCTGCTGGGTGGGGTGGTGCCGGGCATGATGCTGTCGGCCATGTTTGTGGGCTACATCGTCTTCAAGGCCTGGCGCAATCCCGAGATGGCGCCGTCCTTTGAGACGCCCACGTTGCGCGGTTGGCAGCGCTGGCGCCCGGTGGTGGTGTATGTGTCGCCGCTGGTGGGCATTTTTCTGGTGGTCATCATCGCCATGACCCGCGGCTGGGCAACACCCACCGAGGCGGCGGCCATCGGTGCGCTGGCCACGGTGGTGATGTGCGCGCTCTACCGCTCGCTCAGCCTCAAGCACCTGGCGCAGGCCCTGCTGGGCACGGCGGCGGTGTCGGGCATGATCCTCTTCATCATCTTCGGTGCCACCACCTTCTCGCAGATCCTGGTGTTCACCGGCGCCACGAACGGCATGGTCAACCTCATCCAGGGCCAGGGTTTCAGCGCCGGCACGGTGCTCGTCATCATGATGCTCATCCTGCTGGTGCTGGGCTGTTTTCTCGACCAGGTGGCCATCATGCTGATCACCCTGCCCTTCTTCATGCCCATCGTGCAGCAGTACGGCATCGACCCGGTGTGGTTCGGCATCATGTTCATGATCTGCATGCAGCTGGGCCTGCTCACGCCGCCCTTCGGCACCCTGCTGTTCACCATGCGCAGCGTGGCGCCCAGCTCGGTCACCACCCTGGACATCTACCGCGCGGTGATGCCCTACGTCGGCTTCGGCATGCTGATGCTGTTGCTGGTGTTCCTGTTCCCGTCCCTTGCCACATGGCTGCCCTCGGCCATGTCCCGCTGATCCCCGGCCTGATGCCGTTTTCCACCCGTCCCAACCCCTCCCAAGGAGTGCCTCCCATGAATGCTCGTCTTTCCCGTCGCAGCCTGAACACGGCTGTTGCCCTGTCGCTGGGTCTGGCTGTCTCCGGCGCCGCCTTGGCGCAAGAGGTCACGCTCAAGGCCGTCAATGCTTTCCAGGAAGGCACCTACTTCGCCAAGAACTTCGAACGTTTCATCAAGAAGGTGAACGACGAAGGCAAGGGCGTGGTGCAGATCAACTACATCGGCGGCCCCAAGGCCATCCCCACCTTCGACCAGGGTGCGGCATTGCGCAACGGTGTGGTCGATCTGGCCAACACCTCGGCCTCCTTCACCGCCAGCCTGGTGCCCGAAGGCCTGGCGCTGAACTACACCAACCAGACCATGGCCGAACTGCGCAAGAACGGCGGCCTGGAGCAACTCAACAAGGCCTACCAGGACAAGGGCCTGTACTACTTCGCCCGCACCGGCGAGAGCATCCCGTACCACATCTACACCAACAAGAAGATCGACAAGGCCGACCTCACCGGCCAGAAGCTGCGCATCGCGCCCATCTACCGCGATTTCTTCCAGAAGCTGGGCGCGACCGTCACCACCATCCCGCCCGGTGACGTGTACACCGCGCTGGAGCGTGGCGTGGTGGACGGCTACGGCTGGCCGCTGCTGGGCATCTTCGACATGGGTTGGCAGGAAAAGACCAAGTTCCGCGTCGACCCCGGCTTCTACACCATCGAGCTGGGCGTGGTCTTCAGTGCAAATGCCTGGAAGAAGCTGAGCCCGGCCCAGCGCAGCTTCATGGAAAAACAAGGTGCCTGGCTGGAGAGCCTGAACGCCGAAGACGCCGCGCGCGACGTGCCGGCCGAACTCAAGAAGCAGGAAGCCGCCGGCATCCAGACCATCAAGCTCGACCCCGCTCAGGCCACCATGATGCTCAAGACCGCTTCCGACGCCGCCTGGGACGGCATCGTGCGCACCAGCCCCACCTACGGGCAAACGCTGCGCAACATGATGGCGCCGAAATAAGGCCAGCCTTGCGTCGCACATGAACACGAACGCCTTGTCCGCCGCGTCCATCCATGACCTGGTCCGCCCGGACCAAGTCCACAAGGACCTCTACCTGAGCCCGGCGCTGTTTGCGCTGGAGCAGCGCGAGTTCTTCGGCAACACCTGGCAGTACGCGGGCCACACCAGCCAGATCGCGCAGCCGCTGGACTACATCACGGTGGACATCGCCGGCCAGTCGCTGCTGATCCTGCGCGACAACGAGGGCGAGGTGCGCGCGCTGCACAACCGCTGCGCCCACAAGGGCGTGCGGCTGTACACCGCCGAATCGGGCCAGTTGGGCGCGCGTTTCCTGCGCTGCCCCTACCACGCCTGGACTTACCGGCTCGACGGCGCGCTGGCGGCCTACCCGCTGCGCGCCGGCTACGAGGGCACGGGCCTGTGCGAATCGGCCAACGGCAAAGGTTTGGCGCCGGTCAGTGGTTTGCAGGTGTACCGGGGTTTTATCTTCGTCCGTCTGAACGAGGGTGGGCCGGGCTTTGAGGACTACTTTGGCGAGGCCCTGGCCGCGCTGGACCAGATGGTGGACCGCTCGCCCACGGGCGAGCTGGTGATCGAAGGTGGCGTGCTGCGCAACACCATCCACTGCAACTGGAAGTTCTACCTCGAGAACATCAACGACACGGTGCACCCGGTCAGCACCCACGAGTCGGCGGTGCGCGCGGCGCAGTCGCAGTGGACCGAGACCGACCCGGCCGTGGCCAAGCCCCTGGCCATCGAACAAATCCTGCCCTTTGGCCAGCCCTACGCGTTTTTTGAAGGCATGGGCGGACGCGTGCTGCCCAACGGCCACAGCGTCTCGGGCACCCGCGCCAGCGTGCATTCGGGCTACGGTGAACTGGGCGACTACATGTTGGCCCTGATCGCCGCGCATGGCGAGGCGCGTGCCCGGGACATCCTGGAGCACTCGCCGCAGAACGTGGTGCTCTACCCCAGCCTGGCCGTCAAGGGCTCGCCGCAGACCATACGCGTGATCCGCCCGGTGGCGGTGGACCGCACGGTGATCGAGGCCTGGAACTTCCGCACCGTGGGCGGGCCCGAGCTGCTGCTGGACCGCGCGCTCAACTACAGCCGGCTGGTGTTTTCGCCCATGTCCATCGTGGCGCACGACGACATCCACCTGTTCGAGCAGCAGCAGCAAGGCCTGCGCTCGGGGCCCAACGACTGGGTCAGCCTGCACCGCGACTTCAACGCGGCCGAGCTCGACACCCTGCCCATGGACACCAACGGCAGCAGCGAGCTGTTGATACGCAACCAGTACCGCGCCTGGGCGCAGCACATGACGCGCCGCCTGCAGGGAGGCCAGTGATGCAAGCGAACCTGCAAGACTTCATCTTTGACGAGGCCCGCCTGCTGGACGAGGGCAACTTCGAGGCCTGGCTGGCGCTCTTCGCCGAGGACGGCCGCTACTGGGTGCCGCTCAAAGGCCAGGCGCAGACCGAAGACGAACGCCACAACGCCATCGCCGACGAAAGCCCCTTGCTGCTGCGCCTGCGGGTGGCCCGGTTGCGCGGCGACCGCGCCCATTCACAGCAGGTGCGCAGCCAGTGCCAGCACGTGCTGCAACAGCCCCGGCTGCTGTTGTCAGAAGCCGGCCTGCACACGCTGTACACGCCCTTCACCTACGCCGAGAGCCGGGGCGAGGACCTGGTGGTCTTGCACGGCCATTGCCTGCACCGGTTGCGCGAGACACCCGAAGGCCTGCGCATCGTGCTCAAGCGCGTCAACCTGGTCAACGCCCACAGCCGCCTGCCCATGATCCAGCTCTTCCCTTGAGGCAGCAGCGGGATCAGCCGCCCTTGAGCGTCTGGGTGGGCGTGCAGCCGAAGCGTTTTTTGTAGTAGCCGGCAAAACGGCCCATGTGGGTGAAGCCGTTTTCCATCGCCACCTCCGTCACCTGCGCGCCGCGTTGGCCGAGATGGGCCAAGCGCAGGCTGTCGTGCACCCGGTCGAGCTGCACGCCGCGCACATAGGCCAGCGGCGACTGGTCGTAGCGGCGGCGGAAGGCCGCTTCCAGCGTGCGCGGGCTGACACAGGCGGCGTTGGCGATGTCGGCCACGGTCAGGCGGTCGCTGGCGTGGGCCTGGATGAAATCCATGGCACGCGCCAGGGCCCGGTGGCAGTTGGCCGACAGCGGCGCCACCGCAGGCAGCAGCGTGCCGGGCTCGTTGAACAACATGCGCAGACCGGACACCAGGAAACCTTCCATGGCCTGCTGCATGCGCGGCTGGGCCAGCCACTGGTCGCCAAAGTGGTGCAGGCTGTTGGTCATGTCCAGCACCGACTGCCACCACGCCGCCACCGAAGGGTTGGCACGGGGCAGGGCCAGCGTGAGGCCGCCGTCGCGGGTGTGCGGCGCTTCACCCACCACGTCTTCGAGCACCTGGCGTGGCACCTCCAGCAACACCATTTCGCAATCGGGGCCCCAGTTCATGCGGGTGAGCTGGCGTGGGTGCAGCACGCCCATGGTGCCGGCATCGAGAGTGGCGCTGCGGCCGGTGCATTCGGTGGTGGCCTGGCCCTGCAGGGGCAACAGCAGCATGTAGAAATCGCCGCGTTCGCCGGGGTCGATCTCGACGTCCGCACCATAGCTCAGCACGTTGATGCCTACCTGGCTCAGGCGCACCCGGTTGTGCCGCATCGCCAGGTCGCCGGACGGGCCGCGCGTGGCCAGCCGGTGGGGCGAAAACACATTGCCCATCAGCGCGCTGGCTTCGTCGGGCGAACGCGAGCGAAACAGCGGGTAGCGGTCAAGGAGGTGGGGTTCGCTGCTCGTGTGCATAGGACCTTGGGCGGTGAAACGGTCGGACCACCGCTGCACCGGGCCGCGCAGCGTGTCGTTCCATTCATATTCATGGTAACTGGTTTAGAACTAAGAACTTATCCGTAAATAGGTAAAATATCAAACTGCATCGAACGCGGTGCCGGAGTGATGCGTTGAGCAAACGAGTTGATTCCTGGTTGGTAACGGACGAGTTCTGGCAGCGTGTTGAACCGCTGATC
>JAUYSB010000054.1 GCA_030696525.1 Hydrogenophaga sp. | reverse complement strand
ATGTCGCGCATGAAGGCATACAGCCGCCCGTATTCAGGCGCGTGAGCAGCAAAGGCCTTCTGCGAGAACTCCGGGCCTAACGGTAATTCGTCTACCGTCTTCTTGAGCTTCGTCCAGCCCTCGCGCAGACCCTGGGCCTCTTTTTCCATGTCGAATTGCGGTTTGAGACGGGCGACCTCGGCTTCGATTTCAACCAACTTTTTTTCCACCACGCCAGCCTGCCGTGCAAACTGTTGACGGACCGCTTCATCGCCCGGTTTGGCAGTGATCACAATTCTGCGGCTGTCGATCAAGACCTTGTTCCAGTCGACCAGATAGGCCATAAGGTCAACCGCAGCGCGCTCGGCCCTCAAATGTTTCACTCGCTCGTGCAACACGTACCACTGGGTGAAGCCCATGTACAGAAGAAAGCTGAACACCGCTGCACCAGATACCGCAAACTTCCAACTGAAACGCAGTCGGTTCATCAGTGCTACGGCAGGCGAAAAGAAGAAGGTCATGATCAAAAGCGGTTAACAAGAATAAAAAGCCGGCACTGGGTCGGCTTTCCATTTAGGCAGCGATGGATTCAAGCGCCCGGATGGCCAGCTTCACCCAATAGGATGCCCCCAGGGGGATCAGGTCATCGTTGAAATCGTAGCTGGGGTTGTGCAGCGTGCAAGGGCCTTCGCCGTGGCCCATGTCGCGGTGAGCGCCGTCGCCGTTGGAAATCCAGACATAGGCGCCGGGTTTGGCCTGCAGCATGTAGGCGAAGTCCTCGGCAGCCATCGCAGGCTGCTGCAGCAGCACCCGCTCTGAACCGACAATTTCCGTCATCACGGTGCGCGCAAGATCGGCCTCGCGCTCAGCGTTGATTGTTGGCGGGTACTTGCGGCGGAACTCGAATTCGCAGGTCGCGCCAAAGGCCGCGCAGGTGTGGCGGGCGATCTCTTCCATGCGCTTTTCGATCAGGTCCAGCACGTCCAGCGTGAAGGTGCGCACCGTGCCCTGCAGCTCGCACGAGTCGGGCACCACGTTGGTGGCCTCGCCAGCGTGGATCATGGTGACCGAAATCACACCCGCGTCCACCGGCTTCTTGTTGCGGCTGATGATGGTCTGGAAGGCCTGCACCATCTGGCAGGCCACCGGCACCGGGTCGATGCCGTTATGCGGCAGGGCGGCGTGGCTGCCCTTGCCGCGAATGGTGATCTTGAAATCGTTGCTCGATGCCATCACCGGGCCGGGGCTGACAGCAAACGTGCCCACGGGCGCACCCGGCCAGTTGTGCATGCCGAACACGGCCTGCATGGGGAACAACTCGAACAGGCCTTCTCTGATCATCTCGCGGGCGCCGCCGCCGTCTTCTTCGGCCGGCTGGAAGATCAGGTACACGGTGCCATCGAAATTCCGGTGTTTGGCAAAGTGCTGGGCCGCAGCCAGCAACATGGCGGTGTGGCCGTCGTGGCCACAGGCGTGCATCTTGCCCGCGTGTTGACTGGCATGGGGAAAGCGGTTGAGCTCCTGCAGAGGGAGCGCATCCATGTCGGCGCGCAGGCCCACGGCGCGGCCACAGGCGCCACCATCGCGCCCCTTGACGATGCCCACCACACCGGTTTGCCCCAGGCCCCGGTGGATGGGAATGCCCCATTCGGTGAGCTTGGCGGCCACCAGGTCGGCGGTGCGCACTTCCTGGAAACACAGCTCGGGGTGGGCGTGGATCTCGCGTCGCACGGCGGCGATGCCGGCGGCCTGGGTCACGATGCTGTCTATGAGGTTCATGGTGTTCAACGGGCCAGCAAGGCCATGCAGTAACCAAGCGCAGCGCCCAGGGCGCTTCCAAAAACCACCAACCAGGCGGGCACCGGCGCGCCCAGGCCACCGCCGCCGGCCACCACGGCCTGGGGTGCAAGGGGCGCGGCCACGGCTGCCGGGGCCAGCCGCTCCGGCGCGGACGTCAGCGCAGCGGCCTCACCGCTGAGCTGACGGGCAAAGGCCGCAAAAAAATCATCGGCGTTCTTTTTGGCCACCGTCTGTATCAACCGGCTGCCCACGCTGGCCAGCTTGCCGCCGATCTCGGCCTGCGCGCTGTAGTGCAACAGCGTCTGCCCACCCTCGACGTCACTGAGCATGACGCGCGCACTCATGCGGGCAAAACCGGCCGCCCCACCCTGGCCCCGGCCAGTGAGCAGGTAGCCGTTGGGCGGGTCCAGCTCCGTGAGCTCGACCGCGCCCCGGAAGGTCACGGCCATGGGCCCCACCTTGCTGGTGACAACCGCACTGAACTCGGTGTCCGACAGCTTGTCGAGCTGCTGGCAGCCCGCGATGCTGGCCTGGAGCACGGCGGGGTCGTTCAATGCGTCCCACACGCGCTGGCGCGCCACGGGAAGCAGGTACTCGCCGGTGAATTCCATGCCCATGCTCAGGCTCCCGTCATGTAGTGCTGGAACAGGGCCTGCGTGCCCAGGCGACCCTTGCCACCGCCCGCCAGTTCGGTGTAGAGCTGGCGGGCCAGGCGGGCACCCGGCAGGTCCAGCTGCATCCGGTCGGCCTCGGTCAATGCGATGCCCAGGTCCTTGAGGAAGTGCTCGATGAAGAAGCCGGGCGCGAAGTCGCCCTTGACGATGCGCGGGCCCAGCACGTTGAGCTGGAAGCCGCCGGCCGCCCCACCGCCGATGGCCTGCAGCAACACGGTCTCATCGAGGCCGGCCGCACGCGCATAGGCCAGGCCTTCGCACACGCCCATGATGGTCGAGGCGATCACGATCTGGTTGCTCATCTTGGTGTGCTGCCCGGCGCCGGCCTCACCCATGTGCACGATGTTGGTCCCCATGCGCTGCAGCACTGGCAAGGCGGTGGCAAAGGCGGCCGCGTTGCCGCCCACCATGATGGACAGCTTGGCCTCGCGCGCACCCACGTCGCCGCCCGACACCGGCGCGTCCAGCGCCATGTGCCCGGCCTTTGCCGCCTCGGCGGCCAGGCGCTGCGCCAGCGCCGGGCTGGACGTGGTCATGTCGATCAGCAGGGCCTGACGCGCATTCGCCACCACACCATCGGCGCCGAGCCAGACCTGCTCGACGTCGCTGGGGTAGCCCAGCATGGTGATCACCACATCGGACTGGGCCGCCACGGCGCCGGGCGTGTCGGCCCAGCGCGCGCCCCTGCCGATCAGGCCGGCGGCCTTCTCGCGGCTGCGGTTGTAGACGGTGAGTGGGTGACCCTGCGCCAGCAGGTGGCCGGCCATGCTCTGGCCCATGATGCCCAGGCCGATGAAGCCCACGCGGGGCAGAGAGGAAGCGCTTGTCATGTGCGTGCGGGTGAAACGTTGGAAGAGGAAGCCTGGCGGACCAGGCCGCGCAGGTAGATGGGGGTCAGGGGCTGGCGGTCTACCACCACGCCCAGGTGGCTCAGCGCGTCACCCACCGCGTTGCTGAGGGCGCCGATGGCACCCATCACGCCCCCTTCGGCCATGCCCTTGATGCCGGCCGGTGTGGCGCGGTTGGGCGTGTGCATGGGGATGAGTTCGATGGACGGGATTTCGTGGGCGGTCGCCACCAGGTAATCGGCCAGCGAGCCCGACAGGTTCTGGCCGGTGGCCGGGTCGTAGTCGACGTGCTCCATGAGGCTGCCCGACAAACCCATGGCGATGGCGCCATGCTGCTGGCCTTCCACCACCACCGGGCTGAGCACGGTGCCGCAGTCCTCGGCCGCCACATAACGTTCGATGTGCAACGCGCCGGTCACAGGGTCCACCTCCACCACACAGGCGTGGGTGGCGTTGGAATAGGTCATGGGCGGCGGTTCGTAGGTCAGGTGGAACTCCAGGCCGGGGCTCATGCCAGGCGGCAGGGCCAGCGGGTCGAGGTAGGCCACACGCGCGATGTCGGTCAGGGCCAGCGCGGTGTCGGTCCAGGCCCCATCCAGTTGCCGCTGGACGCGGGCATCCCACAGGCGCAGGCCGGTGGCGTCTGGCAGCCGGAGCACGTGGGCCGCGATGGCCAGCACCGCCGCGCGAGCCTGCTGGGCGCACAGGTACAGGGTGCCGCCCCCGGCGGTGCCGCCGCGCGCGCCCCGGCTGCCCATGCCATAGGGCGCCACATCGGTGTGGCCCAGGTGCAGGGCCACCAGGCTGGGCGCCACGCCCAGGCCCTCGGCCACCGCGTTGGCCAGCGAGGTCTCGTAGCCCTGTCCCGTGGCACCCAGCCCCACCGAGGCGTTGACCACGCCCGAGGGCTCGATGCGCAGCCACGCAGCCTCGTGGCCCGAGCCGGCAATGCCCGCCGACTTGTAGAACTTCGAGCCGTAGGTGGTGGACTCGACCACGTTGCACAGACCGATGCCCAGGCAGCGGCCCTGCGCCCGTGCGAGCGCCTGGCGTTCGCGCAGCGCCGGGTAGTCGATGGCGGCCAGCACGGCGTCCATGGTGGCGGTTGGCGTCACGTCGGCCAGCACTTCGCCGGTGGCCATGGTGTAGGGCAGCTCGTCGGGCCGCAGCATGTTGATGCGGCGCACCGCCACCGGGTCCAGCGACAACTCGCGTGCCACCGCGTCCAGCGTGCCATCCATCACCCAGCTGGTGACCGACATGGGCGCGCGCATGGGCCCGTTGCCCACCTTGTTGGACAGCACCACCTTGACGTCGTAGGCGTAGTTGGCGATGCGGTAGGGGCCGGTGACGATCATGGCCACCACCCGCGCCAGGTAGTTGCCGGGGTAGAAGCTGTAGGCGCCAAAATCCTCCAGGATGCTGAGCTCCAGCGCCAGCACCCGCCCTTGGGCATCCACCGCAACGCGGGTCTCGCAAAAGTCCTCCCTCGCCTGCGACGAGGCCATGAGGTTCTCCATGCGGTCCTCGCGCCAGCGCACCGGCCGCTCCAGTCGCATGGACGCGATGGCCACACACAGCTCCTCGCGGTACAGCGCGATCTTCTGGCCGAAGCCGCCGCCCACGTCGGGCGAGCGCACCGTGACCTGGGACTCGCTCAGACGCAGGCGCGCCGCGAGCGTGGTGCGGTAGGGGTGAGGCACCTGGGTGCCCACCTGAAAGTCGAGGTGACGCCGGCCCGCGTCCCAGTGGGCAATACAGCCCCGGGTCTCGATCGGCAAATGGGTTTGGCGGTGCTGCGAAAAACGGGCGCTCACCACGCGGTGGGCGGCCGCAAACGCTCCCGGCACGTCACCCAGCACCGCGTGCTGGTGGGACAGCAAGTTGTCGGGCAGGTCGTCGTCCACGCGCGGGGCGTTCGCCCCAAGCGCGTCGTGCATGGAGGTGACGGCAGGCAACACCTCGTAGTCCACCACCACCGCTTCGGCGGCGTCTTCGGCCAGGTAGCGGTTGCTGGCGATGACACAGGCCACCGGGTCGCCCTGGAAGCGCACCTTGCTTGTGGGCAAGACGTCCATTTCCATGGCCCGCAGACCGTCTATGGGCGGGGCCATGCGGTGGCGCGTGGCCCAGGGTGCCAGGTCGGCGCCGGTGTAGACGGCGACCACGCCGGGCATGGCCAAGGCGGCGGCGGTGTCGATGCGATCAACCCGCGCATGGGCGTGGGGCGACCGCACGAAACAGGCGTGCAGCGCGCCGGGCACCTCGATGTCGTCGATGTAGCGGCCACGGCCGGTCAACAGCCGCGCATCTTCCTTGCGGGGATGGGCCGCACCGATGTGTACGAAGGCGTCAGTGCCCATGGGCCGCCTCCTCGCGCAGGCGCCGGGCGGCCAGCGCAATGGCGGCCACGATGTTCTGGTAGCCCGTGCAGCGGCACAGGTTGCCCGACAGCGCCTCGCGGATCTGCGCTTCGCTGGGATCGGGGTGCTCCTTCAGAAAGGCCTCGAAGGTCATCACGATGCCCGGGGTGCAGAAACCACATTGCAGGCCGTGGCAGGCGTGCAAGGCCTGCTGCAACACCGACAGCCTGTCGGGTGTTCCCACCGATTCGATGGTGGTGATCTCGTGGCCTTCCATCTGCACGGCGAAACTCAGGCAGGCCCGGGTCGGGCGGCCGTCCACCAGCACGGTGCAGGCGCCACACACGCCGTGTTCACAACCCACGTGGGTGCCGGTGAGGCGGCAGTCCTCCCGCAGCGCGTCGGACAGCAGCTTGCGCGGCTCGGCATCGAATTCGATGTTGCGACCGTTGACGGTCAGCGTGATGCGCTGTTCGTTCATGCGGCTTGGGTCTCCATTTTGTCCAGCGCGTCCGACACCGCCCGCTCGGTCAGGGTGCGGGTCAGTTCGCGCCGGTAGGCGGCCGGCACGCGGGGGTCGTCCTCGGGTTGCACGGCCGCCGCCACAGCCTCGGCCAAGGCCAACACCCAGGCGGCATCCGGGCGCTGCTGCTCGAAGGCCGACGTGAGTTCGTCCAGCCTCAGCGGCACGGGTGCCACGCCGCCCACACCCAGGCGCAGGCGGCTCACCTGGCCACCGTCCAGCGTCACGGTGGTGGCCACCGACACCAGGGCGAAATCCCCATGGCGGCGGTTGAAAAGGCGCAGGGCGGCCGCTTCGTTCTGCGCGGCGCAGGGAAAACGCACCGACAGCAGCAACTCGTCAGGCGCCAGGGCGGTGGTCATGGCCGACTGGAAGAAATCGCGCGCGGCCAGCACCCGCCGGCCGCCGCGTCGCACCAGGGTGAGGCGGGCATCCAGCGTGATCGCGGCCAGCACCAGCTGCGCGGCCGGGTCGGCATGTGCCAGGCTGCCGCCCAGCGTGCCGCGCTGGCGGATGGCGTAGTGGCCTATGGTCTGTGCCAACAAGGCCAGCAGCGGACAGCGCGCCCGCACCTGCGCCGATGTGGCCAGTTGGTGGTGCCGCACCAGGGCCCCCACTTCCAGGCCGTGGCCGTCATCGCGGATGCGGCCAAATTCGGTGAGATCGTTCAGGTCCACCAGATGGGCCGGGCTGGCCAGGCGCATGTTGAGCATGGGCGCCAGGCTCTGACCGCCCGCCAGCGCCTTGGCCTCCGGGCCCAGATCGGCCAGCAGGGCCAAGGCTTCGTCCAGCGAAGCCGGCCGGTGGTAGGTGAAAGCAGCGGGCTTCAAGGTCCGCTCACTTCATGACCACAGCAGGCTCTGGGTGCTCTGCTGGTCGAACAGGTGGATGCGGTTGAGGTTGATGGCCAGAGTGGCGTTGTCGCCTTCGCGGTAACGGCATTCCTTGCCCAGGCGCAGGAAGAGCTTGCGGCCCTCCACCTCCATCTCCAAAAACTGGTCGGAGCCCACCGGCAACACCGACAACACGCGTCCACTGAGGCTGGCACCGGGTTCGGGCGCAGCGCTCTCGACCACGTCTTCGGCGCGCAGGCCCAACACCACCTCGCGCCCATCGGCTGCGCCCAGCTTGGCCGTGATGTCTGCCGGCAACGTCACCCGCAAATCACCCCGTTCAAACACCATGGCGCCGCCCTGCCCACGCAAGTGACCCTCCAGGTAGTTGATGGGCGGGTTGCCCAGGAATGAGGCCACGAACATGTTGCGCGGGCGCTCGTAGATTTCGTCGGGCACACCGATCTGCTGCACCACACCGCCCTTCATCACAACGATGCGGTCGGCCAGGGTCAGGGCCTCGGCCTGGTCGTGCGTCACGTAGACGAAGGTGGTCTGCATGGCCTGGTGCAGCTGCTTGATTTCGGCCCGCATCGAGATGCGCAGCGCCGCGTCCAGGTTGGACAGCGGCTCGTCCATCAGGAACACCTGGGGCTGGCGCACCATGGCGCGCCCCAGCGCCACGCGCTGGCGCTGGCCGCCAGAGAGCTGGTCGGGACGGCGGTCGAGCAAGGGGACGATCTCCAGTCGGCGCGCAGCGTCGCGCACGCGCCGGTCGATCTCGTCCTTGGGGTATTTGCGCATGCGCAAGCCAAAGGCGATGTTCTCGTAGACCGACTTGTGCGGGTACAGCGCGTAGCTCTGGAACACCATGGCAACGTCGCGCTTGTGCGAAGGCACGGTGTTCATGACCGCGTCGTCGAAAAGGAGGTTGCCGTCGGTGACGTCTTCCAGGCCGGCGATCATGTTGAGTGTGGTGGACTTGCCGCAGCCCGAAGGCCCGAGCAGCACCAGGAACTCCTTGTCGGCAATCTCCAGGTTGAGGTTTTCGAGGGCGGTGAAGCCATTGGGATATTGTTTGCCAACGGCTTCAAACTTGATTCTGGCCACGGTGTGGACTCCTGTAACTGGCTCTCAGCCCTTGACCGCACCAGCGGTCAGGCCAGACACGATGTAACGCTCGAACATGATCGCGATGATCACGGGCGGCACGATGGCCATGACCCCGGCCGCGTTGATGAACGAGAAGCTGATGTTGAAATCGGAGGTGAAGGACGCCACCACGATGGGCATCGTTTGTGACGCGGGGGTCTGGGTGAACATCAGGGCCAGCAGGAATTCGTTCCAGCTGGTGAGGAAGGTGAACAGCACCACCGCCACGAGCGAGGGCAGCGCAAGGGGCAGGAACACGAGCAACAGCGTCTGCAACCTAGAGCAGCCGTCCACCCGGGCCGCCTTGTCCAGGTCGTCTGGCAGCGACTCGAAGTAGCCAGTCAGGATGAAGATGCTGAAGGGCACCGTGATGGCCAAGTAGGTGATGATGAGCGACAGCAGGTTGTCCATCAGACCCAGCTTCTGCACGAACAGAAAAAACGGCACCACCAACGCGATGTCGGGGATGACGCGCGTGCTCAGCATGAAATAGATGGAGCTTGTGCGGCCGATGAAGCGGATCTTGGCGAGTGCATAGGCCGCCGGCACACTGACCAGCAGGTTGAGGACCACCACCGCCATGGCCACGATAAAGCTGTTCTTCATCGAGGGCAGCAGGTTGACCGCGGTGGACGGGATGAAGCCGCCGGTGGCGGTGTCGCCCTGCTTGCGGGTGTCGTAGGTCACGACTTCTTCGCTGCTCTTGAAGATGGCGGCAAAGTTCTCCAGCGTGGGTTGCTCCGGAATCCAGTGCGGCGGCACGGACGTGATCTCCGCCTCGGACTGCAGCGACGAGGACACCAGCCACGCAATGGGCGCCAGCACATACAGGGCAAACAACAGGGAACCGAAAAACAGCAGCGAGCGCCGTCCCGGGATGATTGCATTCATGAATTTTTCCTTCGTAGCTCGACGGATCTCTACAGCTTTCGGCTGGTGCTGCGGATGACGAAATAGGCCAGCACGAAGGTCGCGATTGCCATGATGTAGGCCAGGGCCGAGCCCGTGCCGAAGGCCAGCTTGCGGAAGGTCTCGACGTAGACCTGCCAGGCCACCACATGCGAGGCGTCGGCCGGTCCCCCTTCGGTGAGGATGAAGAACAGGTCGAAATGGCGGATGGCCATCATCGATTCGTAAATCATCACCAGCGCAAAGCCGGGCACCAGCTGCGGCAGCGTGATGTGGACAAAACGCTGCATCACATTGGCGCCGTCCACCTTGGCCGCGCTGTACAGATCAGCCCGGATGGACTTGAGCGTGACCAGCAACAGGATGGTGGCCAGCGGCACTTCCTTCCACACGAAGGCGTTGGTGATCAGCGACATGGTCTTGTCGGTGTCGCCCAGCATGACCACATACTTGTCGATGAAACCCAGCTGCATCAGCAGGCCGTTGAGCGCGCCGTAGCCCGAGTCGTAAATCCACTTCCACATCAGGCCGTTGGCCACGTAGGGGATCGCCCACGGGATCAGCAGGATGGCCGAGAGGATGCGTCGGCCGCGAAAATCTTCGTTCAGCAGCAGTGCCATCATCGTGGCGATGACCATGATGGACAACACGGACATCACGGTGAAGCTGGCGGTGCGGGCCACCGATTCCCAAAACAGGGGATCGGCAAAAATCTTGAGGTAGTTGTCGAACCAGACAAAGGGCACGCGGTGGGGCCGCGTGAGCTTGAGGTCAAACAGGCTGATCCAGAAGGAGTACAGCACGGGAAATACCGCCACCACGCTGAGCACCAGCACCATGGGGGTCAGGAACAGCATGGCGCTGCGTTGGTCGTAGGCACTGCTGGGCAACACCAGCCAGCGCCGCCTCGGGCGTTTCGTTTCCTGCATCGGGATTCTTTCGGTCAGGGCAATCCGCCGGGCGTGTGCCCGGCGGTTGTGCACCTCAGGACTTGCGCATGTCGTTCCAGGCGTCTGAGGATTTCTTCAGCGCTGCCGGGACCGTGGACTTGCCCACCACCGCCGACTGCCAGGCGGTGCCGTTGACCTCGTCCCATTCGCCAAACCAGCGGGCGATCACATCTTTGCGACGGGCCAGCTGCTGCTGCTTCTCGAACATGGCGATGTCCGAGTACTTCTTGTAATTGGCCTGGACCTCCGGGTCCTTGAAGAGCTCCTTGACGCCAAAGCCCGTGCCGAGATCACTGAACAGCATCTTCTGGAACTGGTACTGGCTGCCAGCCTTGCCACCGAACCACTCGATAAGCTTGGCGGCATTGGCGGCGCGGTTCTTGTCGGCCGCCGCCTGTGCGCTCATGCCATGGAAACGCATCCAGCCCACCGTGGCGTGCGAGCCGC
Source organism: Hydrogenophaga sp. (assembly GCA_030696525.1). GTDB lineage: Bacteria > Pseudomonadota > Gammaproteobacteria > Burkholderiales > Burkholderiaceae_C > Hydrogenophaga. Next base: position 30,847 of record JAUYSB010000054.1, on the reverse strand, counting down.
CCGGGCCCATGGGCATCAGCGCCTGCTTGACGCGGCCGGCGATGGCCGACTGCTTGGGATCGTTGAGGGTGCGCACCCGGTAGCGGCTCAGCAGCGCGAAAGCATGGTTGCCGGCACCAAAGGCCTTGAGGCCGTTGAGTTCACCCGTTTCCACACAGGCGGGCGAGATGATCTTGTGCTTGTTGACCGCATCCACCACCCACTGCAAAGCCTGCTGGGCTCCGCGCTTGGGATCGGCCATCAGGGCTGCGCCGGCATCGTCGGTGAAACGCCCGCCGTTGGAATACACCATCGCCGTGAGGAACTCGATGAGCCAGCTCTCGCGCGCCATGGAGAGCATCATCGGGTACTCGCTCAGGCCTGCGCCCTTGATCTTGAGCGACTGCGCCACCAGCTCGTCCCAGGTGGTGGGTGGTGCCTTGATACCAGCCTTCTTGAGGATCTCTTCGTCGTAGAAGAAGGCCATGTAGTCGCTGTAGTAGGTCAGGCCGTACTGCTTGCCTTTGTACTGCATGGACTTGTTGCAGAAGTCATCGGCATCGGCGTTGTACTTCATCAAATCTGGAAAGCCGTCGATGGGTGCAATCCAGCCCGCTTCGGCCCACTCCGGCAACCAGCTGTCGGACACCCACATCACGTCCAGCGGCGCCTTGCCGACGAACTTGGTGACCATGGCGTCGCGGTACTGCGCCCAGGGCGAGTTGTTGTAGTTGACCTTCAGGCCGGTGCGGGCTTCGAACGCAGTCAAATGGCTCTTGACCAGATCCACGGCCGCTGACCAGGTGTAGAAGTTGATCGGCGCGTTCTGTGCCTGGGCCTCAAGGGCCAAGGCACCGGTGCCGGCCACACCCGCAGCGGCGGCCAGCTTGAGAAATTCGCGGCGCGAGGCGTCGCTGGTCCAGATATCGCTCATCGATCACGCTCCTGAAAAACAGATCCCGCACCGTCGGTGTTCGCACTGGCGCGTTCGGGTGGGCACACAAAGCGGGCGGCACCATGCCGCCCCTTCGACCACGTTTTCATTATTTCTGACAAGTCATCTTATCGTCAAGTGACGATAACTAATCGAAAACCCTGACCTGTTGACTTTTTGCACCGCCGGGGCAGTGGCTCACGCTGGCTCAATGCAGCGGTGAAAACGCCGCCGGGTTGAGGAAGACGCTTTCCTGGTGCACCAGATAGGGCAGCATCTCCGGCACAAACATCTGCCACTCGATGTCTTGCATCAACAGCGCGCGCTGGCTCGTCCGGTGGGCAAAGTCTTCGTATGCCCATATAAAAACCGTTGAGTTCAGCACGCCGGACTCCTTGGTCCAACAGCCAATGAGCTTGGCGTAGCGGGAAATGATGTGCAGCCCCTTGGCCTGGTACAGCTTGAGGAAATCGCCGGCGCGGCCGGGCTGGACCTGGTAGGTCCGCATTTCATAAATCATGGTGCTCGTCCTGGGTCGGTGCAGCGCTGGCCGGCCCGCTCAGGCGGGGCAGCATCTGCGGGTTTTTCTGCATACATGTCGTCATATGACGATGTATATTTTGACGCTAAAGTGCCGCCTGTGTCCACCCCAACCAACGCCGTGCCATCCCCCCCATGAAAGCCAAGTCTGATTTGCTGACCGCCCGGCGGCAGGACCCCGCCAGCCCGCAACAGCCCAGAACCGGCACCGGCCAACGGCGCGCCACCACCCGCATGCCCGCGCATGAGAGGCGCGCCCAGATCCAGGCCAAGGCCTTCGAGTTCTTTTCCGAATACGGCCTCACGGCACAGACACGCGCCCTGGCCGATGCCTGCGGCGTGTCGCAGCGCCTGCTCTACAGCGCCTTCCCCAACAAGGGGGCCTTGATCAACGCGGTCTACGACGCCGAGATCGCCGGCCCCTTCAAAGCCATCTGGTTCGTGCAACTGCGCGACCGCAAGCTGCCCTTGACGCAGCGGCTCCAGCGCTTCTACGCCGAGTACTACGACACCATCCTCACCCGGCGCTGGCTGCGCCTGTTTCTCTACGCCTCGCTGGCCGAGGCCGAAATGGCCCCCACCTACATCGCCGACATCATCCGCAACCTGCTGGACGTGATCGTCGAAGAAGCGGCCTTTGACGCCGGCTTGTCGGCGCCCGAACACCCGGAAATGCGGCGAGAACTGGGCTGGGTGCTGCACGGCAACATCTCCCACCTGGCCATCCGCCGGCACATCTACCGCGACGGCACCACGCTGGCCGTCGAGAAGGTCATCGCCATGCACGTCACGGCCTTTCTGGCAGGCATCCCGGGGATGATCGCGACGGTGACACACGACGCCACGCCTTGACGCTTCGTTGTCCACTCACTCAGAGTGGGTCAAGACTCGACCTGGCCTGGCGCCGGTGGCCTCGCCCTCACGCCAAACCACAACCCCATTGACCAGCACCATGTGGATGCCCCGGGCGGGCGCCGTTGGTGACTCGTAGGTGGCGGCTGCGTCGACCTTGTCGGCATCAAAAAGGGTCAGGTCGGCGTAGGCGCCTTCCCGCAGCACCCCACGGTCTTTCAACCCAAAGTTCTGGGCGGTCAGACCGGTCATCTTGTGCACGGCCATCTCCAGCGAGAACAGGCCTAACAGGCGTCCGTAGTGCCCCAGCACGCGTGGAAAAGTGCCCCACAGCCGCGGATGGGGCGAAGCGTCTTGCGGCAAACCGTCCGAACCGATCATGGTCGGCCCGAACTTCAGGATGCGCTTCACGTCGCCCTCGTCCATCTTGAAATAGATGGCCCCTGCTGGGCTCAAGCGTTCCACCGCTTCGGCCTCGCTCACGCCCAGCTCGGCCGCGATCTGATCGAGGTCCCGCCCCGCAAATTGAGGCAAGGCCTTGGACCAGCTGACCAGCACGCGGTCGGCGCCGGCCAGGCGGCTGACCGACAACACGGTCGATCCGGCTGTGTAGGGGTAGCAGTCCAGACACACCGGCTGCTCGCCCATGCGCTTCTCGATCAGCGCCAAGGTCTCGACCGAGCGGCCGAAGTTGCTTCGCTCCAACACCTTGTGGTGCGAAATCACGACCGGCACCCCCAGTTCACGACCGATGAGGAAGGTCTCCTCCAACGCATCAACCACCTGCGTTGCCTCGTTGCGCATGTGGGTACAGTACAGCCCCTGGTATTGCTTGAGCGGCCGGCAGACTTCGATCACCTCTTGCGCAGGCGCGGCAAAGGCCGGCTCGTAGAACAGGCCAGTGGACACACCGATGGCACCTGCCGCCAAGGCTTCATCGAGAAGCGCTCGCATCGCGGCCACCTCACCTGGCGTGGCGGGTTGAGAGAGGTCGTCCATGGTGCTCACCCGCAAGGTGGTGTGGCCCACCAACATCGCGCAATTGACTGCTGCCGGCCGCTCCCGCAGAGCGTTCAGGTACTGGGCGAAGCTGCTGAAACGAAACCATTCGCCACTGTCGTCCAGCAGGTTCAGCGGCGGTGTCACCGGTTGAGGTATGGGGCGGGGCATGGGCGCCAGCGAGATGCCACAGTTGCCGCCAATCACCGTGGTCACGCCCTGGCTGACCTTGGGTGTCATCTCTGGTGCCGACAACAGCGCACGGTCGTCGTGGGTGTGGGCATCAATGAAGCCGGGCGCCGCAACGCGACCGCCCAGGTCGATCTCGTTGTGCCCCCGATCGGCAGACAGATCGCCAATACGGGCGATACGGTCACCCAGGATGCCAATATCGGCACGGTAGCGGGCCGCCCCTGTTCCATCCACCACGGTGGCGTTGCGGATCAGCGTGTCGAAAAGTGCAGACATGATGCTCCCGCGTGGATCACAACAAGGCACCGCGTGCTGCAACAGGCCACAAGGCCTCAACACGCTCACCCCGCACACACACCAGCTCGTCGTAGAGGTTGACTGTCGGGTCGCAATGACCGGGCACCAGCATCAACACATCGCCCAGGCCCAAGGATGTGTCCGCTGGCATCTCCAGCACACCATGGTCGTCGGCTGCCTTGACGTACTTCAGCTCGGGCCGCTGCCACACTGTCGGCATGCCGGAATCCGTCGCCGACGCCTTGAGGCCCGCGTCCACCACGGCGCGTGTGGGCGCGGTATGGCTGAGCACACCGGTGCGCACAAACAGCGCGTGCTCAAAGGGCACGTCATTGGGGCCGGGCTGGTTGTCGCCATAGTCACGGTCCATGAAGATGTAGGAGCCAGCCTGTATCTCATTGAACACACCCGAATCGCGTTCGAGCAAAAAGCTGCCGGTACCGGCGCCGGTGATGCGTTCGACGGCCAACCCGTCGGCAAGAATCAGGTCGCGGCTCATTCGAGCCGCGTCAGTGGCTGACGCAATGGCTTCAATGCGCTCTGCGGGTGTGCGGCGGTGCTGTGCGGGGCCGTGGTAACACTGCAGGCCAGCAAAACGCAGCGACGCGTGGTTGGCGATTTGTCGGGCCAGGTGCGCCACAGATGCACCAGGTTGAACGCCGCAGCGTTTGCCACCGACGTCGATCTCCACGTATACGTCGATGCAGACGCCTTGCTCCCGCGCTGCTTGCGCCAGGTCAGCCACCTGCTGCGCATCGTCCACCAGCACACCCATGCGCGCGCGCCGCGCCAGGTTGGCCAGATGCCGCAGCTTGTGGGCCCCCACCACCTGGTTGGTCACCAGCACGTCGTGGATGCCGGCCTCCACAAACACCGCTGCCTCGCTGACTTTCTGACAACAGATTCCCACGGCGCCCAGCGCGACCTGGCGCCGCGCGATCTCGGGACACTTGTGGCTCTTGGCGTGCGCACGCAGGCGCACCGGATGGCCTTGAATGGCGTCCATCATGCGCTGCAGGTTGCGCTCGAAGGCATCGAGATTGAGCACCAGGGCAGGTGTGTCGATGGCGGTGACGGGGTCACCAGGTTGGGCAGCTTTCCAGGGGCTCACGTGGGATGTCCTTTTTATGAAATTCATTGACGCACGCCCAGCCGCCCGGCGGCGGCCGGACCCGCACCCATCAACAGGCGCTGAATGTCGGCGGCGTAGGTCACCTCGGAATCGTCTTGTGGCTGATAACCGAGCTGGCGCCGAGCCGATTCGAGTGACCAGAAAGCGCGGGTGTTGTCCGAGATGCCATAGGCGACCACCCAAGGCACTTCGTTGGTGGCCACGATGTGAGTCGCCTCGACCGCACAACGCACCAAAGCTGCGCAGTCACGCGGGCTGAGCCAGGCTCCGAGCGCACGCTTGAAGCCGGCGACGCCCTTTGGTCGAGGCAACGACGACGGAACGGGCGCTGCACAGACGTCGTAACGCGCAGCCTGTATCGGATAGGGCGATCCGATGCGAAGCATCACCACTTCCAAGGACCGGCCAAACGTGCCGCAGGCATAAGGGTGCCCCAGCAGCTCATACGAAGCCTTGGACCAACCGTAGAAGTTGTCGGCCAGAGGCAGGTCGGTGGGGTAGACCATGTCGCGCTGGCGCAGGTGCACCTGTGCGTGTTCGTACCAGTCGGCCGCATGGTTGGAGGAGACCATCACCACCCGGCGCACGCCCGCTTCCAGAGCGGTGCGGTACACCCGCTGTGCCACGCGCAGGTTGGCAAATTCGGCCTCGAAACGATCGATTTGGGGCGGCGTGGCGCTGTACACATCCACCTCACCCGACGGAATGTAGGCGCTGTGCACCACCACTTCCACGCCTTCAAACAATGCGTGGAGATCGGCATCGCTCGCGTCCAACAGGTTTACGGCCTGAAAGCGGGCATGTGTCGGTACCCGATCCAACGGTTTGATATCGGCCAGCCGCAGCTCGTGGTGGTCCACCAGGCCTGGCAAGGTCAGCGTGGCCACATGCCCGGCGGCACCCGTGACCAGCACTTTCATGCCACGCTCCCTGCCACCCGCAAGCCTTGGCGAATCCAATCCAGCCGGTTGAGCGGCATCATGGCGTAGTGGTAGAACTCGATCCCGTCCACCCCGGCCTCGGCTGCCAAGCCTATTTTGGAGACGAGATTGCCCTCGTCTTGGCAGTCTGGCAGCAGCGGCCTCAGTGCAACCGAAAGGCGTGCTTGCGGCGCCAAGACATCTCGGTAGCGCGCCAGCATGGCACCCAGTCGGGTCGGCGTGTCCCGGTAGCCCAGGAGGCACAGTTCATCCACCACGGCAGCAACGGCCACCGGGTCTATGCCCAAGCGGCGCGAAGCGGCCAGCACGTCGTCTTCGGCCGACACTCCGTGCATGACGTGGGCCATGGCGCCGGCGTGGTCCACATAGGTCATGGCGACCCCACTGGGCTGCAGCACCTCTTGAACCTCCGCCACCAGGCTGGTGACGGTGACGCAGCGCACCGCCACATAGCGCTCAAGCTCGTCGCGCGCGCCATCGGCCAGCAGCGGCTGGCCCGGGCGCAGGCTGCCGTCCCACACCGGCTCCAATGCGCTGCGGATGGCGTTGCTCAACATCGGCACATCCACCCCGGCACATGTGGCCGCCGCCTGGCAGTGGCCACAGAAACACAGCGACATCAGCATGCGCGCTTCCAGCGGCAACGGAATCAGGTAGCGCTCATGGTGCTCGCCATGCTCCAGCGGACGGTAATGCAGGCTCTCGGCCAGCAGGCGCTGGACGGGCCGGCGTGCCACGTCGGCGGCCAGTTCGCGGCAATAGGCACGCACACGCGGGTGGGCTGGACACAGATCCGACAGGTAGGGGTCGCCATAGACGTTGTGGGTGGCGCAGTCGGGGTGGGCAGTGGCCAGCGCCGAGTTGTGGGTGAAGATGGTCCAGGCGGTCACGCCCAGGCCACGTGCCTGCGCCTGCTCGCACAGATCGGCCAACATGTCGGCGCCAGCGGCGGCCAGCGCCTGCCTGGGCACCAGGCCGCTGGGGTAACGCGCCAGATCGACCGGGAACCAGTGCACATCGCCCTCGTTGCGGAATACCCGCCGCCGGGGGTTGTGCGGGAAGACGTCGCGGGCGTCGTGGTAGGTGGCGGAAAAAGTCACGCTGTTGAGCCCCGCCCCCTGGAGGCGGTCGAGCACGGTGCCATGACCCTCATCGAGCAGGTCGGTGCCAAAAATGAATGCCGAGCTTCGCATGCTGTGCCTCAGTACCAGAGGGCCTTGTCGACCCGGTTGTGCAAGGGTTCGCCAGCCATGAAGCGGCGCGCGTTGTCGCACAACACGGCCAGCCGGCGTTGTGGGATGTAGGGGCCAACGACCGCCACGTGGGGTGTCAGCAACGCCCGCGGCTCGCGCCACAGCGGGTGTTCGGGCGGCAAGGGTTCGGTCTCGAACACATCCAATGCCACGCCACCCAGGCGCTGCTCTCGCAGGGCATCGGTGACCGCGTCGAGCCGAACGGTGGCGCCGCGACCGATGTTGACCAGCAGGGCATGGGGCGGCATCAGCGCCAGCCGCCGCGCGTCCATCAGGCCCTCGCTCTCTGGCGTGTGTGGCAGCGTCAGAACGATCGCATCGGCCTGTGGCAGCAGGCGGTCAAGCGCTTCGGGCGGGTGCATGGTGGATACCCCAGGTGGTGCGTCGCTGCGCAAGGGATCAACGCCGATGACGCGCGCACCAAGTGTGCTGAGCTGGCGGCCGATCTCGGCGCCAATGCCACCTACCCCCACGACCAGCACGGTGCTTTCTGGCAGGTGAAGGATGTCGCTGTCGGCCAGGTGGCGCGACCAGTCGCCGGCGGCTTGTTGCCGCATGTAGGTGTGCAGGTTGCGCGCCAGTGCCAGCAGCATGGCCACCGCGTGGATGGCCACGTGGTCGTTGTAGATGCCCCGGAAGTTGGTCACGGTCACCGGGTGCGCCACCAGTTCCGCAAAGAAGTAGCCCACCGGTGGCGCAGCCTGGGGCGCCTGTATCCATTGCAACTGGGGTGCGTGGGCCAGCAATTCGGCGTCCAACGTGCCGTAGGCGGCCACCGCCTGTGGCAGCCAGCGCAACGCGGCCACACGGTCTTCAGCCACCACCACTTCCAGGCCGGGCGCGGCATCAGCCACAGCGCTGGCCCATGCCTGGGTCAGTTCGTCGCTGGGCGGCAACATCACCAGCCGGCGGCTCATAGCTGCGCCCCGGGGCCGACGATGGGATTGCGCCAGGCGCCCTGCCCTGCCTGGTAGACCGCCAGGTTGTGAGCAAAGATGGCGCCCCAGCGCGGCGCGAAGCCCGGGCTCTCACCGGCGTTGTGAGCCGTCAGCACCACACGTGGATCGGCCCACAAGGGCGAACTGGCAGGCAATGGCTCGATGGCCGTGACATCCAGCCCCGCCCCCCTCAGTCGCCCATGCTGCAGCGCATGCACCAAGGCCGATTCATCCACCAGACTGCCCCGTCCCACGTTGATCAGCCAGCCAGCCCCCAGTCGCTCCAGTTCGCGCGCGCCAACCAGGGCCGAACGATCGGGGAGGGCCGGCATGCACAGCATCAAGATGTCGGCCCAGTCGCACACCTCCGCCAGTGCCTCGGGCGGGCGCAGGTCGCTCAGGCAGCCGCTGTAGCGGGCCGGGTTGCGCTTGATGCCCACCAGCGACATGCCCCAGCCCTGGGCGCGCCGTGCCACCCCTTCGCCGATGGCCCCTATGCCCACGATGGCCAGCTTCTTGCCACCCAGCTCGTCGCCGGCAAGGCTTTGCCATTGGGCCCGTTCCATGTGGCGCGCGGCTTCACCGATACGGCGGGTCAGGGCCAGCAACAGCGCAAACGCGTGTTCGGCCACACATTCACCGTGCACACCGGCGGCATTGGTCAGCGTCACCCCTTGTGCGGCCAATGCGTCCAGCGGGTACTGTTCGATGCCGGTTCCACAACCGGCAATCCAGCGCAGCGAGGGCACCAAAAAATCGGGCCGCCAGGTCGAGGTGACCAGCACCTCGCCACCCTGGCTCAATGCGGCCGCACAGGCGTCGTCATCGGCCGTTCTCGTGACGTTCAACCCGGGTTGGCTGACCAGCCATGCGGGCACACCTGTGGGCAGGTTGTGGTGCAGCACGACGTTGAGGGTTTTTTGCATGGACGTTTTCAGTTTCAAGGGTCTTGAAGCGGTGATCGACCTTCACAGGGCCGTGTCGGGGCGGGCCGACGCGCCTGCATGGCGGGGGTCGAGCACGTCGCGTATTGCGTCGCCCAACACGTTGAAGGCCAGCATGAGCAGCACCAGTGCCAGGGTCGGAAAAGCCACCAACCAGGGCGCCACGGTGATGAAGTCGCGCGCCTTGGACAACATGCTTCCCCAGTCGGCCTGGGGGGGGCTCACCCCCAGACCCAGGAAGCTCAGCGAGGCATAGGCCAATTGCGCGGTGGACATACTGAGCGCGGCCAGCACGATGACCGGTGGCAACACGTTGGGCACCACGTGGCGCCACAGCATCGTGGGTGTGCCAACCCCGGCCAGGCGAGCGGCGTCCAGGTATTCCGCGCTCTTGACGGTGAGTGCGCTGGCGCGGGCAATGCGCGCAAAACGCGGCGTGTAGACGATGGCGATGGCGATGATGGCGTTGACCAGTCCCGGGCCCAACACGGCCACGATGATGATGGCCAGCAAGAGCGTGGGAAAGGCAAACAGCACATCCTGGCTGCGGTTGAGCAGGGTATCCACCCAGCCCCCAAAATAGCCTGCGACCACGCCAATCACCACCCCCGCCACGAGGGCAATGGCCACCGACAACATGGCCACGGCCACCGCAATGCCCGAGCCAGAGATGACGCGGCTGAGCGTGTCCCGGCCGAGTTCGTCGGTGCCAAACAGGTGCCGCGGCGTGGGGCCGCTCAAGGTGGCCATGAAGTCATTGGCGTTGGCGTCGTAAGGCGCCACAAACCCGCCAAACAAGGCCAGAAACACAAACAGGCCCACCACCACCAGGCCGAACAGCCCCCCTTTGTGGCGCAGCAACTTGCGCCACGGACCAGCGCTGCGCCTCACGGTGGCGTCGGGACCGCCCGCATCGGGCACAACAGAAGCGGAGGTGCTTGCAATCATCTTGGGCGCTGCCTCGGATCAAGGATGGGATAGAGCAGATCGATCACCGCGTTGATGCAGACAAAGGCGCCGGCAAACACCAGGGTGGCGGCGGTGACCATCGGGTAGTCGCGTGTGAGGATGGCTTCAAGCATGCCGCGGCCGAGGCCAGGCAGACTGAAGATCTGCTCGACCACGATCAGGCCGCCGAGCATCACACCGAACTGGAAACCAATGAAGGTGACGATGGGAGGCAGCGCATTGCGCAGCGCGTGCATGTACTGGATACGCGATTCGCTGACGCCGCCGGCGCGCGCCGTGGTGATGAAGGGATCGGACAAGACCTCGATCATGGCGCTGCGTGTCATTTGCATGGTCATCGCCGCCATGGGGAAGGTGATGGTCAGCAAAGGCATGGCCATGGAACGCAGGTGCAACACCGGATCTTGCGACCAGTGGGTGTAGGCCACCTGAAACAGCTCCGGGGCCACCTGCGAGCCCAGCAGCAACACCAGGATGCCGATGACGAAGGTGGGCACCGAAAAAATGAACAGCAGCAGCGAACGTATGACCACATCCAACCGCCGGTTGGCGTGAACCGCCGCCACCACGCCAGCGGGCAGGCCGATCAAGGTCGACAGCAACAGGCACAACACGGCGATTTCGACCGAGACGCCGATCTGGCTGGCCAGATCGGCATTGACGTGGCGCCCGGTGATGGGCGACTTGCCCAGGTCACCCTGCAGCGCTTGTCCCAACCAGCGCAGGTACTGCACCGGCAAAGGCCGGTCCAGGCCGAGGTCGCGCCTTACCTGCTCGAACTGCTCCTTGGTGGCGCCTTCCTGGCCCACGATGACACTGGTCATGTCACCCGGAATCTGGCTGCCCATGGCGAACACGAGCATGGAAACCGCCAGCATCACCGCCACCAGCGCGCTCAGCCGCGACACAATAATCTTCAGCATGTGGCCTCCTGCCGCGCAGACACAGCCGTCACCAGGTGGCAGGCGACGCTGTGGCCCAGGCCCACCTGGCGCAGCACCGGGCGCTGCTCGGCGCACACGGCCTGCGCCATGGGGCAACGGGTACGGAATCGGCAACCCGATGGGGGGTTGATCGGGCTGGGCACATCGCCGCTCAGCACGGTCTCGCTGCGCTGGCGTTCAACCTGCGGATCGGGCGTGAGCGTGGCGTTGCGAAGAGCGATCGAATAAGGGTGCTGCGGTCGATCAGCAAAATCGCTGGCACTGGCGGTTTCCACCACCTCACCGAGGTACATCACCACCACCCGGTGGCTGATCGCCTGCACGGCCGCGAGGTCGTGGCTGATGAAGAGGTATGCGGTTCCCAGCTCTTCCTGAAGTTCGACCAGCAAGTTGAGAATCTGCGCCTGCAGCGAGATGTCCAAGGACGCAATGGCCTCGTCGTGCACCACCAGCGCCGGCCGGGCGATCAGGGCGCGCGCAATCGATGCGCGCTGCTGTTGCCCCCCCGAGAGCTGGTGTGGCATGCGGCCGGCGAATTGGGCCGGCAGGCCGACGCGCTCCAGCATGTGGACCATGATGTCTTCGGTCCGTTTCACGCCACGGGCTTGCAGGGGCTCGACCACGCTGGCGCCCACGGTGCGGCGCGGGTTCATGGAGCCCGCCGGATTCTGGAACACCATCTGGCACTGGCGGCGGCGCTCCACACCGACAGCACCACGCTCCCACAGGTCGCCGCCCTGCAGGCGTATCTGGCCGCTGGAGGGGGGCAACAGACCCACCACCAGGCGCGCCAGTGTGGACTTGCCACAACCGGATTCGCCGACAACGCCAAGGGTCTCGCCCGCGTTAAGGTCCAGCGACACGCCATCGACGGCGCGCAACAGGCCACCCGGCGAACCTGCCACGGGCCGTATGTTGAAATGCCGCGCGGCCTGATCGACCTGCAGCAGCGGTCTGTTTGTGTCAGCGGTCATTGGGGTTCTCCACAGCGGCGGCCATGTCCTGGGCAATCCAGCAGCGGGCCCGGTGGCCGGGCGCCAGCTCATACAGCTCCGGGTGGGTCTCGCAACCGGCACGTGCCTGGTCGCAACGATCCCGAAAACGGCAACCCGAGGGTGGGCGCGTCATATCGGGTGGTGCGCCGGCCAACGAGGGCAACTGCCCCCGCGTCTGGTCGGCGCGCGGGATGGAGCGCAACAAGCCCTGCGTGTACGGATGGCGTGGCCGGGCAAACAGTTCGTCCACCGGCGCCTCCTCGACGATCTCGCCGGCGTACATCACCGCCACCCGGTCGCACATCCGCGCGATCACCCCCATGTTGTGGGTGATCAGCAGCAAAGCGGTGCCACGCTCGTAGGTCAGGCGTTTCATCAAGGCAAGCACCTGCGCCTGAATGGTCACGTCCAGCGCGGTCGTTGGCTCGTCGGCGATCAGCAACTGCGGCCGGTGCAGCATGCCCATGGCGATCACCACCCGCTGGCGCATGCCACCCGACATCTGGTGCGGGAACGCCGCCGCCTGGCGCGCGGGATCGGGCATGCCCACAGCCGCCAGTGCGTCGTGGATGCGCGCATCCACATCCATCAACTGGCCGTGTGCGCGCAACACCTCACGCATCTGCCAGCCCACGCTGTAGACCGGGTTGAGCGCCGTCATGGGGTTCTGGAACACCATGCCGACCTCGGTGCCGCGCCGCTGGCGCATCGCATCCTCGTCAAGCGACAACAGCTCGGTGCCGTTGAGCAGCACACTGCCCGCAGTGATGCGCCCCGGTGGCGCCACCAACCGCATGATGGACATGGCGGTGACACTTTTGCCTGAACCCGACTCGCCCACCAGGCCCAGGGTTTCGCCCCGAGTGACGCTGAAGGAGACGCCGTCAACGGCGGTGATGTTGCCATGCGGCGTGACAAAACGCGTGGTCAGCCCGCGCACCTGCAATGCTGGAGATTCGCCCACTCGTGGCTCCTGGTCGTTGGTCTGGCGCCGTGGCCGTTGACACCGGCCACGGCAACCCATGGGCTTACTTCAGTGCCACGCCAGCCAGGAAGGTGCGCGACAGCGTCGGGTCGGGCTTGGCGGCAGCTACCTTGGCGTTGTGCGACACCCAAGCATTGCGGGCAGCCACCGAAATGTCGGGGTAGACCAGGTCGTCCTGCATCACGGCAATGGCACGCAACGCGGCGCTGTAGTCGTCGGCCGAACCGGTCTGGGCCTTGGCAATAAGCTCGGCCATGTCAGGCGGCGTGGGGCCCTGACGGCCCGGGCGCGGCATCAGATAAAACATCGGGTCGGCCTGGTAGGCGTACTCGTTGGTCATGATCTGGTAGTCCGCCCGGTTCTGCTTGTCCAGCCAGACCGCATTCTGGTTGGCCTGGATGGTGACGCGAATCCCGGCCTGGGCCAGTTGGCCCTTAAGGATTTCGGCAAAGCGGTCCAGGTAGGTCGCGTAGCCGGCCAGGTGGTTGAGCGTGATGTCAACGCCATTGGGGTAGCCCGCCTTGGCCAGCAATGCCTTGGCCTGCGCCACGTCATGCTTCTGGTATTTGAGCTCGCTCAGCTTGGGCGCCCACCCATACGACGGCGGCACCTGCGCGCTGGGCACGGCCTCACCCAGGAATGCGCCTTGGACGATCTCCGCACGGTTGAGCGCCAACGACATGGCGCGGCGGAAGTCAACATTGCTGAACGGCGCCACGTTGGTGTTGATGTTCAGGCGCACGGTGTTGGTCGAGGGCACCGCGACCGTGTTGATGCCCGACGCACCGCGCAACTGCAGGCGGCTCTCGGCACTGGGAAACATCAGGTCGATCTGGCCCGACTTGAGCGCGGCAATCTGGGCCGACTGTTCCGGCATGTAGCGTATCGTCAGATCGCTGACCTGCGCGGCACCCTCCTTGTTCCAATGGTTGTCGTTGCGTTTGAGCACCAGTTGGGTGTTGGGCACGTAAGACACCATCTGGAAGGGCCCGGTACCCATCATGGCCAGCTTGGGGTCATTGGACTGCAACCACTTCGCACTGAGAATGGCCGAGCCCACCACAAAGGGGCTGCCCAGGTTGAGCAGGAAGCCAGCATCAGGCTGCTTGAGCTTGAAGCGCACCACACGGTCGCTGACCTTGGTGACCGACTCCAGGTGTTTGAAACGGTCCTTGGCGTATGGCAGGCCGCGCTCCATCAAACGCTGAAACGACGCCACCACGTCATCCGGCCCCATGGGTGAACCGTCCGAAAAACGCACGCCCTCGCGCAAGGTGAATTCGTAGCTGGTCTGGGCGGCATCGGCTTTCCAGCCCGTGGCCAGCACCGGCACGATCTTGCCATCTGCGTCGGCACGAACCAGACCTTCATAGACCAGCTGCCAGGCGTACCAGGTGCGTATCTGGGAAGATTGGGTGGGATCAAAGGTCTGCGGCACCACGTCCTCGGCCACCACCAGGGCACCAGTCCGCGCCGCCTGTGCGTGCAGGCTGCCCATGCCAGCGGCCAACGCCACACCTGCCAGAAGGCCCGCGACCGTGCGCCGACGTATTTTCAGCTTCATGCTCATACCATCTCCTCATGCTTTGGGTAGACCCGGAATTGGGCGTGCCGCTTTTCACTCACCAGCCCAGCGGCCCTGGGCGAAAAATCGCTGTCAGGGTGGTCAGTAATCCACCACCGAGCCCACACCACGCAGCTCGGCCTGCGTCAACGCCAGCCGGGCCACCACCAGGTCCTGCAGGGCCACACCGGTGCCGTCAAACAAGGTGACCTCGGCGTTGTCTCGCCGGCCGGGGCACAGGCCCGCCACCACCTCGCCCAGGCTGCCGCGAAAGTGGCTGTCGTCGATCAAACCGGCGCCGTAGGCGTGTTGGCATTCACCTATCGAAATCGCCTGTGCCAACTCGTCGTGGAACAAGGCGCAGCGCGCCACCAGCGCCGGGTCCAGCTCCTGTTTGCCACGGGTGTCGGCGCCCATGGCACTGATGTGGGTGCCCGGGCGCACCCAGGCGCTGTCCACCAGGGCCTGGCTGGACGGCGTGGCGGTGATCAACACATCGGCCGTTTGCACCGCCGTGCGGGGGTCGGGTGCGGCGATGAAGTCCAGCCCCATCTCGCGCACCAAGGAACCAAAACGCTCCAGGTTGGCGGGCATGGGGTCCCAGGCCCGGACCTGAAGGATCGGCCGCACCAGCACCGTGGCCTGCAACTGGTAGGCCGACTGGGCGCCGGTGCCGATGATGGCCAGCACGACGCTGTCCGGCCTCGACAACCATCGTGTGGCGATGGCGCTGGCCGCGCCGGTGCGAACGCCGGTCAGGTAATTGGCGCTGACAACAGCACTGGCGCGGCCGGTCTCGGGGTCGAACAGCACGGTGGCCGACTGGTGGTTGGTGTGGCCCTTGCCCCCGTTGTGGGGCCAGTAGCCGCCTGCCTTGAGACCCAGCAGCGGCGCTTGGGTGTCGGCACCGGTCTTAACGCCAAACACCGCGTCCTGGTGGCCCAGCACCTCGCGCACCACCGGGTAGTTGCGGGCATGGCCATGCGCCATGGCGGCCAGGCCCGCCTCCACCGCAATGAGGGCGTCGGACATGCTCACCAGCTGGCGGGCGTCGTTTTCTGAAAGGATTCTCATGGTGTGGGCAATGGGGGTTCACCAGCCGCTGAAACGCGACCAGATGTGATGCACCTGTCGATCGGTCCCCACCACGTGGTAGTGAGGAAACTGCGCGGCGGTGGAGCACGCGTGGTTGGGCAACACGCGCAACTGCGTGCCCACCGGCAAATGTGTCAGGTCGGCCAGACGGCCATCGCGGTGGGCCACGATGCCGTGCTCCTGGTTGGCACCCACCAGAATGAGGTCGTCCATGGGCCGACCGTCGAGGTCGCACACCAGGCCGTAGCCCTGGTCCACCGCCTGCTTGGCGGTGCCACGGTCGCGCGACATGGCCATCCAGCCGGCATCGATCAGGGTCCAGCCCTTGTCCGCCTGGTGACCGATGACGGTGGCCAGCACCGACAGCGCCAGCTCATCGAGGGTGCAGACCTGTATGCCGGCCATGACGAGGTCGAAGAACACGAACACCCCGGCCCGCACCTCGGTCACGCCCTCCAGGTGTTGTGCAAACAGGGCCGTGGGGGTCGATCCCACGCTGACCACCGGGCAGGCCACACCGGCCGCACGCAGGCGCTGCGCGGCCGTCACCACGGCGGCACGCTCCTGCTCGGCCACGGCCCGCACACCGTCGAGCGTGCTGCTGTCGTAGGAACTGCCGGCGTGCGTCATCACGCCTTTGACCACCATGCCGGCTTGCTGCAGGTAGCCGCCAATGGGCACCAGCTCGGGCGCATCCGGTGCCAGGCCGGAGCGGTGGCCGTCGGAATCGATTTCGATCAGCACCTCAAAACATGCGCCGTTGGCCTGCGCAAAGGCCACCAGCAACTCGGCGGTCTCCATGCTGTCGAGAATGATGGACAGGCGCACCCCCGAGCGCAAAAGCTGCAGTGCATGTGCAAACTTGTTGGGCGCAATGCACACCGCGTACAGGATGTCGCGCACACCACGGGCGGCAAAATAGTCTGCCTCTTTCAAGGTGGACACGGTGATGGGTCCGCTGGGCGAGTCCATGAGCAGGCGGGTCACGTCCATGCTCTTGTTGGTTTTCACGTGAGGGCGGAAGGCCACGCCCAGGCGTGCCAACTGGGTCCTCATGCGCGCGATGTTGCGCCGCATGCGCGCATCGTCGAGCAGCAAGGCCGGCGTCTCCAGGCCCTCGATGGGCGTGGGCAAAAGGGGTTGTGCCATGGAGGTCATCGGTTCAAGCCGCTTCATGTGTGAGGACGCGCCCCGGCCGTGCGCCGGTGCCCTGTCCGTTGCGCCAGACCACCACGCCGTTGACGATCACGGTATCGATGCCGTGGGCCGGTGCCATGGGGTGTTCGTAGGTGGCGGCTTCACCCACCGTGTCGGGGTCGAACAGGGTGAGGTCGGCATAGGCACCTTCGCGCAACACGCCTCGGTCGCGCAGGCCAAAGTTCTGTGCGGTGAGGCCGGTCATCTTGTGCACCGCCGTCTCCATGGGAAACAGCCCGAGCACGCGCCCGTAGTGCCCCAGCACGCGGGGGAAAGCACCCCACAGCCGGGGATGGGGCGCGGTGTCGTGGGGCAGGCCGTCCGAGCCGATCATGGTCGGCCCAAAGCGCAGGATGCGTTGCACGTCGCCTTCGTCCATGCGGAAGTAGATGGCGCCCGCCGGGTCCAGCCGTTTGATCGCCTCGGCCTCGTCCACGCCCATGTCACGGGCGATGTCGACCAGATCGCGCCCGGCGTGCTGCGGCAGCGCCTTGGACCACGTCACCAGCACGCGGCTGGAGGTGGCGGCGCGGTCGGCCGACAGGATGGTGGAGCCGGCGGTGTAGGGGTAGCAGTCGAGGCAGACCCGTTGCTCGCCCATGCGCTTTTCGATCAGCGCCAGGGTTTCGCTGGAGCGGCCGTAGTTGCCCTGCCCCACCAGCTTGTGGTGCGAGATGACCACCGGCGCGTGCGTTTCACGGCCGATGCGGAAGGTCTCCTCCAGCGAGTCCACGATGCGGTCGGCCTCGTCACGCATGTGGGTGCAGTAGATGCCGCCGTGTTCGCCCAAGGGCCGGCACACCTCGATCACCTCTTCGGTGGTGGCCGCCACCGCCGTTTCGTAGAACAACCCGGTGGACACGCCGATGGCGCCGCTGCTCAGCGCATCGTCCACCAGCGCGCGCATCTGCGCCTGCTCGTCGTCGGTGGCCACGCGGTCCAGCGCGTCCATGGTGCCCACGCGCAAGGTGGTGTGCCCCACCAGCAGCGCGCAGTTGGTGGCGGCGGGCTGTTCGCGCAAGGCCTGCACGTAGTCGCCAAAACGTTCGAAGCGGAACCAGCCGCCCTCGTCGTCCAGCAGATTCAGCGGCGGTGTCACCGGCCGGGGCACCGCGCGCGGTGTGGGCGCGAGCGAAATGCCGCAGTTGCCGGTGATCACGGTGGTGATGCCCTGGCTGACCTTGGGCGTCATGTCGGGGCTGGACAGCAGGGCCCGGTCGTCATGGGTGTGGGCGTCGATGAAACCGGGCGCGGCCACGCGGCCGCCAAGGTCGATCTCCTGCACACCACGGGCGTGGGACAGGTCGCCGATGGCGGCGATGCGGTCGCCACGGATGCCGATGTCACCGGGGCGGCGGGTGGCGCCCGTGCCGTCGATGATGCTGGCGCGGCGTATCAGCAGGTCAAAGGTGTCGTTCATGGATGGAAAACAAGGCATCAAAGTGCGTAGGCGGGCTGCTCGCGGTCGAGCTTGCGGCGCAAGGCGTCCAGGTGCAGGCGCGCCCAGTGCTCGCGGCCACGGCCAAATTGCTGCGCCGTGCTGGCCGCGATGTCCGGCGGCACCTGGCGCAGTGGCCGGTGGCAGCCCATGGCCTTGACCTGCAGCTCGGCGGCACGCTCCAGGTAGTAGAGGTGGTCGAAGGCCTGCGCCACCGTCGGGCCGACCACGATCACGCCGTGGTGGGCCAGGAACAGCACGTGTTTTTCGCCCATGGCGCGCGCAATGCGATCGCCTTCGGCCATATCGTGGGCCAGACCGTTGTAGCTGTCGTCGTAGGCGATGTCGCCGTAAAAACGCAGCGCCTCCTGTGATGCCGGCTCCAGACGCCCGTGCTCCAGCATGGTCAGGGCCGTGGCGTAGGGCATGTGGGTGTGCAGCACACAGTGCGCCTCGGGGTGCAGGGCGTGGATACGCGCGTGGATGTTGAAGGCGGCAAAACCGGCGTCGTGTGACGGGTCCTGGCTGTGGCCGTGTTCGTCGATCAGCATCAGGTCGCTGGCGCGGGCCTCGGAGAAATACATGCCCCAGGGGTTGAGCAAGAAACGCAGGGGCTCGTCGGCCACCCTCAGGCTGAAGTGGCTGCACACGCCGGCCTGGCCACTGAACATGGCGGCACCGCGAAACACGGCGGCCAGGTCGCGACGCTCTTCGATGTAGGAAGCTGTCATGGGTGGGGCGGTTCAGAGGGGAAAGTGGCAGGCGACCTGACGACCATCGGCCAGGGTGTCGAGCGCGGGATCGTCACGGCGGCACCGCTCCTGCGCCATCGGGCAGCGCGGATGAAAACGGCAGCCGGATGGAATGGCCATGGGGCTGGGCACATCGCCACCCAGCACGTGGCGGTGGCGCGCGTCGTCCGGATGGGCAATCGGCACGGCCGACAGCAACGCGCGTGTGTACGGGTGGGCGGGCCGCTCGAACAAGGTGTCGGCATCGGCCACCTCGACGATGCGCCCGAGGTACATCACCGCAATGCGGTTGGAGATGTGCCGCACCACCGACAGGTTGTGCGAGATGAACAGGTAGGTCAGCCCCAGCTCGCGCTGCAGGTCCTGCATCAGGTTGATAATCTGGGCCTGCACCGACACGTCCAGTGCCGACACCGCTTCGTCGCACACCACAAAGGCCGGCTGCAAGGCCAGCGCCCGGGCGATGCCGATGCGCTGACGCTGGCCACCCGAAAACTCGTGGGGGTAGCGGTCGGCGGCCGTGCGCGGCAGCCCCACCAGATCGAGCAGCGCCGCCACACGTTGGTTGCGGTCGGCCGGCGTGCCCACCCCGTGGATGGCAAAGGCTTCGCCAATGATGATGCGCACCGTCATGCGCGGGTTGAGCGACGCGTAAGGGTCCTGGAAAATGATCTGCATGTGCCGACGCCGCTCGCGCATCTGGCGCGCGTCCAGCGCGGTCAACTCGGCGCCCTCGTGCACGATGGAACCGGCGCTGGGCTCGATCAGCCGCAGCAGCAGGCGCCCGGTGGTGGACTTGCCACAACCCGATTCACCGACCAGGCCCAGGGTCTCGCCCTGGTGTATGCGCAGGTCCACGCCGTCCACCGCACGCACCACCGACTTCTTGCCAAAACCAAGCGCACCTGCGCGCACCGGGAAGTGTTTGGCCAGGCCACGGGCTTCGATCAGGACATCTTTTTGAGGGGTGGCGGTCACGGTTGGGCCTCCAGGGCAATCGGTGCCGACACGGGTGGGGCCAGCGGGTGCAGGCAGGCCACCGCGTGGCCAGGTGCCAGCGTCTGCTGAGCCGGTGGCTGGGCCTCGCAACCCGGGCTGCGGTGCGCGCAGCGCGGGGCAAAACGGCAGCCGGAGGGCATGGCACCGACACCCGGCACGGAGCCTTCGATGGTGACCAGTCGGTCCACCCGCGTGGACACATGCGGCACCGAGTCGAGCAGTGCGCGCGAATAGGGGTGGCTGGGACGGTCGAACAGCGCGCGCACCGGCGCGGTTTCCGCCACCCGGCCGGCGTACAACACCATCACGCGGTCGGCCATCTCGGCGATCACACCCAGGTCGTGGGTGATCAGCATCAAGGCCATGCCGGTGTCTTTCTGGATGGCGCGCAACAGGTCCAGGATCTGCGCCTGTATGGTCACATCCAGCGCGGTGGTGGGCTCGTCGGCGATCAGCAGCTTGGGATCACAGGCCAGGGCCATGGCGATCATCACGCGCTGGCGCATGCCGCCCGACATCTCGTGCGGGTACACCGCCAAGCGGCTTTTGGCCGAAGGAATCTCGACCCGCTCCAGCAGATCGAGCGCGCGCCGCGTGGCGGCCTCGCCCTTCATGCCGAGCCGGCGGCGCAACACCTCTTCGATCTGGGCGCCGATGCGCATGACCGGGTTGAGCGAAGACATGGGTTCCTGGAACACCATGGCCATGTCGCGCCCGCGGCGGGCGCGCCAGGCCGACGCGCTGCCCGCACTGAGATCGTCGCCCAGCAGATGGATGCTGCCCGCGCTGCACTGGATGCCCGAAGGCAGCAGCCCCATGGTGGCCAGCGCCAGCATGCTTTTGCCGCTGCCGGATTCACCGACCACGCCCAGCACCTCGCCCGCGGCCACGTGCAGGCTCACGTCTTCAAGGATGGTGGTGCGGCCGTGGCGCCCCAAGGTCGTGGTCAGGCCACGGATGTCGAGTACCAGCTGTGTCATGGGCCCACCTTGATGCGGGGATCGAGCAGGTCGCGCAAGCCGTCACCGAGCAGGTTCAGGCCGAGCACACAGACCACGATGGCCAGGCCGGGAAAAATGGTGACCCAGGGCGCCTCGACCATGAAGTCGCGGCCGTTGGCAATGATGTTGCCGAAGCTCGGTGCCGGCGGTGGTGGGCCCACCCCGATGTAGGACAGCACCGCTTCAGCCAGGATGGCACTGGCGAACACAAAGGTCAGGCGCACGATCAGCGGCGCCAGAGAATTCGCCAGCACGTGGAACCACAGGATGCGCAGGTCGCCCGCGCCCAGTGCGCGCGCCGCTTCCACGTACTGCATTTCGCGCACCACCAGCACCGAGCTGCGCACGATGCGCGCGGTGTGGGGCGTGGTGGCGATGCTCAGCGCGATCACAACATTGAGCACCGAGGCGCCCAGCGTGGCACTCACGGTCAGCGCCAGCAAGATCGCGGGGAAGGCCATCAGCGCATCCATCAGTCGCATGATGGGGTCGTCGAGGCGGCGGAAGTAGCCGGCCACGCCACCGATCAGCGTGCCGAAGATGCCGGTCATGATGACCACCATCAAGCCAATCTGCAGGGACAGCCGGCCGCCGTGGATCACGCGCGAGAGCACGTCGCGACCGAAGTGGTCGGTGCCAAACCAGTGTGTGGCGCTGGGCGGCTGCAACTTCAGGCGGAAGTTGCTGGCCAACGGGTCGTGTGGCGACACCAGGCCGGCCAGCAAGGCCACCAGGGCCACCAGCAGCACCATCCCGCCGCCGATGACGATCGAAGGGTGACCCCACACGCGGCGCACCGCGCGGGCCAGAGACGAAGACGGGTTCACAGCCGGACTCTCGGGTCAACCGCCGCGTACAGCAGATCGACAAACAGGTTGATGAGGACGTAGATGGCGGCCAGGAACAACAGGCCACCCTGGATGACGGGGAAGTCACGGCTCATGATGGCGCCGATGATCAGGCGCCCCACGCCAGGCAGCGAGAACACCTGCTCCACCACCACGGCGCCGCCCAGCAGCGAACCGGCGATGATGCCCAGCACGGTGAGGATGGGCAGCAGCGCGTTGGGCAGGCCGTGGCGCAGCACCACAAAACTGTGGCGCAGGCCTTTGGCGTCGGCGGTGCGGATGAAGTCCTGGTGCAGCACGTCGAGCATGGCCGAACGTGTCATGCGGGCAATGAAGCCGGTCTGCACCAGCGCCAGGGTGATTGCCGGCAGCGCCATGGTGCGCAACCAGCCCAGCAGGCTTTCGGAAGGCGACACAAAACCGCCCGAAGGCAGCCAACCCAGGCCCACGGCAAACACCACGATCAACACCAGCCCGAGCCAGAAGTCGGGCATGGACAAGCCCATCAGCGAGGCGGTCATGACCGTGCGGTCGGCCACCTGCCCCCGGTGCATGGCGGCGTAGATGCCGGCCGATATGCCCATCAGGGCGGCCAGCACCAGTGCCAGCCCCGCCAGTGACAGGGTGATGGGCAGGCGCTCCAGCAGCGCGTCCATCACACTGCGGTGCAGCAGGATGGATTGACCCAGGTCGCCGGTGAGCACCCGGCCGTACCACTGCACCATCTGCTCCCAGAGCGGCCGGTTCAGGCCCAGCTCTTCACGCACGCGGGCAATCTGCTCCTGCGTGGCGCTGGCATCCAGAAAGGCAGCGGCGGGGTCGCCTGGCACCAGCCAGATGACCGCGAACGACATCAGGGACACCAGCAACATCACCGGGATGGCGGTGACGAGGCGGCGCAAGAGGTATTGAAGCATGGTGTGCGCGCAGCCCCGCCGGGCGCGGCATTCAGCCGCGCCCGTCAGGACCGCTGTGGGTCACTGGTGGGTCAGGGATGGGTCACTTGTCGAGCCAGACACCCCACATGCGCGGGATGCGGTAGGGCTCGAAGTTGCGCAGCTTGGCGGCACCCACCTGGAACAGGCCGTAGTTGCCCACCTTGATGGCCGTCACGTCGTCGATCATGTGCTGCTGGAAAGAGGCGAACAGGGCCTTGCCCTTTTCGGCATCGAGTTCGCTGCCGTAGCTGGCGTACAGGCGGTCGATTTCGGCGTCGGGCTTCTGGTGCAATTGCCCGCCGGCCCAGGCCGACATCACCGTGCCCGGTCCTTCAAAGGGCTGGATGCCAAAGCCGTGTGCGAACAGGTTCCAGCCCTGGGGCGACCAGCCGATCTTGACGGCCGTGGGCCAGTCGGTGACCTTGATGTCCACATTGACGCCGATCTGCGCCAGGCGCTGCTGGACCACGGTGGCGGTGTCGGTGTTGGCGCGCAGGTTGTCCACCAGGAAGGTGAGCTTTTCACCCTTGTAGCCCGACTTCGTAACCAGCTCCTTGGCCTTCTTCATGTCGGGCTTGTTGTAGCCCTGCAGCCCGGCCGTGCTGTAGGCAGCGCCCTTGGGGTAGAGCCAGCCACCGTCGAGCTGGTAGATGTCGGGGTAGGCAATCGACATGATCTCTTCCATGTCGAGCGCGGCCACCACGGCCTGGCGGAAGGCCAGGTTGTCGGTCGGCGCCACAGCGTGGTTGAGTTTGATGATCTGGAAGGAGAAAGGCAGCAGCGGGTAGACCTTGTAGGCAGCGTTGGTCTCCAGGCGCTTCTTGGTCGGCCCGTCCACCGTCTCGACCAGGTGCACGTCGCCCGACTGCAGCGCGGCAACGCGGGCACCGGCCTCGGGCATGAAGCGGAAGGTCACGGTGTCCAGGAACACCTCCTTCTTGCCGGCAAAGCCATCGCGCTTGCTGTAGCGCGCGTTGGGCACATAGTCCTTGAAGCGCTCGAGCTTGACGTGGCTGTCGGGGCTGAGTTCAACGAACTTGAAGGGGCCGGTGCCGATGTAGGCGATCTTGTTGGCGTCCTTGGCGGCCTCTTCGGCCGGGTAGATGGCCAGCGGCGCGGTGGACGACGACAGCGTGTCGAGCAGCGTGGACTGCACCTTCTTGAGCTTGATCACCACCTCGTTGGCGCCCTTGGCACCGATGCTCTCCACCTCGGCCAGCAGGTTGGCGTTGGCCCCCACCTTGCGGTAGCGCTCCAGTGAGGCCACCACGTCGGCCGGCCCCATGGTCTTGCCGTTGTGGAACTTCACGCCCTTGCGCAGCGCGAGGGTGTAGGTCTTGCCGTCCGGCGAGATGCTCACGCCCTCGGCCAGGTCGGGCACGGGCTTGCCGTTTTCGTCGCGGGCGTACAGGGTTTCGTAGATGTGCAGGTTGATGTGGCGCGCCGCCTGGATGGTGGTGACCTGCGCATCCAGCGTGGGCGGCGCCTGGGTGATGGCAACAACCGCATTGCCACCACGCGTCTGGGCGTGCAAGGCGGTCAGGGGCACAGACATGGCGGCGGCTGCGGCCAGCACGGCCAGCGAGAAGGACTTTCTGTTCATGCGTTTCTCGTCGTGAGGGGTTGGAAGAAGCGACAGATGAAGACTATCCACAGCCCCCTCACAAAGCGAATGCCATGTTCGGATGGCGCGATGCCGCTGCCGTATCGCGTCCATGCCAACACTCACAGGCGGATGCCGATGTTCTTGGTCTGCACGTATCCCAGCAACGCCTCCTGCCCTTTTTCGCGCCCATAACCCGAGCGTTTCGTGCCGCCGAAAGGCGTCTCCACGCCACCCACCCACCAGTCGTTCACGTACACCTGTCCGGCCACCAGGCGGTCGGCGGTCCACAAGGCCTGTTTGAGATCGCGCGTGAAGACGCCAGCGGCCAGCCCGTAGTCGGTGCCGTTGGCCAGCGCGATGGCTTGCTCCGGCGTGTCGAAGGGCAGCACCACCACCACCGGACCGAAGAACTCTTCCCGCGCGATGCACATGTCGGGCGTGACGCCGTGGAAGACCGTGGGCAACATGAAGTGACCGGCGACATCCGCCACGCGCTCGCCACCGCACGCGAGGCGCGCGCCTTCGGCCACGCCCACGCGGCACAGGTCCTCCACCTTGTCGAGCTGGCGCGCCGAGATCAAGGGCCCCATGTCGGCGCCCTCCGCGCCCGGCCCCACGCGACGCGCCCGTGCCTCGCGCACCAGCGCCTCGACAAACGGGTCGTGCACAGCACGTTGCACCAGCACCCGGCTGGCGGCCGAACAGATCTGCCCGGCGTGCGTGAAGATGCCACGCGCGACCCGCGCGGCCGCCTGGGGCACGTCGGCGTCGGTGTACACGATGGCGGCCGACTTGCCACCCAGCTCCATCACGCAGGGCACGACCCGCTCGGCCGCCGCGCGCAGCACACGTTTGCCCGTTTCCAGCGAACCCGTGAACACGATGTGGTCCACGCCCGCATGGGCGGCCAGCGCCGCGCCGGTGTCGTGCCCGTAACCACAGATCAGGTTGAAGGCGCCACGTGGCACACCGGCGCGCTCGCAGGCCTGTGCGAACTTGATCAGGCTCAGCGGTGAGTCCTCGGGCGACTTAAGCACCACGGTGTTGCCGGTGATCAGCGCGCAACACACCGAACGTGCCCCCACCGGCAACGGGCCGTTCCAGGGCACGATCTGGGCCGACACGCCAAAAGGCATGTGCACGGTGTAGTCCACCACCCCATCGCCCAAGGGTATCTGGCGGCCCTCCAGCTTGTCGGCCAAACCACCGTAGTACTCCAGGTAGCGCGCGGTGAGGGCCACCTCGTTGCGGCCGTTGGCCAGCGTTTTGCCGTTGTCCAGGCATTCCAGCTCGGCGATCTCCTCTGTCATGGCCCGCAGTTCGCGGGCGATGTCGAACATCAGGCGGCCCCGCTCGGCGGGCGACAAGGCCAGCATGGCGCGGCGCTCGAAAGCAGCGCGCGCCGCCCCCACCGCGCGGTCCACATCCTGTGGCATGGCGCGTGCCACCTGGGCCACGGGTTGGCCTGTGGCCGGGTTGGTCACCAAGATGTGTTCTGCGCTGGCGCCTTCGTACCACTCGCCGTCAATGAAATTGCGCCATGGGGTCTGAGCAAGGGAAGTCATGTATAAGCAAATGTTTATGATTGAGACTGTTCACCCGCAGCCACCCACGGCGCGAGCCAGGCGGTAGAGATACACCACACCCGGTGGCAAAGGCGAATGCCGTTTCACGATGGTGCGATGCCTGACGGGCATGGTCACAAGGAGTACCCATGGAACTGAAGTGGCTGGAAGACTTTCTCAGCCTGGTGGACACGCGCAACTTCACGCGTTCGGCGGAGCTGCGCTTCACCACACAACCGGCGTTCAGCCGCCGCATCCGCAGCCTGGAGGAATGGATAGGCACACCGCTGATCGAACGGGCCACCCAGCCCGTGAGCCTGACCGCAGCCGGTCAGAAATTCCGCCCGGCGGCAGAGGAGATGCTGCGTCGCCTCTACCAGGCGCGCGAAGACATCCGGCTGCTGGACCACGCCGCTGCCAACACCATCAGCTTCACCGCCACCCACAGCGTGTCGCTGAACTTCTTTCCGCGCTGGATCAGGCGCATAGAGGAACACAAGGGTGTGCTGTTCACACGCCTGGATTCCAACCAGGTGGAGGACTGTGTGCAGGCGCTGCAAAAAGCGCATGTGCACTTCATGCTTTGCCATGCCCACAACAGCGTCGATCTGCACCTGCCGGCCGACAGCTTCACGTCCATCGTGGTGGGCAGCGACCGCCTGCTGCCGGTGACGGTGCCCGATGCGCAGGGCCTAGCCATGCACGCCCTGCCCGGCACCCGCCAACACCCGGCGCACTACCTGGCCTATGCGGGCACGTCGGCCATCGGGCGGGCCGTGGAACACCTGCTCGACCATTGCGCCGACAAGCCCCATCTGGAGCAGGTTTTCGTGTCCCACCTGGCGGCGGTGCTGGAGTCCATGGTGCGCGCGGGGCGCGGGCTGGCCTGGTTACCCGAAAGCCAGGTCAAGGACGACCTGAACCAGGGCCGCCTGGTGGTGGCCGGTGACGAGCGCTGGGTGGTGCCGGTGGAGATACGCCTGTTCCGTCCCAAGGACGGGCTGCCACCCAAATCGGAAGAGTTCTGGGCTGCGGTGGTGGCGAGCCAAGCCGATCAGGCATGAGGCCAGGCGCAGGCGGCATTGGCCGCCTGCGAACAGTGTGGGTACGCTGACGCACACCCTCACACGCCACCACCACCCGCCATGTCCGTCACCCCATCCAGGCGCGTTGCGCTGCTAGGTCTGCTGCTTGAAAGCAACCAATTCGCTCCCGTCACCACGCAGGACGACTTCCTGGGCCGGGTCTATCTGGCCGGCGACGAAATCCTGCACGAACTCAACCGTCCGGACTCGCGGCTGCCCGCCGAAGTGCTGGGCTTTCGCAGCGCACTGGACTCGGGTTGCGCCTGGCAGCCAGTGCCGATTTTGATCGGGCAATGCGAATCGGGCGGCCCCATGGACCACGCCTTTTACCGCCACACGCTGCAAGACATGCGCCAGCGCCTGCTCGCCGCGCTGCCGCTGGACGGCGTTTACATCGCCAACCACGGCGCCATGACGACCACCGAAAACCGCGACCCCGATGGCGAGATCTTCGCGATGGTGCGTGAGACCGTCGGCGCGCAAGTGCCCATCGTGGCCACGCTCGACCTGCACGGCAATGTGTCGCAACAGATGGTCGATCACGCCGACGTGATCATTGCCTACCAGACCAACCCCCACGTGGACATGTCGGCGCGCGGCGCCGAAGCCGCCCACACGCTGCTGGAGCTGTGGCGCGGCATGCGGCCTCATACAAGCTGGGTGCGCCTGCCGCTGGCACCGCCCACCGTGAGCCTGCGCACCGATGCCGGCCCCTACGGCGAACTGATCGCCTATGGCCAATCACAACAACATGCCGGCATCGTCAACGTGTCCATACTGGGTGGTTTCGCTTTCTCCGACACCGAAAAAAACGGCCTGGCCATCATCGTGAGCAGCCGTTGTGGCCCACAAGCCGCCGAGGCACTTGCACAGGACATCGCCCGCCGCGCCTGGGCCGACCACCTGCGTTACCGGCCCGAGCTGGTGCCCTTGCCCACCGCCGTGGACCTGGCGCGCCAAGCCGGCCACGACCCACAACGGCCATCGCTGATCCTGGCCGATGTGGCGGACAACCCGGGCGGCGGGGGCCGCGGCAACACCACCTGGATACTGAAGTCCCTGCTCGACGCGGGCGCCCAGGGCGTGCTGATGGGCATCTTCAACGACCCGGCGCTGGCTACCCAAGCCCACACCTTGGGGGAAGGGGCACGCTTCACAGCGGTGTTCAACCGCAACGAGCCCGACGAACGCTCCGAGCGTCTGGACGTGCAAGCCACCGTGCTGCGCTTGCGCGACGGCGATTGTGTGGGCCGCAGAGGACTGTATGCCGGACGGCGCATGAATCTGGGCCCCAGCGCCCTGCTGGACCTTGGAGGCATACGCGTGGCGGTGGTGTCCCTGCGCACGCAATGTGCCGACCCGGTTTTCCTTGAAATGTTTGGCGAGGACATAGCGCAGGCACGCACCGTGGTGGTCAAGTCAAGGGGTCACTTCCGCGCCGGCTTCGACGAGTTTTTCACTGGCGATCAAGTGCTGGAAATCGACGCTCCAGGTCTGACATCGCCAGTGCTGACGCAATTTGATTTTCAGCATCTGCCACGACCAATTTACCCGCTTGATGCTGACGCCCAATGGGCGCCGCGCTGACGAACAAAGACGGATACGCCCGGCGCATCGTGGGCTGGCGGGTCAACCGCAGCATGCAGACGGACTTGACAGTGATCCAATTCGTGGGAGGCCTTACGTGTGTAGACGGGTCTGTGGAGCGTTCGCGCAAGGCACCTTGGCAAGTGCCGTCAGGCGCTGTGGCGTGAGTTCGCCGTTCAACGCAGCCACACGAACTTGAACGAGTTGGTGTGCCCCTTCGTTGGTCCAGCGCATCTGCTGCTGATCGGCAGGCCCTTGCGGTACCTGGCACCGTAGTTGACTAGGGTCGAATCGTTGTTGTCGATGTAGAAATACAGTCGGCGCAGGTTCCACCACAGGGCCGAGTCCTCGTGCTCGGGTCTAGCCAGCAGCTCTTCGTCGATGCACTTGATCCAGGCTACAGCCTGGCGGCCCTTGCCGTGCCAGACGAGCCACTGGGCCTTGTGCAGCCAATCGCACACCCTATCTCGCTCATGCGGCTCGAAGTGCTTGCTGCCTCGAACAGAATTCTCTGGAGAGTGCTTCAAACCGTGGGAGGCCAGCAGGTGGAGAAAGTCGTATGGCGCCTGTTCGAAAGCGTTGGACTGGAGGCTGCACAAACACCCAAAGGCTGACGACAAAATTGATCATCAAAGCCTCTGCGGATTGAGTACTCTAGCCTCCCACAGTTTGGGTCACTCTCTCGTGGTGACGATCTGGGTCAGATGAAGACCGCCGCCGACACACCGAAGCGCTGGGCCAACGCCTTGGCCTGGCGTGCATTGATCTGCCGGCGGCCACTCAGTATCTCGCTCACCACCGACTGGGTGCCCAGCTCGGCAACCAGGTCGACCTGCTTCAGATGGTGCTGTTCTATGAGAAAACGTAGCACCTGACCGGGCTCTGTGTTCGGCAGCGCATAGTGCTGGCTTTCATAGTCTTCGATCAGTTGACCCAACAGTTCGAGCATCTCGGCCAGTTCGTGTTCTTCGTCGTCGCCCACCACGTCGAGCAACTGGTTCATGAACTCGACAGCACGTTCATAGTTGGCCTGGGTGTGGATAGCCGCCAAGCGCACCGGCAACGCGCGTTGGAAAGTATTCCAGGCCGGGGCAAGGGTCTTGGGATTGAAGGCAACGGCGGTCATGTCTTGCGACTCCTTTGGACTTTGTTCCACTGGTCGTACTCAGCGTGCGTAAAGACTTCGCGGATGTACAGCTTTTGCCGGTTGTAGTGGATGACAGTGATGATGCGAAAGTGGTTTCCAGCGATGTCAAACACGGTATACGGGTCCACATAGTCGGCCATGTTGAACGTCTTCTTGACATCTGACAAGCTCGGAAAATTCGAAAAACTCACCAACTGGTGCCACACCAGCATGGGCTCCCGTGCTCGGGGGTGCTTGTGTCCAAAATCGGTGAGGGCCTTCTTGGA
This sequence comes from Hydrogenophaga sp., assembly GCA_030696525.1. GTDB lineage: Bacteria > Pseudomonadota > Gammaproteobacteria > Burkholderiales > Burkholderiaceae_C > Hydrogenophaga. Next base: position 865 of record JAUYSB010000054.1, on the reverse strand, counting down.
AATCACATGCATTGACGAATTATCGCATTTTGCGATTTATTTGCAAGGTAGTGCAAGACATCGCGTCAGACGCAAACGAGAGTCGGGAAGGAGAGCGCTCCAAACAAGGTCGCCGTCGCCAAGAACAATTTGAAGTGGCTGCCCGGCATCTGCGCATCGCTGCAGATGTGTGCCGTGGTCCGTGCCTGACATGGAGCGTCGGTGACGGGTGGACCGCCACCGGCTGTTGGGGGTGGGACGCGGCAAGCCGAGGTTCTGGCTGTTTGAGTCCGGTGGCCAATTCGTTGCCCGAGTTGTCGATCTCAAGTTGCAGGTGCTGGCCAGCACGCCACGTGAGGCCATCGGAGCGCTTCGCCGTGGACTCACCCAGTACCAAAAAGCTTATCCACGGGCGTGCCGTCCGGCACTTGACAGTGTCCACCCGACCTCCGACCCTCGGTCAGCCAGGGCACTTCAAGGTCTCCGCTGCTGCCCACAGCAAAGGCAAGTCAGGCCGCCACCGCCGTACCCAGCTCGAAACGCAGCGACGTTCCCAACGCTGCACTAGCACGGGCCAGCGTTGCCAGAGTAACGCTGGTGTCCTTCTCGTCGAGCAAGCGCACGACCATGTGCTCCTGCACCATGCGTACGGCGCGCTCGCGCACTTCCGAGGAAAACTTCGGTGACTTGTTCATGGCTCCATCTTCTCAAGAGTTGGGGCCTCCTCAAAATCCCGGGCGATTCACCCACGGTTTGGATCACTCTCGTGTGACGTCACTTTGACCGGGGCAAGCTTGACTTCGATCCCTTCCGCCAGCAAGGTTGTCAATCGACGCGAAAACCCCTCTAGTTCTTCCTCAGGAATTTGCGCCGCAGCTGGTGATTT
>JAUYSB010000047.1 GCA_030696525.1 Hydrogenophaga sp. | reverse complement strand
CGCAGTTCTGCATCGCGTTGTTGGCTTCGATGGTGCCGTGCATGCCCAGCATGCCCAGGAATTTTTTCTCGGTGGCGGGGTAGGCGCCCAGGCCCATCAGGGTGTTGGTGACCGGGTAGCCCAGCATGTCCACCAGGGTCCGCAGCTCCTGCACCGCGTTGCCCAGCAACACACCGCCACCGGTGTAGATGTAGGGGCGCTTGGCGGTGAGCAGCAACTGCAGCGCCTTGCGGATCTGCCCGCCGTGGCCCTTGCGCACCGGGTTGTAGGAGCGCATCTCCACCTTCTCGGGGTAGCCGTGGTAAGGCACCTTGTTGAAGGACACGTCCTTGGGCACGTCCACCACCACGGGGCCGGGGCGGCCGCTGCGGGCAATGTGGAAGGCCTTCTTCATCACCTCGGCCATGTCGCGCGCGTCCTTGACCAGGAAGTTGTGCTTGACGATGGGGCGGGTGATGCCCACGGTGTCGCATTCTTGGAAAGCGTCCAGGCCAATCGCGGCGGTCGGAACCTGGCCGCTGATGATGACCATGGGAATGCTGTCCATGTAGGCCGTGGCGATGCCGGTGACCGCGTTGGTCAGGCCGGGGCCGGAGGTGACCAGGGCCACGCCCACATCGCCGGTGGCGCGAGCATAGCCGTCGGCCGCGTGCACGGCCGCCTGTTCGTGGCGCACCAGCACGTGCTGAATGGTGTCTTGTTTGTAGAACGCGTCGTAGATGTGCAGCACCGCACCACCGGGGTAGCCCCAGATGTACTGAACGTTCTCGGCCTGCAAGGCCTTGACGAGGATTTCCGCTCCGCGGAGTTCTTGGGAATCGGCTGCGCCGGCAGCGGCGGCCGAGGCCAATTCGGCCTTGTTGATTTCCATGATGAACCTTTCGAGAATTTCTCTGACGAAATACCTTGGGTGCCCCTTGGCCCACTCTTGTGAAGCGGCTTCGGGACTTGAGGCCAACGCCATGGGCGGCAACGTAAACCGCGCGACGAAGACCCGTTTGCCTTTTGACTTGCAACGCGCATTATCGCACTGCAACATGCCACCAGAAAAGTCAACCCATAAAAATTGTTTTTCGTGATGCGACAATTCCAGCTTCGCCTCGTGCGCAGCGCTTTGTGCCCTCCTTGTCTCGCCATGCCAGCCACTCCGGTTTCCACCGCCTCGCCCGCCTCGCCCGCCACACCCAACGCCGCCTTGCGCGCGCCCACCCTGATGCGCCGCATGGCCTGCTGGCTGTACGAAGGCATGCTGATGTTCGGCGTCGTCTTCATCGCCGGCTACCTGTTCTCCACCCTCACACAAACCCGGCACGCGCTGGACAACCGTTTCGGCCTGCAGTTCTTTTTGTTCGTGGTGTTCGGCATCTACTTCGCGTGGTTCTGGTCCCGGGGCCAGACCCTGGCCATGAAAACCTGGGACATCCGTGTGGTGGACGCCGCCGGCCGCCCCATCACCCAGGCGCGGGGCCTCTGGCGCTATGTGCTGTCGTGGCTGTGGTTTGTGCCGCCGTTGGCGGTGAGCTGGGCGCAGGGCGTGGGCGGTGGCGAAGCGCTGGTGCTGGTCTGCGGCTGGGTCGCCATCTGGGCCATCCTGTCGCGTTTTCACCCCCTGGGTCAGTTCTGGCACGACGCACTGGCTGGCACACGGCTGGTGCATGTGGAGCGCAAGAAGTGAGCAACCCGACCGAACAACGCGAAGCGCCCACCGCACAAAAACAGCGCCACGGCCTCTCGCGTCTGACACACGCTTTTGGCTATTCGATGGAGGGCCTGCGCGCCGGCTGGGGTGAGGCCGCGCTCCGCCAGGAAATGGTGGCTGCTGTCTTGCTGCTCCCACTCGCCTTCTGGGTCGGGCAAAGCTGGCTGGAAGTGGCCCTGCTGTGCGGCGCCGTGGTGCTGGTGCTCATCGTCGAGCTGCTCAACACCGGGATTGAAACCGCCATCGACCGCATCGGCCCCGAATGGCATGCCCTGTCCAAACGTGCCAAGGACATGGGCAGCGCCGCCGTGTTGCTGAGTCTGCTGTTGTGTGGCGGCATCTGGGCCGCCGCGCTGTGGCACCGTTTTGCCTGAACCCACCACCATGAACCCCAACTTCTCCATCTGCGTCTACTGCGGTTCGCGCCCCGGCGCCCAGGCTGCCTACACGGAGGCCGCGCAACAGGTGGGCGACTGGATTGGCCGCCACGGCGGCCAGTTGGTGTACGGCGGCGGGCGCAACGGGCTGATGGGTGTGGTGGCACAGGCCACGCTGGCGGCGGGCGGCCGGGTCGTGGGCGTGATCCCTCAGGCCCTGGTGGACAAGGAAGCGGCCAACCACGACTGCACCGAGCTGCACGTGGTTCAGACCATGCACGAGCGCAAGCGTTTGATGGCCGAACGCGCCGACGCCTTTGTGGCCTTGCCCGGCGGCATAGGCACCTTCGAAGAGTTGTTCGAGGTCTGGACCTGGCAGCAGCTGGGCTACCACAACAAGCCGCTGGGCCTGCTCAACGTGGCCGGCTACTACGACGGCCTGATGGATTTTTTGCGCAGCGCCGTGGCGCAAGGCTTCATGAGCGACTGGCAAATGGACATGCTGAAGGCTTCAACGCAAGCCGGCAGCCTGCTGCCCGATCTGGTGCAAGCCGCCGGGCTCAGCGCCCGGGCCCAACTCGACGACATCTAAGTGCTCTCAGACAGGCGGCTCAGACCGCGGTGTCGTCCTGCTCGCCGGTGCGGATGCGGATGACGCGTTCCACGTCGGTGACAAAAATCTTGCCGTCACCAATCTTGCCGGTGCGGGCCGCGCGGATGATGGCATCGACGCAACGGTCCACGTCATCGTTCTTCACCACCACCTCCACCTTGACCTTGGGCAGAAAGTCCACCACGTACTCGGCGCCACGGTACAGCTCGGTGTGGCCCTTCTGGCGGCCAAAGCCCTTGACCTCGGTCACCGTCAAGCCGGTCACGCCCTGCTCGGCCAGCGCCTCGCGCACCTCTTCCAGCTTGAAGGGTTTGATGACGGCGGTGATCTGCTTCATGCGTGGGGCTCCGGACTGAATGGGGTAAAGCCAAAACTTTATCACGCGGGGCACAATATGCCGAATGACCGCGCCACAGCCACCCCACCACCTGCCGCACCACGTGCCCATTGCCGCCACCTTCCGCGGCGGTCACCCCGAAAACGTCCACTTTGGCAGCTTTGCGGTGGTCACTGCGGCCGGCGACGTGCTGGCCAGCGCAGGCGACATCGACTTCCCCCAGTTCACCCGCTCCTCGCTCAAGCCCTTTCAGGCCATGCCGCTGATCGCGCAAGCCGTGGAGCGCTGGGCGCTGGATGACGCCGACATCGCCCTGCTGTGTGCCAGCCACAGCGGCGAGCCGCGCCACACCGAACGTGTGGCAGCGCTGCTGGCCCGCATCGGCGCGGACGAAAACGCGCTGGCCTGTGGCACCCACGAACCCTACTTTTTCCGCACCCTGGGCCAGACCCCGGCGCCAGGCGAACGCTTCAACCGCCTGCAACACAACTGCTCGGGCAAACACACCGGCATGCTGATGTTGGCCCACGTGCTGGGCCAGCCGTTGGCAAACTACCTGGACGTGAACCACCCGGTGCAGCAGGCCATTGCCAACAGCGTGGCGCACTTCAGCGGCATTGCGCCCGAGCGCCTGGTGCGTGGCACCGATGGTTGCAGCGCGCCCAATCACGCCCTGCCCCTGCGCGCGCTGGCCCAGGCCTTTGCCCGCCTCACGCTGACCGAGCCCGACCCGGTGTTTGGCACGGCACCACACCGCGTGGCGCGCGCCATGAGCCGGCACCCCGAGATGGTCAGCGGCGAAGGCCGCAACGACCTGGTGCTGATGACTGCCGGCGCCGGCGACTGGGTCAGCAAGGTGGGTGCCGACGGCGTGCAGGCCATCGCCAGCTTCAGCCGGGGTGTGGGCATCGCTGCCAAGGTGAGCGACGGCAACCTCACGCCGCTGATGGTGGCTCTGGTGTCTGCGCTGGAGCAACTCGGCTGGACCGGCGACAGCAGCCGGGCCGCGCTGGCCGCCCTGTTGCCCCCGCCGATGAAAAACGCCGCTGGCATCGAGGTGGGCGAGATGCGCGCGGTGCTGCAGTTGTTGCACCATTGAGCAAAGACCCCGCGCCGGGCCTCCCCCAAGCGGGATCAGCCCCTTTTGGGTAGCAGCGACCCGCGCCGCGGCGGAGCGTGGGTGCGTTGTTCAGGCGCGGTATTTCGACGTGATCGGATACCGCCAGTCCTTGCCAAACCCCCGGTGCGTGACGCGCACCCCCACCGGCGACTGGCGGCGTTTGTATTCGTTGATGCGGATCAGGCGCACCACCTGCTCCACGGCGACCTGCGGATAGCCGGCGGCCACGATCTGTGCCGGGTCCATGTCGTTTTCCATGTAGCGCTCGATGATGGCGTCGAGTACGTCGTAGTCGGGCAGGCTGTCCTGGTCTTTCTGATCCGGGCGCAGCTCGGCACTCGGTGGCCGGGTGATGATGCGATCGGGGATGGGGTTGGCGCCGGTGCCGTAGGGGTCGTGGGCGTTGCGCCAGCGCGCCAGCTGGAACACCATGGTCTTGGCCACGTCCTTGATGACGGCAAAACCACCGGCCATGTCGCCGTAAAGCGTGCAGTAGCCCGTGGCCATCTCGCTTTTGTTGCCGGTGGTCAGCACGATGCTGCCGAACTTGTTGGACAAGGCCATCAGCAAGGTGCCACGTATGCGCGCCTGGATGTTTTCTTCGGTGGTGTCTTCCTTCCGCCCGGCGAACTCGCCCGCCAGGCTCGCCTTGAAAGCCTCGAACTCGGGGCGGATGGAAATTTCGTCGTAACGCACGCCCAGGCGCTCGGCCATGTCGCGTGCGTCTATCCACGAGATGTCGGCGGTGTAGGGCGAAGGCATCATGACCGAACGCACGCGGTCCTTGCCCAGGGCGTCCACCGCAATGGCCAGCACCAGGGCCGAATCGATGCCACCCGACAGGCCCAGCAGCGCACCGGGGAAGCCGTTTTTGCCAATGTAGTCGCGCACGCCCAGCACCAGGGCATGCCACAGGTCGCTGTGCACCGAGCCTTCGGGAGCGATGTCACCTTTCAGGCGCCCGTTGTTCAGCGTCAGGTCGAACACCGCTTCACTGAAGCTGGGCGCCCGCGCCGCCAGCGTGCCGTCGGCGTTGAGCGCAAAGCTGCGGCCCTCAAACACGATTTCGTCCTGCCCACCCACCAGATGGGCATACACCAGCGGCAGGCCGACGTCGGCCACGCGCTCGCGCATGGTGGTTTCGCGTTCACCGCCTTTGCCGGTGTGAAATGGCGAGGCGTTGATGACCACCAACAGCTCGGCACCCGCGGCCTTGGCGTCGGCGGCCGGGGCATGGAACCAGGCGTCTTCACAGATCAGCAGGCCCACCTTGACCGTGCCACCGCTGTCGTCAGGCACCTCGAACACGCAGGGGTTGTGGCCGGGCGCAAAGTAACGCCGCTCGTCGAACACCTGGTAGTTGGGCAGTTCGCGTTTGGCGTAGGTGTGGGTCACCTGCCCTTCGCAGATCACGCTGGCCGCGTTGTGCAGGCCCGGCACCGACACGCTGCGCGTGCGCTCGGCACCCGCACGCCGCGCCGGGTGGCCCACCACGATGCGCAGGCCGCTCAACCCTGCGGTCTCGCGGGCCACTGTTTTCAGGGCATCATCACAGGCGTCGATGAAAGCCGGCCGCAGGAACAGGTCTTCAGCGGCATAGCCACACAAGGCCAGTTCGGGCGTCAGCAACAAGCGCACACCGCGCGCATGGGCTTGTGTGGCGGCCTCGACGATGCACCGGGCGTTGCCCTGGAGGTCGCCGACGACAAAATTGAGCTGGGCGATGCTGAGTGAAACGGTCATGAACAACGGGCAGAAGCAGGAAACCGGATTGGCTGAAAACAATTATGTCACCCGGGTCCACGACGACCCCGCCGCCCTGCCCCGCGCCGCCTGGAACGCGCTGCTGGCGCACAGCGACGACCCCAGCCCCTTCATCCGCCACGAATACCTCTGCGCCCTGCACCGCAGCGACAGCGCAGCACCCCACACTGGCTGGGCGCCGCGTTTCATCAGCCTGTGGCGCGGCGACGAATTGCACGCGGCCTGCCCGCTCTACCTCAAGAGCCACTCCTACGGCGAATACGTGTTCGACTGGGCCTGGGCCGAGGCCTACCAGCGCCATGGCCTGCGCTACTACCCCAAGGCCGTGATCGCCGTGCCCTTCACGCCGGTGCCGGGAGCCCGGCTGCTGGCGCGCGATGCGGGTGCCCGCGCCGCGCTGCTGCAAGCCGCACAGGCCTACTGCGAGGCCGAAAACATCTCGTCGCTGCACCTGCTGTTTGCACGGGATGCCGACATGGCCACGGCCCAAGCACAGCAGCTCATGAGCCGCCACACGGTGCAATTCCATTGGCAAAACGCAGCGCCCGGCTACGCCGACTTCGACGCCTTCCTGCAATCGCTGAATCAGGAAAAGCGCAAAAAAATCCGCCAGGAACGCCGCAAGGTGAGCGACGCCGGCGTGCGCTTTCGGTGGGCACGCGGCGCCGACATCACGGCCGACGACTGGGCGTTTTTCTACCGCTGTTACGAACGCACCTACCTTGAACATGGGAATGCTCCCTACCTCACGCCGGCCTTCTTTGAGGCCATGGCGCTTGAGATGGCCGGGCACTGGCTGCTGTTCATCGCCGAAAACGCCCAGGGCCAGCCGATTGCCAACAGCCTGATCGCGCTGAGCGACAACAACGGCTCGCCCGCGGTTGCCTACGGCCGCTACTGGGGCGCGCTGGAGCGCGTCGATTGCCTGCATTTCGAGGCCTGCTACTACCAGCCCCTGATCTGGTGCATCGCCCACGGCGTGCGGCGTTTCGAAGGCGGCGCCCAGGGCGAACACAAGATGGCGCGCGCCCTGCTGCCGGTGCAGACGCACAGTGCCCACTGGCTGGCCCACCCGGCGTTTGCCGAGGCGGTGGAGCGTTTTCTGGCCCGCGAAGGTGAGGGCGTGGACAACTACATGGCCCACCTGGAAACGCGAAACCCGTTCAGGCAAAGTGGCGAACGGCCGTGAGCAGACCCAACAGCACCGGCTGGTGCAGCATGTAGTAACTCAGGCTCCAACGGCCCAGCCACGCCAGCCGCCCGGGCGCGGGCCCGCGCAACACCGAACCGCCGCGCGCCAGCGCCCAACGCCCGCACAAGAGGCCCAGCCACACCACACCCAGCCAGGGCAGCAGTGGCACGTAGTCCTCGGTGATGGGCTTGCGCGAGATCAGGCCCAGCCAGTTGACCCAGGGCTCGTTCAACCACATCAGTTGTGGTTGTGCCGCGATGAGCGTTTGTGCACCCGCAGGCAGCAACAGCGCCAGCGTCACCAAGGGCAACAACACGCGCGCCGGCCAGCCGGCGCTGACGCGGGCGATGAGCAACATGAACGCCAGGCCATGCAGCACCCCGAAATAGATAAAGCTGTTGGGGAACACCCACCACGAACCCAGGCTGACCAGCAGCGCGCAGCCCGCCACCTGGGCCCAGCGCCGCCAGAAGCGCGACCACCCCTGCCCTTGCGCATGGGCCACAGCCTGCCCCAACCCGGCACAGAACAGGAACAAAGTGACGATGGCGGTGCGCTGCAGCGTCCAGAACGGATCGCGGTAAAAGTCGGCGTCCAGCCAGCCGAAAAAGCGCAAATCGAAAGCAAAGTGGTAGGCCGTCATCCAGAGCATGGCCAACGCCCGCAGCGCATCGATGCGGTCCAGGCGTTGTAGCGTGGCCTCATGCTTCATCGTGCGACCAATTGTGTGTTTCAACTACGCCCAACAGCACGCAGGTATGCACGGCGCCAAAGACGATCACAAGGTTGGCACTACTTGAAAGCACAGTCATGAGGCGAATCATGCCCCATTCGACACACCAATCAGTGCACCTGCCGCTCGAAGCTGAACTGCCCAGGTGAACGGATCGGGTCCACGCCCACCGGGATCACGTCCTTGGGCAGGAATTTGCCTTCCAGAATCAGCTTGGACAGCGGATTCTCGATGCGCTGCTGGATCGCCCGCTTGAGCGGTCGGGCGCCAAACACCGGGTCGAATCCGACCTTGGCCAGTTCGGCCAGCGCAGCCGGCGTGACCTCCAGCGACAGGTCCATCTGCTCCAGCCGCTTTTGCAGCAGCGCCAGCTGGATACCGGCAATCGCCTCGATGTGCTGCGCATCCAGGCTGTGGAACACCACCGTCTCGTCAATGCGGTTCAAAAACTCAGGCCGGAAGTGGTTCTTCAGCTCGCCCCAGACCGCGTCCTTGATGTCCTCCGCGTCCTGCCCCGTCATGGCCTGGATCAACGGCGAACCGATGTTGCTGGTCATCACGATCACGGTGTTCTTGAAGTCCACGGTGCGGCCCTGGCCATCGGTCAGGCGGCCGTCGTCCAGCACCTGCAGCAACACGTTGAACACATCCGGGTGGGCTTTCTCCACCTCGTCGAGCAGCAGCACGCTGTAGGGCTTGCGGCGCACGGCTTCGGTCAGGTAGCCGCCCTCCTCGTAACCCACATACCCCGGCGGCGCACCGATCAGGCGGGCGACCGAGTGTTTTTCCATGAACTCGCTCATGTCGACACGAATCAGGTGGTCTTCGCTGTCGAACAGGAAGCCGGCCAGTGCCTTGCAGAGTTCGGTCTTGCCGACGCCGGTGGGGCCGAGGAACAGGAAGGAGCCGGTGGGCCGGTTGGGATCACTCAGGCCCGAGCGCGAGCGGCGGATCGCGTTGGCGACCGCGCCGATGGCCTCGTCCTGGCCGACCACAC
>JAUYSB010000290.1 GCA_030696525.1 Hydrogenophaga sp. | reverse complement strand
CGTCTTCGTAGGGGAAGGGGCCAATCCCCAGCATGCCGTTCTCGCTTTGCAGCCAGACCTCGATGTGGTCGGGCACATGGTTGGCCACCAGCGTGGGGATGCCGATACCGAGGTTGACGTAGAAGCCGTCTTGCAGTTCAGAGGCCGCGCGCGCGGCCATTTGGTCTTGGGTCCAGGGCATGTCGGTCTCCTCAAACTTTGCGGTCGCGGGTGGTGCGCTTTTCGATGCGCTTCTCGGGCGTGGCATTGAGCACGATGCGGTGCACGTAGATGCCAGGCAGGTGGATGTCGTCGGGCGCCAGTTCGCCGGTGGCGACGATGCGCTCGACCTCGACGATGCAGTTCTTGGCGGCGGTGGCCGCAGCGTGGTTGAAGTTGCGCGCCGTCATGTTGAAGCGAAGGTTGCCGCTGCGGTCGGCCACGTCGGCCTTGATCATCGACACATCGGGCACCAGCGAGCGCTCCATCACATAGGTCTCGCCGTCGAACTCGCGCAGCTCCTTGCCCTCGGCCACCAGGGTGCCCACACCGGTCTTGGTGAAGAAGGCCGGGATGCCGGCGCCACCGGCGCGCAGCTTTTCGGCCAGCGTGCCCTGGGGCGTGAATTCCAGCTCCAGCTCGCCCGACAGGTACTGGCGCTCGAACTCCTTGTTCTCGCCCACGTAGCTGCTGATCATCTTCTTGATCTGGCGCGTCTGCAGCAGCTTGCCGAGGCCGAAATCATCGACCCCGGCGTTGTTGGAAATCGCGGTCAGGTTCTGCACGCCGCTGTCGCGCAGCGCGTCGATCAGGGCCTCGGGAATGCCGCACAGGCCAAAGCCGCCCACGGCCAGCAACTGGCCATCGGCCACCACGCCTTTGAGCGCTTCGGCCGCGCTGGGGTAAATCTTGTTCATGCCACCGGTCTCCAGTCAAACATTGATGGGGGAGTTTCGCGAACCGTTACGATACTACGTATTTGCATACGTAGTATTTCGTAATGTCCAACCCGGACCCCCAACCCGCAGACAACATCGACTACCGCCTCGCCTTCGACCTGGCGCCGGTGGGCCTGGTGCTGTCGCGCCACCGCACCATGGTGGACTGCAACCGCGCCGTGTGCGAGATGTTCGGCGCCAGCCGCGAACAGCTGGTGGGCCAGAGCTTTCAAATTTTGTACCCCAGCGCCGACGAGTACCAGCGCACCGGCGAGCGCATCGCGCCCATCATGAACACGCGCGGCCACTACGCCGACGACCGCCTGATGAAACGCCTGGACGGCGCCCAGCAAGGCGAGACCTTCTGGTGCCACGTGACCGGGCGCGCGCTGGACCGCCACGACCCGCACGCGGCGGGCATCTGGAGCTTTGAGGACCTGAGCGCGCGCCGCACGGTGAAGGCCGACCTGACCGCCCGCGAGCGCGAGGTGGCCGCGCTGGTGATGCAGGGCATGACCGCCAAGGAAATCGGCAAGGCCCTGTCCATCAGCCACCGCACGGTGGAAATCTACCGCGCGCGGCTGATGCGCAAGTACCAGGCCAGCGGCATCACCGACCTGGTGCAGCGGCTGCTGGTGGGCTGAGCAGCACGGCTCAGGCCCGCGCGCCCGACAGCCGGAACACCGACACCGCCTGCAGCAGGTCGGCCGCCTGGCGGCGCAGCGCCTCGGCCACGGCGGCCGACTCTTCGACCAAGGCCGCGTTCTGCTGGGTGGCCTGGTCCATGTGGCCCACCGAATCGCCCACCTGGATCACGCCCGCGCTTTGTTCTTCGCTGGCGGTGGTGATCTGGCCGACGATGGTGTTGACCTGGCCGATGCTGTGCACGATTTCTTCCATGGTCTGGCCGGCCCGGTTGACCAGACCGCTGCCCTCGCTCACCCGCTGAACGCTGTCGTCGATGAGCTGCTTGATTTCCTTGGCCGCCGCCGCGCTGCGCTGGGCCAGGTTGCGCACCTCGCCGGCCACCACCGCAAAGCCCCGGCCCTGTTCACCGGCGCGGGCGGCTTCCACGGCGGCGTTGAGCGCCAGGATGTTGGTCTGGAAGGCGATGCCGTCGATGACGCCAATGATGTCGGCGATGCGGCGCGAGCTGTCGTTGATGCCCTGCATGGTGGAGACGACCTGCGTGACCACCTCGCCGCCGCGCACGGCCACCTCGCTTGCGCCCTGGGCCAGCTTGTTGGCCTGGCGCGCGTTGCCCACGTTCTGCTGCACGTTGGCGCCCAGCTGCTGCATGGTGGAGGCGGTGTGGCTCAGGGTGCCTGCCTGCTCCTCGGTGCGCTGGGCCAGGTCGTTGTTGCCCTGGGCGATCTGCGAGCTGGTGCTGGCCACACTCTCGGCGTTGCTGCGCACGCTGGAGACGATGCCCGCCAGGGCCTGCTGCATGTCGCGCATGGCCGCCAGCAAGGGGCTGAACTCGTCGTTGGCGCCGTCCGTCACCTCGGTGGTCAGGTCGCCATCGCGCACGCGCTGAGCCACCAGACGCGTCTGCTCCACTCGGCTGCGAAGGCTGCGCCCGATGTAGACAAAAAAAGCCACCAGCACCAGGGTGATCAGCACCGCCATGCCCACCAGCAGCTGCAGCGTGTGGTCGGCCTCGCTGACCAGTCGGCGGGTGTCGCTTTCCAGCCCGGCCTGCTGAGCGCGGCGTGTTTCGTCCAGCACCGCCAACACCTGGTTGCGTGCCGGAATGGTCTGCCGCACCAGGTGGTCGAACGCGTCCTCCGTGCGGCCTTCGGTGATCAGCTGGAGGTTGGCCTCGCCTGTTTGCCAGAAGGCCCGGTACAGGCTGGGCATCTCGGCCAGCCGGGCCCGGGCGGCGTCATCGTCGGCTGCCGCCTGCAGCTGCGCGAGCACGGCGTCGAGGAGCTTGCGCTTGGCAACGATGTCATCGACCGCGGCCTGGCGCTCGGCGGGGTCGCGGGCCAGCATAGCGTGTCGCAGTTGCAGCGAGACCCGGGTGACATTGAGCTCCATCGCAGAAGCCGCCTCCAGCTGCGACACACGCGCCGTCTCGATGTAGGTGGCGCTGCGTTTGACGTCGCCCAGGTTGTTGTAGGCGAACGCGGCCAGAGCGGTCAGCCCCAGTGTCAGCAGCGCCGCCACCAGGTACATGCGGGCGCGCAGGCCCAGGTTGTGGATGAGCTTCATTGTTTTCCTCCCTTGCCTGGCCCTGTGGGCCCCGTGTCGGCAGCGTGCCGACCCCTCGCTTTGGGCAGGAAAACAGCGTCACCCGCGAAGGTGCGCACCCATCAATACCGATAGGCGCGGCGCTGGCACTCCCTGCTTTTTGCGTTTTTTTGCATTCTCGCTCCCAAACCACACATCGCTAAAGAATGTTTGACTGTTTTGGACGGGATTGGCGCCGCGCCGCAGCTTCAGTTGCCGTCCACCACTTCGGCTGCGCTGCGCATGGCCTCCACCGCCGTCGGCACGCCGCAGTAAATGCTGGCGTGCAGCAGCACTTCGCGCACCTCCTCGGGTGTGGCGCCGTTGTTGAGGGCGCCACGCACATGGCCTTTGAGCTCGTGCTGTTTGCCCAGGGCCGTCAGCATGGCCACGGTGATGAGGCTGCGGGTCTTGAGGTCCAGGCCGGGACGCTGCCACACATCGCCCCAGGCGTTGTGCGTGATGTAGTCCTGCATGGGGCGGGTGAATTCGGTGGCGTTGCCAAAGGCCTTGGCCACAAAATCCTCGCCCATCACGCGCTTGCGCATGGCCAGGCCTTTGTCGTACTGATCGGGGTTCATCGGTGCATCCTTCGGTTGAAAACCACAAGGATAAACTTGGCCTCACAACCACGGAGACACGCATGAGCCATACCCCACGATACCCCCTGCCCGACCTGAACAGCCTGCCCGATGACATCAAGGCCAAGGTGCTGGAGGTGCAGGAAAAAGCAGGCTTTGTGCCCAATGTGTTCCTGGCCTTGGCACGCCGCCCGGCCGAGTGGCGGGCCTTTTTCGCCTACCACGACGCGCTCATGCTCAAGGACGATTCGGGCCTGAGCAAGGGCGACCGCGAGATGATCGTGACCACCACCAGCGCGGCCAACCACTGCCTGTACTGCGTGGTGGCCCACGGCGCCATCCTGCGCATCTACGAGAAAAAGCCTTTGGTGGCCGACCAGGTGGCGGTGAACCACCGCAAGGCCGACATCACGCCGCGCCAGCGGGCCATGCTGGACTTTGCGATGAAGGTCTGTTTGGCATCTCACGAAATCGAGGATGCGGATTTTGCGGCCCTGCACGCGCACGGCTTCACCGACGAAGACGCCTGGGACATCGCGGCCATCACCGCCTTCTTCGGCCTGTCCAACCGCATGGCCAGCTTCAGCGGGATGATGCCGAACCCGGAGTTTTATCTGATGGGGCGGGTGGCCAAGACCAAATAAATCGCCGGCTTCTTTGCGCCCGAGGATATGCGGTGTGTGGCTCCGCGGCTGTCCCCCGCGTCGGCTGGCGCCTCCGCTCCTCCTTGATGCCGCTGCGCCACACACCCCATGCCCTCGGGCCCCCACGCTGTTGGCGCATCAACGGCTGAACGCCAACCGTGTTTCGGATCGGGGTGACAGGGTGCCCTGTGCAGCGAAGTGAATAAGAAGGGACTTCCCACTTCCTGGTAACGGCATCGAGTGCCAAGATTGGTTTTGGAAAAGTCAATCTGCAACCCTTGGAA
>JAUYSB010000261.1 GCA_030696525.1 Hydrogenophaga sp. | reverse complement strand
TTTGTGGTGGTGGTGGTCGGTGGCATGGGCTCCATACCCGGCGCGTTTGTGGCCGCGCTGCTGATTTCCGAGATCAAGGCCATCTGCATCTGGCTGGGTCTGGTCAATGTGTTCGGCATCGACATTTCCTTCTCCAAACTCACCCTGGTGGCTGAGTTTGTGGTCATGGCCATCGTGCTGGTGGTGCGCCCGTGGGGCCTGATGGGCAAACCGCAGGCGGCGGCGCGCGCCATGGGCGAGGCCGAAATGCCGATACGCCCGGCCGACAAGCTGTTCATGACCGGTGTGGCGGTGCTGGCGCTGGCTTTGCTGGTCTTGCCGCCCGCCACCAGCGACTCGCCCTATGTGGTGGTGCTGGTGATCGACTTGCTGATCGCGGCCCTGTTTGCCGCCAGCCTGCACTTCATCATGGGGCCGGCCGGCATGCACTCCTTCGGCCACGCGGCCTACTTCGGTCTGGGGGCCTACGCGGCGGCCCTGGTGGTGCGCAAGCTGGGTCTGTCGATGGAGATGGCCCTGGTGCTGGCGCCGGTGGTGGCGGCCATCGGGGCGCTGATCGTCGGCTGGTTCAGCGTGCGGCTCTCGGGCGTGTACCTGGCCATGTTGACCCTGGCCTTCGCGCAAATCGTCTGGGCCGGCGTCTACCAGTGGGACGACTTCACCGGCGGCAGCAACGGCATGACCGGTGTCTGGCCGGCCGAGTGGCTGTCCGACAAAACCGCCTACTACTACCTCACGCTGGCGCTGGTGGCGGTGTCGCTGTGGGCCTTGCGGCGCATGTTGTTCTCGCCCTTCGGTTACGCGCTTCGGGCCGGGCGGGACTCCTTCCTGCGCGCCGACGCCATTGGTCTGGACGTCAAGGCCATGCAGTGGGCGGCCTTTGTCATCGCGGGTGCCTTTGCCGGCATCGCGGGTGCGCTGTTCGCCTTTTCCAAGGGCAGCATCTCGCCCGAGGCGCTGAACGTGAGCCGCTCGGTCGATGGCCTGGTGATGGTGCTGCTGGGCGGCATACAGACCCTGGCCGGCCCGGTGGTGGGCGCCATCAGCTACACCTGGCTGCACGACGTGATGGCGCGCAGCACCGAATACTGGCGTGCCCTGCTGGGCGCGGTGATTTTGATTTTGGTGCTGCTGTTCCCGCAGGGCATTGCCGGCTTCTTCCGGCAGCTGCTGGACCTGCGCCGCACCCCCACAGAGGTGGCACGATGAGCCTGCTCAAAGTCGAGAACCTGGGCAAGTCCTTCGGTGGCGTCAAGGCCGTCGATGGCATCAACTTCGAACTCAAGGCCGGCGAGCTGCTGGCCCTGATCGGCCCCAACGGTGCCGGCAAGTCCACCACCTTCAACATGGTCAACGGTCAGCTCAAGGCCGACCGGGGCTCCATCACCCTGGCCGGCACCGAGCTGGTGGGCCTGCAGCCACGCGACATCTGGCGCCTGGGCGTGGGCCGCACCTTCCAGATCGCGGCCACCTTCTCCTCGCTCACCGTGGTCGAGAACGTGCAGATGGCCTTGTTGTCGCAGGACAAGAAGCTGTTCTCCATGTGGGCACCGGCGGCCAAACACCGCCGCAGCGACGCGCTGGACCTGCTGGACATGGTGGGCATGGCCTCCCAGGCCGACCGGCCCTGCAGCGTGCTGGCCTACGGCGACGTGAAACGGGTGGAGTTGGCCATCGCCATGGCCAACAGCCCGAAGCTGCTGTTGATGGACGAGCCCACCGCCGGCATGGCGCCCAAGGAGCGCAACGAGTTGATGGCCCTGACCAAAAAGCTGGTGACCGAGCGCGGCGTGGCCGTGCTGTTCACCGAACACAGCATGGACGTGGTGTTTGCCTACGCCGATCGCATGGTGGTGCTGGCGCGCGGCCGCCTGATCGCCGAGGGCAAGCCCGACGTGATCCGCGACCACCCCAAGGTGCAGGAGGTGTATTTCGGTTCCGGCAAAACCTTCGAGAAAGCCCAGGAACCCGGCAACGCGCAACAGGAGCAAGCGGCATGACGGCCCCACAGACAAGCAGCCCCGAAGTCCTGCTGGACGCACATGGCATCAAGGCCTGGTACGGCGCGGCGCAAATCCTCTACGACATCAACCTGCAGGTGCGGCGTGGTGAGGTGGTGGCGCTGATGGGCCGCAACGGCGCGGGCAAGTCCACCACACTCAAGACACTCATGGGCCTGATGGACAAACACAAGGGCACGGTCAGCTTCATGGGGCACGACGTCTCTGACGCGCAGCCGCACCAGATCGCCTCGCTGGGCATGGGTTTTGTGCCCGAGGACCGGCGTGTCTTCACCGACCTGACCGTGACCGAAAACCTGGAGGTGGGTCGCCAGTCGCCGCGTCAGTGGCCCGACGGCAGCGATGCGCCCTTGTGGACGCCGCAGGACCTCTACAAGCTGTTTCCCAACCTGGCCGAGATGACTGACCGCCCCGGAGGCCGCATGAGCGGTGGCGAACAGCAGATGTTGACCGTGGGCCGCACACTGATGGGCAACCCCTTCCTGGTGTTGCTCGACGAACCGTCCGAAGGCGTGGCGCCGGTCATCGTCGAGCAGATGGCGAACATGATCCTGGAGCTCAAGGGCAAGGGCGTGAGCATCCTGCTGTCCGAGCAGAACCTGCACTTCGCGGAGCTGGTGTCGGACCGGGCCTACGTGCTCGAAAAAGGCCAGATCCGGTTCGAGGGCACGATCGCAGAACTGTCCCGCGCAGAGGACATCCGCCGCGCTTATCTGAGCGTTTGAACCCACTTTCACAACGAACGGAGCGAGACAACCATGAGCACAACCCACACCCCTGCCGACTACCGCGTGACCGACCAGGTCGGCCACCTGCTGCGCCGTGCCTACCAGCGCCACACGGCCATCTTCCAGTCGGTGGTGCCGGCCAACAAGCTGAGTGCCGCGCAGTTTGTGGTGCTGTGCGCCGTGCGCGACCACCAGGGCGCGACCATCCGTGACATCGTGGATGCGACCGCCATGGACGAGCCGGCGGTGCGTGGCATCGTCGAGCGCCTGAAGTGGACCGATCTGGTGACCGTGGCCCACGAACCCGGCGACAAGCGCCACGCCACCGTCACGCTGACCGCGCTGGGCCAGAGCACGGTCAGCGAGACCCTGCCCCACGCGCAGCACATCTCGGAGCTGACCTTTGGCGACCTGAACGAGAGCGAGCGCCAGCAACTGACCGGCCTGCTGCGTCGCATCAGCGGCACCGCCTGACCCAGTGCATGGCGGCCGTTCCTCCCCCCGACCAGCCCATCGCACTCACCGTCAACGGCGCCACCCACCCGCTGACGGTGGGTGGCAATGCCACCTTGCTGCAGGTGCTGCGCAACGACCTGGCGCTCAATGGCCCCAAGTACGGCTGCGGCCTGGGCCAGTGTGGCGCCTGCACGGTGCACGTGGACGGCGTGGCCGCGCGTGCCTGTGTCATCCCGGCGGCCAAGGTGCAGGGCCGCGCCATCACCACGCTCGAAGGCCTGGGCGACCGCCTGCGGCCCCATGTGGTGCAGAGCGCCTTCATCCAGGCCCAGGCGGCGCAGTGTGGCTATTGCCTGAACGGCATGATCATGACCACCGCCGCCCTGCTGGCGCACAACCCCCATCCCAGCCCGCAGGCGGTGCGCGATGCGCTGTCGGGCAACCTGTGCCGCTGCGGCACCCACGTTGAAATCCTGGCGGCGGTCACACAGGCTGTGGCCATGCTGGAAAACACGTCTCTTGACCCCGCCCCGCGATGAACCGAAGCGAACGCCTCACCCACCTGCGCACGCGCAGCGACTTCCTGGGCGCCAGCGGCGTCTTGCTGGTCACGCGCGAGCCACCGCCGCCGCCGGCCCCCGCGCCCGGCCAGCCGCCCATCGTGGCCGGCAACCCGGCCGAAGGGGTGGAGGTGCTGCTGTCGGTGTGGGACGACAACACCGCCCTGGGCCTGCACGGGCACGTGGACCTGGGCACCGGCATACGCACGGCCCTGGGCCAGATCGTGGCCGATGAACTGGACCTGACCATGGACCAGGTGGACATGGTGCTGGGCGACACCGGCCGCGCGCCCAACCAGGGCCCCACCATCGCCAGCGCCTCCATCCAGATCCACGCCGTGCCGCTGCGCAAGGCGGCGGCCCAGGCGCGCGCCTGGCTGCTGGCCGAGGCGGCACAACAGCTGGCCGTGCCGGTGGAAAGCCTCACGGTCGATGGCGGCCGGGTGCGCGTGGCGGGCGACGCCACGCGGGGGGTGAGCTACGGCCAGTTGCTGCAAGGCCGCCGCATCGAGCTGCGCCTCGACCTGGACAGCCCCGTCAAGGCGGTGGCTGACTACCGCGTGGTGGGCCAGCCCCAGCCGCGTGTGGACATCCCGGCCAAGGCTTTTGGCGACGCGGTGTTTGTGCACGACATGCGGGTGCCCGGCATGTTGCACGGGCGCGTGGTGCGCCCGCCCTACGCGGGGGCCGACCACGGCGACTTCATCGGCAACACGCTCGAATCGGTGGACGAGCGCTCCATCGCCCACATCCCCGGCATACGCGCGGTGGTGGTGATCCGCGACTTTGTCGGCATCGTGGCCGAGCGGGAGGAACAGGCCGAGGCCGCGGGCGCCGCCCTGGTGCTGCGCTGGAAGCCCTGGCCCGGCATGGTCCCGCTGGGCGACCTGGCCCAGGCGCTGCGCGACAACCCGTCCCGCCCGCGCCAGCTGGTGGACGAAGGCGACGTGGGCCAGGGCCTGGCCGGCGCCAGCCAGGTGATGGAACGCACCTACGTGTGGCCCTACCAGATGCACGCGTCCATCGGCCCCTCGTGTGCCGTGGCCGATTGGTTGGGCGATGGGGCAACGCCGTCCCTGCGCGTGTACGCCGGCACCCAGAACCCGCACGTCCTGCGGGCCGATCTGTCGCGCCTGATGGGTGTGGCCGACGTGGCCGTGGACGTGGTCCGCATGGAAGCCGCTGGCTGCTATGGCCGCAACTGCGCCGACGACGTGGCGGCCGACGCCGCGCTGCTGTCGCGCGCCGTGGGCGCCCCCGTGCGGGTGCAGCTCACGCGCGAGCAGGAGCACCTGTGGGAGCCCAAGGGGGCGGCCCAGCTCATGGAGGTGCGTGGCGGCATCACCGCCGAGGGCGGCATCGCCGCCTACGACTTCCGAAGCGCCTACCCGTCGAATGCCGCGCCCACGCTGGCCCTGCTGCTCACCCGCACGGTGGAGCCGGCGGCCACCGCCTTCGAGATGGGCGACCGCACCGCGCGCCCGCCCTACGACATCGCCGACCTGCGCGTCACCGTCAACGACATGCCGCCCATCCTGCGCGCCTCGTGGTTGCGTGGCGTGTCGGCCATGCCCAACTCGTTTGCGCACGAGTCCTACATCGACGAGCTGGCCGTGGCCGCCGGGGTGGACCCGGTCGAATACCGCCTGCGCTACCTGAACGACCCGCGCGCCAGCGAGCTGCTACAGGCCACGGCCCAGCGCGCCGGCTGGAAGCCCCACACCCAGCCGCAAGGGCAGGGCGCCGACGGCGACTGGCTGCATGGACAGGGCGTGGCCTACGCGCGCTACGTGCACAGCAAGTGGCCCGGCTTTGGTGCCGCCTGGGCGGCCTGGGTGGCCGATGTGGACGTGAACCAGAAGACCGGCGAGGTCCACGTCAAGCGGGTGGTGGTGGGCCACGATGCGGGCCTGACCATCAACCCCGCCGGCGTGGAGCACCAGATCCACGGCAACGTGTTGCAGACCACCAGCCGCGCGCTCAAGGAGCAGGTGCGGGTGGACCCCGACACCGGGGTGGTGGCCTCGCGCGAATGGGGCAGCTACCCCATCCTGAGCTTCCGCGAGGTGCCGGTGATCGAGGTCATGCAGATGCCCCGGCCCGACCAGCCGCCGCTGGGCGCGGGCGAGTCGGCCTCGGTGCCCGGCACGGCCGCTATTGCCAACGCCATTTTTGATGCCACCGGCGTGCGTTTCCGCCAGCCGCCCTTCACGGCCGAGGTGGTGCGTGAAGCCCTGAACCCGCAGCGCCTGGCTGCGCCTGCCCCCACCGCCGCCGCGCCCCTGCCCGAGGTGCCGGCCAACGCCCCCTGGCCGCGCCGCCGCAGCGCCTGGTTCAAAGCCAGTGCCTTGCTGGCCGGTGGTGTGGGCGTGCTGCTGGGCCTGGCCGGCTGGCGTTCGACCATCGCGCCGGTGGCGCCCAGCATGGCGGTGGTCTACACCGCAGAGACGATTGAAAAAGGCCGCCAGCTTGCGGCCCTGGGCAACTGCGCCCACTGCCACACGGTGGACGCGAGCAAGCCGCTGGCCGGTGGCCTGGCCATGGACACGCCGTTTGGCACCGTGGTCGCCACCAACATCACGCCCGATGTGGACACCGGCATCGGCGCCTGGTCGTTCAGCGCCTTCCAGCGCGCCATGCGCGAAGGCATCTCGCGCGACGGCCGCCACCTCTACCCGGCCTTCCCGTACACGGCCTTCACCCGCATGGGCGACGACGACCTCACCGCGCTGTATGCCTACCTGATGAACCAGAAGCCGGTGCGTGCCGACCTGCCCGCCACGCAGCTGAAGTTCCCGTTCAACGCGCGGCCTTTGTTGGCCGGTTGGAACGCGCTCTACCTGGCGTCCGGCCCGCGCAAGACCACCGAAACCACGCGCTCCGAGCTGTGGCAACGCGGCGAGTACCTGGTCAACGGTGTGGGCCACTGCGGCGCCTGCCACACCGAGCGCAACGCCCTGGGCGCCGAGCGCGAGGGCAAGGCCTTTTTGGGCGGCGCCATGGTCAAGGGTTGGGAGGCGCCTTCGCTCACCGCCCGCCACCCCGGCCCCGTGCCCTGGACGGAGGACGCCTTCTACAGCTACCTCAAACACGGCCACAGCCCGCAGCACGGCATGGCCGGCGGCCCCATGGCCGACGTGGTGCGCAACCTGCAGGACGTGCCCGAGACCGACGTGCGCGCCATGGCCCACTACCTGGCCGCGTTCGGCCAGCCCACCACCGTGGTGCAGGCCGAACAGGCGGCGGCCCAGGCCATCGCCACCGCGGCCGCTGGCGCGCCGGCTTTGTTGGGCTCTGCGCAGCGTTTGTTTGACCAGGCCTGCGCCGCCTGCCACCACGACGGCAACGGCCCGCGCGTGCTGGGCGTCAACGTGCCGCTGGCGCTCAACACCAACCTGCACAGCGAACGTCCCGACAACCTGCTGCGCAGCATCCTCGAAGGCGTGCAAGACCCGGCCACGCGCGACATCGGTTTCATGCCCGCCTTCAAGGATGCGCTGGACGACCGCCAGCTCATCGAACTGGCCGGCTACATGCGCCAGCGTTTCGCGCCCCAAAAGCCGGCCTGGACCGACCTGCCCGCAGCCGTGGCGCGTGCCCGAGCCGCCACCGCCACTGCCACCGCCCGCCCCTGATTTTTTCCACGAGTACCCCGACATGCACCACAACCTCATCGCTGGCGAATGGCTGGCCGGCGTTGGCCAACGCCGCAACATCAACCCCTCCGACACCAGCGACCTGGTGGGCGAATACGCCCACGCCGACGCGGCGCAAACCGAGCGCGCCATCCAGGCGGCGCGTCAGGCCTTTCCCGCGTGGTCGCGCGGCTCGGTGCAGGCGCGTGCCGATGCGCTGGAAAAAATCGCTGCCGAGCTGCTGGCCCGCAAAGACGAACTCGGCAACCTGCTGGCGCGTGAAGAGGGCAAGACCCTGCCCGAGGCCGTGGGCGAGGTCGCCCGCGCGGGCCAGATCTTCCGCTTCTTTGCGGGTGAGGTGGTGCGCGCCAGCGGCGAGCACCTGCCCTCGGTGCGCCCCGGCATCGAGGTGGACATCACGCGCGAGCCCATTGGTGTGGTGGGCATCATCACGCCCTGGAACTTTCCCATCGCCATCCCCGCCTGGAAGATCGCGCCCGCGCTGGCTTATGGCAACTGCGTGGTCTTCAAGCCCGCCGACCTGGTCCCCGGCAGCGCCTGGGCGCTGGCCGAGATCATCAGCCGCTCAGGCATCCCGCCCGGTGTGTTCAACCTTGTCATGGGGCCGGGCAGCCAGGTGGGGCAGACGCTGCTCAACCACGCCGAGGTCGATGCCATCAGCTTCACCGGCTCGGTGGACACGGGCCGGCGCGTGCTGGCCGCCACCGCGCCGCGTTTTGCCAAGGTGCAGCTGGAGATGGGCGGCAAGAACCCGCTGGTGGTGCTGGACGACGCCGACCTCGCGCGCGCCGTGGAATGTGCGGTGTTGGGCAGCTACTTCTCCACCGGCCAGCGCTGCACGGCATCGAGCCGCCTGATCGTGCAGCGCGGCATCCTGCCGCGTTTCACCGATGCCGTGATCGAACGCCTGAAAGCCTTGAAGGTGGGCGATGCCCGCGCACCCGGCACCGACATCGGCCCGGTGGTGGATGCATCGCAGCTGGCGCAGGACCTGTCCTACATCCAGATCGGGCAGGATGAAGGCGCGCGCCTGGCCTTTGGCGGGCGGGTGCTGGAGCGGGCCACCCAGGGTTTCTATCTGGAGCCCGCGCTGTTTGTGGACGCCGAGCCCGGCATGCGCATTGCGCGCGAGGAAATTTTCGGCCCCGTCGCCTGCATCGTGCCGGCCGACAACTTCGAGCACGCGCTGGCCCTGGCCAACGACACGGCCTTTGGCCTGTCGGCGGGCATCTGCACCAGCTCGCTCAAACACGCCACGCAGTTCAAGCGCGAGGCACAGGCCGGCATGGTCATGGTCAATGCCGCCACCGCCGGCGTGGACTACCACGTGCCCTTTGGCGGCCGCAAGGGCAGCAGCTACGGCCCGCGCGAACAGGGCCGTTACGCGGCCGAGTTCTTCACCACCGTCAAGACGGCCTACACGGCGGCCTGAGCGAGACGCCGGTCACCCCGGCATCAGCGGTAGGTGGCCAGGTGGATGTTGGTCTCGGTACCGCGTATGCCGCCGATCAGGCGTATGCGTTCGAGCACGTCCGACAGCCCTTTCATGGACGAGGCCTCGATCTCGGCCAACAAATCCCAGCGCCCGTTGGTGTCGTGCAGCGCCACCACGCCGGGCTCGCCCAGCAGGCTGGCAATGACCTGCCGGGTGGTGTTGCCCTCCACCTGCACCCCCATCCAGGCGCTGATCCGATCGGGTTCGCTTTCAGGCCGCAGCCGCACGGTGTAGCCCAGGATCACCTGCTGGTCTTCGAGCTTGCGCAGGCGGTTGTTGACCGTGCCGCGTGAGACCTTGAGCTTGTGCGCGAGGTCGGCGATGTTGAGTCGGGCGTTCTGCCGCAGCAGGGCAATCAGTTGTTGGTCCAGGTCATCCATGCGGCAGATTGTCATTCATGGCTGTCGTTTTGGCAAAAGTCTGACGATTTCAATGCATTTTTGCCGCTATTCATTGACGCACGGATTCGGGAAACTTCTCCTCAGCCACACAACACCGCCTGGAGACCTCCCATGACACACACCATTGCGTCCGTCCACCCCCTGTACCTGAGCGCCCCCGCCGCCGTCGATCTGGTGCGTCGCAAAGGCCTCAAGCACTGCATCGCGGCCATCGCCGACAACATCCACGCCGACTTTCTGCGCTGGAACGACTTCGACAAGTCGGCCCGCGTGGCCAACCACTCGCGCGACGGCGTGATCGAGCTGATGCCCATCTCCGACGACACCGCCTACAGCTTCAAATACGTCAACGGCCACCCCAAGAACACGGCGCTGGGCCTGTCCACCGTGATGGCCTTTGGCGTGCTGGCCGACGTGGCCACCGGCGCTCCCACCCTGGTGAGCGAACTGACGCTGACCACCGCCATGCGCACCGCCGCCACCTCGGCGCTCGCCGCCAAGACGCTGGCGCGTCCCGACAGCCGCGTCATGGCCTTGATCGGCAACGGCGCCCAGAGCGAGTTCCAGGCCATCGCCTTCCAGCACCTGGTGGGCATCACCACACTGCGCCTGTACGACATCGACCCCGCCGCCACCGCCAAGCTGGTGGCAAACCTGGCGGGCAGCGGTTTGAAGCTGGAGGTGTGCGCCAGCACCCGCGAGGCCGTGTTGGGCGCCGACATCGTGACCACGGTGACGGCAGACAAGACCTGCGCCACCGTCCTGAGTGCCGACATGCTGGCGCCCGGCATGCACATCAACGCGGTGGGCGGTGACTGCCCCGGCAAGACCGAACTGACCGCCGATGTGCTGCACGCGGCCAAGGTGTTTGTCGAGTTCGCGCCGCAGTCGCGCATCGAAGGCGACATCCAGCAGATGCCGGCCGATTTTGAGGTGACCGAGCTGTGGGAGGTGTTTGCCGGCCAGAAGGCGGGCCGCGACAACGCCGCCCAAATCACCGTGTTCGACTCGGTGGGCTTTGCGCTGGAGGACTACGCGGCCCTGCGTTTCATGCACGCGGCGGCCCTGGAGGCCGGCCTGGGCGAGCGCCTGGCGCTGATCCCCGCGCTGGCCGATCCCAAGAACTTGTTTGGCACGCTGTTGCAACAGCAAGGGTCACCGTCGCGTCAGCCCGAAGCCGTGTTGGCCTGAGGCAAGCGGCCCGTCAGGCCCTGGGCTTCCCACTGAGCACCGCATCGGCCAGGCAGCGCGCCAAGTAAGCCGCCGCCGGGCTCAGTGGCACCTCGGCCGGCGAAAGCTGCACCAGCTCCACCGGGGGCGGGCGCAGGCTGCGCAGCGACAACTCCACCAGCCCGTGCCCCTGTGGGTCAATATTTCAAGCGGCGCCGACAGGCGGCGGGCGGACTTCTGGGCCATGGATAGGTTGATCGTCGCGGCGTCACGCTGAACCGTTTTTTTGTTTCCCCGGCACCCGGCCCGCAGCAGCGCGCCGGGTGCTCTGCTTTTGAACCATCACATTCAGAGCATTCGCTAAGTGCTTCATTTTCAATAGGTTTTGCCTTGTAAGTGACTTTGCAAAACTTGTCTAAGTACTTGATTTCATTGAAAAAAAATCCGCATGGGGCCTTGCCGCGTCTGCATTTCCTGATAAAGTGGGGAAAAGTGCAATTTAGTGGTGAAAAGTGTAGTTTTAAGGTCCACACGTGTTCCAAGGCGCCTCCTCCCTCAGTCTCGATGCCAAAGGCCGGTTGTCCGTGCCGACGCGGCATCGTGACGTGCTGAGCGCCACGGCCGCAGGCCAACTCACCGTCACCAAACACCCCCACGGTTGCCTGATGGTGTTCCCGCGTGGCGAGTGGGAGGTGTTCCGCGACCGCATCGCGGCCCTGCCCATGTCGGCCCAGTGGTGGAAGCGCATCTTCCTGGGTAACGCGATGGACGCCGAGATGGACGGCGCCGGCCGGGTGCTGATCTCGCCCGAGCTGCGTGCCGCCGCCGGGCTCACCAAGGACGCGGTGCTGCTCGGCATGGGCAACCACTTCGAGCTCTGGGATGCCGCCACCTACGCGGCCCAGGAGGCCGAGGCCATGCAGGGCGAGATGCCCGATGCCCTCAAGGACTTTTCTTTCTGAGGCCGACGGTGCAAGACACATTCAGTCACTGCACCGTCCTGTTGAACGAGGCGGTTGACGCCCTCTCGGTTCAGCCGGACGGCCACTACGTTGACGCCACCTTTGGCCGCGGCGGTCATTCGCGCCTGATTCTGGCAGGTCTGTCGCCGCTGGGGCGCCTGACGGTATTCGACAAAGACCCGCAGGCGATTGCCGCGGCCAACGCCCTGGCCGACGTGGACGGGCGCATCGCGGTGCGCCACGAGGGTTTCAAACATCTGGATGAGCTGGAGGCGGGTTCTGCCGACGGGGTTCTTATGGACCTCGGCGTCAGCTCCCCCCAGATCGACGACCCCGCCCGGGGTTTTTCATTTCGCCACGACGGCCCCCTGGAAATGCGCATGGACACCACGCGCGGTCGGAGTGTGGCGGAGTGGATCGCAACGGCCGATGTGGCCGAGATGGCGGAGGTGATACGTGAATACGGCGAAGAACGGTTTGCTCAACCGATTGCAAAGGCGATTGATCGTCGCCGACAGGAACGGGGCCCTCTTCGAACCACCGCCGAGTTGGCCGAAGTCGTGGCTGGCGCGGTCAAAACCCGCGAGCCGGGCAAGGACCCTGCAACGCGCACATTTCAGGCTTTTCGGATTTTCATCAACGCCGAGCTTGAAGAGCTGCAACAAGCGCTGACCGCTGCCCTGAAGGTC
>JAUYSB010000233.1 GCA_030696525.1 Hydrogenophaga sp. | reverse complement strand
ACCCACCGGCCGCCGACGAGCGCGCCCCGGTGCCGCGCGCCAGCGCTGGGGCGGGTGGTGCCCTGCTGATTCTGACTCTGGGGGTGGCGCTGGTGGCGCTGCTGATGTCGGGCATCCTGTGGCAGAAGCTGGAGCAGACCCAGAAGGAGCTGGCGCGCCAGAGCGCCGAAAGCGCCAGCGACGCCAAGGACGCGCGCAGCACCGCCACCGAAACCGAATCGCAATTCCAGGAGTTGCAGGCGCGCCTGAGCGTGGCCGAGGTGCGCCTGTCCGAGGTCAGCCTGCAGCGCAGCCAACTGGAGGAGCTGATGGTCAGCGTTTCGCGTTCGCGCGACGACCACCTGGTGCAGGAACTCGAATCCACCCTCAAGCTGGCGCAGCAGCAGGCCCAGCTCACCGGCAGCGCGCAGCTGCTGATCTCGGCCCTGCAGTCGGCCGATGGCCGCATCGGGCGTGCTACCCAGCCCCGCCTGAACCCGGTGCAGCGGGCCATCGCGCGCGACATCGAACGCATCAAGGGCGCCACGCTGACCGACATCCCGGCCCTGGCCAACCGGCTCGACGAACTGGCCAAGGCCCTGGACGAGCTGCCGCTGGCCAACGCGGTGGGCGCGCTCGGTCGGTCCACGGCGGCTCCCGCTGCCGCGCGCAGCGCTGCTGCCACCGGCGTCCCCCCGCAAGCGCAACCCGCCGACGCTGCCGACCCTGACTGGTGGGCGCGTGCGCGCGGCAGCGCCGATGCGCTGTGGACGCGGGTCTGGTCCGACGTCCGCGAGGAGGCCCGCGACCTGCTGCGGGTCAGCCGCATCGACCAACCCGAGGCCTTGCTGCTGGCGCCCGAGCAGGCCTTCATGCTGCGGCAAAACCTCAAGATGCAGTTGCTCAACGCGCGCCTGGCCTTGCTGGCACGCCAGATCCCGCAGGCGCAGGCCGACGTGCTGACCGCGGCGGCGGCGGTGCGGCGCTATTTCGACGAAGAGGCCGCGCCCACCCGCCACATGCTCAAGGCGCTGGCGCAGATGCAGTCGGAAATGACCTCGACCGACGTGCCACGGCCCACCGAAACGCTGGCGGCCCTGGCCACGGCGGCCGGCGGGCGTTGAAGGGCGTGCCGATGTTTCGCCACGTGTTCTGGTTTCTGACCCTGGCCGCGGTGGCCGTGGCGCTGGCCTTGCTGGTGGGGCAGAACCACGCCAGCGTGACCGTGTTCTGGCCGCCCTACCGCATCGACCTTTCTTTCAATCTGGTGCTGTTTGGCGTCGTGGCGCTGTTCCTGCTGCTGCACCTGAGCTGGCGCGGCTTGGCCAGCCTCGCGGCCATGCCCGGGCGGGCGCGCCGTTGGCGTGCACGGCAATTGGAGCGGGCAGCGGTGTCGGGCGTGATGGACGCCTTGTCCAACCAGCTGGCCGGGCGTTTTGTGCGCGCCCAGACGGCCGCGCAAGAGGCCCTGGGCCACCTGCAGCAACTGCCCGACCACGACCTGCCCCGGCACGGCCAGGTGACGGCGTTGGCGCACCTGCTGCTGGCCGAAAGCGCCCATGCCTTGCAGAACCGCGAAACGCGTGACCACCACCAGCGCCTGGCCATCGCACCCGGCCTGGTGCGCAATGGCAATGAAACCCGCGAAGGCGCGCTGTTGCGCGCCGCCCGCTGGGCGGTGGAAGACCGCGATGCCGCCGCCGCCGCCGCCTGGCTGGCCGAATTGCCGCAAGGCGCGGCCCGCCGCATCGTGGCGCTGCGCTTGCGCCTGCGGGTGGCGCGCATGCAGCGCGATGCGACCGCCGCGCTGGAGATGGCCCGCGTGCTGGCCAAACACCGCGCCTACTCCAGCGAGGCCGCCCCCAGCGTCTTGCGTGGCTTGGTGCTCGATGCGTTCAAGGGCGCGCGCGATCTGCCTCAGCTGCAGGCCGTCTGGCGCAACCTGGACGCCGCCGAACAGGCCATGCCCGAACTGGCCATTGCAGCGGCCGAACGGCTGCACGCGCTGGGCGCCGCACCAGGGCAGGACACGGCCAACGACGCGGCCCACCAGGCGCGCGATGTGGTGCTGAACGTGTGGCCCGGCTACGCGGCGCTGGACGCGCATTGGCGTGCCCGGCTGGTGAAGGTGCTGGCGCGCCGCATGGACGTGAACGACACCGGCTGGCTGGCGCGCATCGAACAGATGCAGCGTCAGCTGCCCAACGACCCCTTCCTGCAGTACCTCGGCGGCCATGCGTGTCTGCAGCGGCAGCTGTGGGGCAAGGCCGCCCAGCTGCTGGCCCAGGCCAGCACCGGCCTGCAGGACGCCGACCTGCAGCGCCAGACCTGGTGTGGTCTGGCACAACTGGCCGAGGAGCGTGGCGACACGACGGCGGCGCAGGCGGCGTGGAAAAAGGCGGCGCAGATCGGTTGACTTTGGCTGGCGTGACCTGGGTGCGGATTCAGCTGGCCGTGTGCCGATACTGAACGCCACAATTGAAAAAGCCCATCGGGATTCCGATGGGCTTTTTCATTGGGGACGCCCGACCAGCAGGCGCGGCGGCTGTCAGTGCGTCGACGTGGTCTGCTCGAACGGCAGCACCATGTTGCGCAGGTCGCGGCGGGTTTCGACCAGCACCAGCGGGCCGTCGTCCATGGCGACCACGGGCTTGGGCTCGCGCGGCACATGGATGGGCGTGGGTTCGGCAGCGATGGCGGCCTGGACCTGCTGCACCTTGTCGCCGTCGGAGTGCACCCACACCAGGCCCGAGGCCTGGGCGATGTCGGCCAGCGCGTCGATTTCCAGCGTGAATGGCTGCACCTTGGACAGGCCGGCAGCGGCTGCGGGCTGAGCGGCCGGTGCAGCGGCTTTCACCACGGGCGCGGGGCGGACCTGCGGTGCGGGTGCAGCCACCGGTTCGGCCACAGGTGCTGCAGGTGCAGCGGCCGCCACCAAGGGCGCTGGTTCTGCGGCTTGCGGTGCGGCTTCGACTGGCACCGCAGCGGGCGCGGGGGCAGCTTGTGCGTCCGCACCCTGGCTGCGGGTGAAGTAGCTGCGCACCGGGGCGTCGTCACCGACGGCTACCGGTTCGGCGGACACCGGTGCCTCGGCGGCGGCCTCAAGGCCTTCGCTGGTTGCTGCGTCGGCGCCTTGGGCTTCGGCGTTGTCGCCACGGCCACGGCGTTCGCGGCCGTAGCGGTCGCGGCCACGGCGCTGGCCACCGTTGCGGGCCGTTTCCTGGCCGTCTTGTGGTGCCTCGGCGCTGGTGCCCTCGGCCGCCATGGTGTCGTCGCTGGCGGCCTGGGCTTCACCCATGGCCGCGTCGTCGGCAGGACGGCGCTCGTTGCGGCGGCCACCGCGCTCGCGGCGGGCGCCCTCGCCGCGTTCGCCACCCCGCTCGGAGCGCTCGCCACGCTCACGGCGCGGTGCGTCGCTGGCGGCGTTGTCCACGGCGTCGATGGCGACGTTGTCGCTCACCGCGGTCTGGGCCACTGCGCCCATGTCCTGCTGTTCGCGGGCACCATCACGTTGGCCGTCTCGCTGGCCGCCACGGCCACCCCGTCCAACCCGGGCACCACGTTCTTCGCCGCGGCCCTCAGCGCCGCGACCTTCACCGCGACCCTCACCACGTCCTTCAGGCCGGCCCTCGCGGCGGCCTTCGGCGTTGCCGCGCTCGCTGCCTTCAGGGCGCGGGCCACGGCCCCCACGACCACCTTCTCGCGCGCCATCGCGGGCGCCGTCACGGCCACCTTCGCGCTGACCGCCCCGGCCACCACGGCCGCCGTCGCGGCGGCCTTCCTTGGCGGCGGGCGCGCTGTCGGCTGCGGCCGCGGGTTTGGTGGGTGCCGGCGCCGGAGCGGCAACGGGTTCACCGCCCAGCAAGCGCTTGAGCCAGCCGAAGAAACCGCCGCTGGCGGGCACAGGCGCGGCGGCCACGGGCGGGGCCACTGGCACCACCGCCGGGGCTTCCTTGGCCTTGGCGGGCTCGGCGGCTGGCTCGACACGCGCAGCCACGGGCGCCGGGCCGTCGGGCAGCACGCCCTTGATGACCGGCTCCTGCTTGTTGGTGCGCTCCTGGCTGCGGCGGGTGACCGAGGTCACGTCGTCCACTTCCTCGGCCATCTTGTAGCTGGCGTCGAGGTTGTCCAGGCGCGGGTCGTCGTGTTTGATGCGCTCGAGCTTGTAGTGCGGCGTGTCCAGCGACTTGTTGGGCACCAGCAGCACGTTGATGCGCTGCTTGAGTTCGATCTTGGTGATCTCGGTGCGCTTCTCGTTCAGCAGGAAGCTGGCCAACTCAACCGGCACCTTCACCAGCACGGCAGCCGTGCTGTCCTTGAGCGACTCTTCCTGGATGATGCGCAGGATTTGCAGCGCCGAGCTTTCGGTGTCGCGGATGTGGCCCGAACCACCGCAGCGGGGGCAGGGGATGGAGGCACCTTCGCTCAGCGTGGGCTTGAGGCGCTGGCGGCTCATCTCCAGCAGGCCGAACTTGCTGATGGCGCCGAACTGCACACGCGCGCGGTCCTGGCGCAGCGCGTCGCGCAGGCGGTTTTCCACTTCGCGGCGGTTCTTGCTCTCCTCCATGTCGATGAAGTCGATCACGATCAGGCCGCCGAGGTCGCGCAGGCGTGCCTGGCGCGCCACTTCGTCGGCGGCTTCCAGGTTGGTGCTGGTCGCGGTTTCCTCGATGTCGCCGCCCTTGATGGCGCGTGCCGAGTTGCCGTCG
>JAUYSB010000222.1 GCA_030696525.1 Hydrogenophaga sp. | reverse complement strand
GCGGTTTGTGCCATCAGGTCGGGGTGCAGGCGGCAGGCCGGCGCCCACCACCAGGGCGTCGATGCCACTTTCCAGCGCCTGGCGCACATAGGCGTCGTAGGCGCTGAGCGCGCGCATCACGTTGACGGCCAGCAGGCCGTGGCCCTCGGCGGTGGCGCGGGCAGCGCGGATCTCGCGGTCCAGGGCCACCAGGTTGGCCGCGTTGATGCGGTCCTTGGCGTCGCTTTCCTTGTTCAGGTGGGCGGTTTGTGCCATCAGGTCGGGGTGCAGGCGGCGCAAGTCCACAGCGGAAATGGTGCCCATGGCGCCCAGGCGCGCCACCTGGCCCGCCAGGCGCGATGCGGACACGCCCACCCCCATGCCGCCCTGCACCACTGGCAGCAGTTCGCGCCCGGCCAGCCGCAGCGGACGCAAGCCCGACGCTCGGCACAGGCTCAACAACTGTTGCCACTCTGCCGTGTCGGCGCCCACTTCAATCGCTGATGACTTGTCCATCGTGTTCCACATAGGGTTGGTACGGCCCGGTGCCGCTCGTGGAGGCTACCGAAGCCGGCACAAAATCCCCTTGAGATGCGTCAAAGACATGCACTTCTCCGTCTTCGATCACGTAGTGCCAGCCGTGCAGGGTCAGGCGCCCGGCCTCGACCTCGCGGCGCACCATGGGGTAGCCCATCAGGCGCTCCAGCTGCAGCACGATGGCGCGCTGTTCGGTGCGGCGCATGGATTCCGCGCAGGGCTGCACGGGCAGCAAGGCCTCGTCCACCAGCTTGAGCCAGGCCTGCAAGGCCACGGCCTCGGCGGGCGCGCCTTCGTAGGCGGTGCGTATGGCGCCACAGTGGCTGTGGCCACACACGATGATGCGTTCCACGTGCAGGCCCAGCACCGCGAACTCGATGGCGGCCATGGTGCCGTGCAAACCATGCGACTGGTCATAGGGGGGCACCAGCGCGCCCACGTTGCGCACCAGGAACAGCTCGCCTGGGCCGGCCCCGGTCAGCAGGTAG
Organism: Hydrogenophaga sp.; assembly: GCA_030696525.1. Classification (GTDB taxonomy): domain Bacteria; phylum Pseudomonadota; class Gammaproteobacteria; order Burkholderiales; family Burkholderiaceae_C; genus Hydrogenophaga. The sequence continues at coordinate 3,268 of JAUYSB010000222.1, read as the reverse complement.
GGCACCAGGCGCGAGTCGGAGCAGCCGATGAACAGGGTCTTGGGGTGCTGGCCCTCGGCCACCAGGTCCTGAAAACGCTGCTGGTGCAGCGGAAAGTAGTCGGAACGGAAGCGCCGCAGGCGCAGCAACAGCTCGTCGCTGGCACCTGTGCCTTCGGCGCTCACTGCACCAAGGGCGAATCCGCCCCCTCCAGGTCCAGGCCCACCACCTGCGCCTGCCCGATCAGCAGGCGCATGTACTGGCGCAGCGCGGTGGCGCGCGACTGCAGCGTCATGCGCATCGCGATCTGGTCCTGCACCGCTTCAAAGGGCTGCAGTGTGCCCTTGCGCCGGCCCAGCACCTCGACGATGTGGAAACCGAAACGCGTGTGCACCAGGCGCGGGTGCACACCCATGCCCCAGCCCGAATCGCTCTGGAAGAACAGCTCGTTGGCCAGCTCGGGCGCGCAGTCGTGGGGGCCTATCCAGCCCAGGTCGCCACCCTCGGCGCTGCTGGGGCAGTTCGAGAGTTCACGCGCCAGCTCGGCAAAACGGTCGGCCGGCACGTCCTTGCGCGAGAGCTCCAGCAAGGCGGTTTCGGCGCGCTGCGCCATCTTGTGCACATCCACCCCCGGCGTGACCGCGAACAGGATGTGGCGCACGTGCAGGGCCTGGCCGGTGATGAAGTGCAGCTTGTGGGCGGCGTAGTAGCGCTCCTGCGCGCCGAGTTCGGGCGCGGGCGTGATGACCGCCGACTCCACCATCTGCTCCAGCACCTGGCGCTGCGCCTCGTCCAGCGGCGGCGCGTGGTCGGGGTGGGTGTCGGTCAACAGGCCCTGGCGCACGGCTTCCTGGCGCAGCAGCTCGGTGTGGGCACGCTCCAGCAACATGTCGGGCGGCAGTTGCTCGCCCGGGCCCAGCAAGGCCACACCGTTGACGCGCGGCGACTGGGTGGAGGATGGGGTGTCGCCAGCGCAGCCGCAGCTGCCACCGCCGCCACAGCCCACCTCGGGGGGCAAGGGACTGGTCATGGCGTTCATCTCAGCTCTCCTGACGCGGTGATTGGTTGAGACCGGCGGGAAGGCCCAGCTTGCGGCTGCGCACCACCTGGTAGGGGCGCACGATGTAGGCCAGGGTGCCGAAGCCGCTCCACACATGGACGAGGCGCGAGAAGGGGAAGAGCAGGAAGATGGTCATGCCCAACACCAGGTGCACCTTGTAGGGCCAGTCCAGCGCCACCAGGCCGGCCGCATCGGGGCGGAAGGTGACGATGCGCTGCGCCCAGTCAGACAGCGCCAACATCGCGCCGCCATCGCTGTGGCCGATGGAAAACGGCAGCGTGATCAAGCCGAGCACCAGTTGCACCCACAGGATGACAAGGATGCCCAGGTCGGTGCGGTGGCTGGTCAGGCGGATGCGGTCGTCAAAGATGCGCCGGTGCAGCAGCAGGCTCAGGCCCACGAAGCACACGGCACCGGCGATGCCACCGGCGGTCACGGCCACCATCTGCTTCTGGCCGGCGGTGATGAAGGGCTCGTACACCCAGTGCGGCGTGAGCAGGCCCACGCTGTGGCCGAAGAACAGGAACAGGATGCCGACGTGGAACAGGTTGCTGCCCCAACGCAGCTGGCCTTTGCGCAGCAGCTGCGAGGAGTCGCTTTTCCAGGTGTACTGGTCGCGGTCGAAGCGGGCCAGGCTGCCCATCAGGAACACCGACAGGCAGATGTAGGGATAGACGTTGAACAGGAAGTTGTGCAGCGTGTTCATGCTCGCGCTCCTTGTGCCGTCGTTGCGGCGTTCTTGACGATGCGGATCGGCTGTGGCTGGCCGGGCTTGGCCTGGCCTTCGGTGGAGCAGCCGCCGAAAACGGCCGGCTCGGCCCAGCTCTCGTCCATGGCCGGCTCGTCGGGCACGGCCACGGCCTCGGCTTTTTCGCCGGCCAGTTCCAGCACGGCGGCCAGCACGCTGGCGTAGGGGCTCTGGCGCTTGAGCAGCGCGCTGAAGACGGCACGCACGATGTGGGCGGTCTCGGCCAGGAAGTCGCGCGCCTGCTGCGGCGGCTGGGTGGAGGCGAACTCCAGCAGCACCGGCAGGAAGTCGGGCAGCTCGCTGTTGTCGATGAACAGCCCGGCCTTCTCGTAGGTCTGGATCAGGTCGATCATGGCCGGGCCGCGGTCGCGCGAGTCGCCGTGCACATGCTCGAACAGGTGCAGCGAGGTGCTGCGACCGCGGTCGAACAGCTCCACGTAGTCGGACTCGACCTGCAGCGCCGGCAACAGCACCAGGCGGTCGAGCAGGCGCTCGATCTCGGCGATGCGCTCGGGCCGCAAGGCGGCCTCGCCAGTCAGCGCCGCGCGCAGCTCGCCCACATGGGCGCGCAGCTCGGCGTCGGGGTAGCGCAGCAGGTGGGCCAGCACGCGTTGGGTCAGGCGGGCTTGTGGCAATGGCTTGTTGAACAGCATGGTCAGACTCCTGCCTTGATGGGGATGGTGCGCTTCTTCTCGCTGCCGAACAGGCTGGTTTCGGTCTCGCCTTCGGAGCAGCCGTTGCCAAAGCTGAAACCACAGCCGCCCTTCACGTTGAAGGTGTTTTCGGCGTACTCGCGGTGTGTGGTCGGGATGACGAAGCGGTCTTCGTAGTTGGCAATCGCCATGGTGCGGTACATGTCCTCCACCTGGGCGGTGCTCAGGCCCACCTGCTCCAGCACGCCGGTGTTGACCACGCCGTCCACGTGTTTGCCGCGCTGGTAGGCGCGCATGGCCAGCATGCGCTCCAGCGCTTGGATGACGGGGCGCGTTTCGCCGGCGGTGAGCAGGTTGGCCAGGTACTTGACGGGGATGCGCAACTGGCTCACGTCGGGGATCTCGCCATTGATGCCCACGTGCCCGGCGTTGGCCGCAGCGGTGATGGGCGAGAGCGGCGGCACGTACCAGACCATGGGCAGGGTGCGGTACTCGGGGTGCAGCGGCAGGGCCACCTGCCAGTCCACCGCCATCTTGTAAACCGGGCTGTTGCGCGCGGCTTCCAGCCAGGCGTCGGGGATGCCGTCGGCACGGGCCTGCGCGATCACCTCGGGGTCAAACGGGTCGAGGAACAAATCGAGCTGCGCCTGGTAGAGATCGCTCTCGTTGGGCACGCTGGCGGCCTCGGCGATGCGATCCGCGTCGTACAGCAGCACACCCAGGTAGCGGATGCGGCCCACGCAGGTCTCGGAGCACACCGTGGGCTGACCGGCCTCGATGCGCGGGTCGCAGAAGATGCACTTCTCGGCCTTGCCGCTTTTCCAGTTG
>JAUYSB010000218.1 GCA_030696525.1 Hydrogenophaga sp. | reverse complement strand
TGGCCTTCGCCGCCGATGTAGGAGATCACCTCAAAACCGTTGGTTAGGCGCACTTTGGCGACTTTACGCAGAGCGGAGTTGGGCTTCTTGGGGGTCGTGGTGTACACACGGGTGCACACGCCACGACGCTGAGGAGAGTTTTCCATGGCCGGGCTCTTGGATTTGGTCTTTTCGACCTCCCGGCCGTGGCGCACGAGTTGATTGATGGTTGGCATTGAAGAAACGTCCCTAAACGTTTGAAAAAAGCGAAAACGAAAAAGCCCCTCGAAAATTTTCGAAAAGCCCGCTAATGTAGCACGGGGCCGCGCCAGGCGCAAGCAGCGCCCGACGAGGCAGCGTCGGCCGGGCTTGGCTTATTTGATCCAGAGGCGGATGGCGTCCCAGGCGCGACCCAGGATGCCGGCCTCTTCCACCGTTTCCAGCACGGTCAGCGGCACTTCGGTGATGGCAACGCCGCCGCCGGTGCTGATCTTGAGCGAGCCCAGCTTCTGGCCCTTTTGCAGCGGCGCCACCAGCGGATCGGGGCGCACCACCTCGGTCTTGAGCTTGGCGCCTTCGCCGGCCGGCACACTCACCACGATGCCCTCAGGCACGCCCAGGCCCACGGTGGGCGCTTTGCCTTTCCACACGGCCGGCGTCACCGCCGGCTGGCCGGGCGCGAACAGGCGCACCGCCTCGTAGGCCGAAAAGCCCCAGTTCAGCAGCTTCTGGCTTTCGGCCGCACGCGCGTTTTCGCTGGCCGCGCCCAGCACCACACTGACCAGGCGGCGCTGACCGGCCGCGCCTTCGCCCAGGGCGGGGAAGCTGCGGCGGGCGGTCGCCACCAGGCAGTAGCCTGCCGCGTTGGTGAAACCTGTCTTGAGGCCATCGACGCTGGGATCGCGGAACAGCAACAGGTTGCGGTTGCTGTCGTTGGCTGCCGGCGTGCCGGCGTAGCGGTAGCGCTGGATGGCGTAGAAAGGCACGTAGTCCGGAAAGTCGCGCATCAGCCGCGTGGCCAGGGTGGCCAGGTCGCGCGCGGTGGTGGTGTGGCCCGCCTCGGTCAGGCCTTCGGGGTTGCGGTAGCTGGTGTTGGCCATGCCCAAGGCCTTGGCCTGTTCGTTCATGAGCTGCACAAACCGCTCGACCGAACCGGCCACGCCCTCGGCCAGGGCCACAGTGGCGTCGTTGCCCGACTGCACGATCATGCCCTTGAGCAGGTCTTCCACGGGCACCATCATCTTGGGGTCGATGAACATGCGCGAGCCGGGCATCTTCCAGGCGCGCTCGCTCACACCAAAGGTCTGGGTCAGGCTGATCTTCTTGGCCTTCAGCGCATCGAACACCAGATAGGCGGTCATCAGTTTGGTCAGCGACGCCGGCTCCACCGGCACATCGGCGTCCTTGGCGGCCAACACCTGCTGGCTGGTCACGTCGAGCAGCAGGTAGGCACGGGCGGCCACCTCGGGCGGGGTCAGCGCCTGGGCGCTGGCGCCCAGTGCAGCCAGCCCCAAACCCAGGGCGAACGTGGCTTGGCGAACAGTGCGCCACGAAGCCGCGACCAGCGAATCAGAAAAACTCAACACAGACAATCCTTGGGAAACACAAAAGAAGGCCAGACCGCGATCGGCTCAGGCGCGCAGGTGGCGCACCACCAGCGAGCGCAGCAGGGGCAGCTGGCCATGAAAAAAGTGACCGCCGCCGGGCACCACCGTCACCGGCAGCACCTGGGGCCGCGCCCAGTCCATCACCGAAGCCAGCGGCACGGTGTCGTCGGCCTCGCCATGAACGACCAGGGTGCGCTCGTGGAGTTCCGCCGCGATGGGCAACACATTGAAACGGCTGGCCGCCGTGCCGATCAGCGCGATCTTGTGGAGGTCGCGCTGCGGGGCCAAAGCCGCCACGGCGTGCGAAGTGACAAAGGCCCCAAAGGAAAAACCGGCCAGGCACAGGGGGCCTTGTGGCGCCAGTTGCGCCACCACCTGCAACAGGTCCTCGGCCTCGCCCCGGCCCTCGTCGTGGGTGCCAGCGCTTTGGCCCACGCCTCGGAAGTTGAAGCGCAGCGTCGTCCAGCCGCATTGCACAAACGCGCGCGCCAGGGTCTGCACCACCTTGTTGTCCATGGTGCCGCCAAACAGCGGGTGCGGGTGGGCAATGACGGCCACGCCGCGCGCCTCGGGCGCCACGTCGCGCGCCACCTCGATGGCACCGGCGGCGCCCTGTATCAGCAGCTTCTCGGTCTGGGCGTTCATCGGCCAACGTCGTGGGGCGTGCGCAGGCGCTCGACGACCACGCCGTCGCGCAGGTGCGAGCTGACGATTTCGTCGATGTCGGCCTCGTCCACAAAGGTGTACCAGGTGGCTTCGGGGTAGACCACGGCGATGGGACCGCCGGCGCAGCGGTCGAGGCACCCGGCCTTGTTGACCCGCACCTTGCCGGGGCCGGCCAGGCCTTGCGCCTTGACCTGGGCCTTGCAGCGGTCAAAGGCTTTCTGGGCGTTGTGGTCGGCGCAGCAGGCTTGGCCGTTGTCGCGCTGGTTCAGACAGAAAAAAATGTGGCGCTGGTAGTAGGAACCAGGCGGGGTGGAGGCGGCATCAGACATGGCGGCATTTTAGTGATGCGGTTCGCGCCGCGACGCCAAGGCCACGCCGTAGGCCAGGGCCAGGTAAGGCCAGAGCCAGCCCAGCCACTGGCTCAGACCATGAAAGTGGCTGTAGCGGCTCTGCTCCCACAGCTGCAGCGACTGGTCCAGGTAGGGGCTGTCGGGCGCCTGGTTGAGCAAACCCAGCGAGAAAGCCAGGGCCAGCAGCATGAGCACCGCACAGGTGCGCCGTGGCAGGCCCAGGCTCAGCAGCGCCAGCAGCGCGGCGGCCCCGCCACCGGCCACCACCGGCGGCGCCAGCCAGGCCCAGGCGTGCGCCGGCCCGTAGGTGAGCCCGGCCGACACGCCGCCGACACCGAACGCACCAAGGCAAAAAGCCGCCCAGTACCAGACGCGCTGGCGCAGCGTGGCCAACACGGCGTAACCCAGCAGGCAGGGCGCGAGCAGGCTGAAGGCCACACACACAGCCACACCCAAGGCGCTCAGCTCATTGAGTGCGGGCGGCTCGGCCGGCAGCCAGGCGGCAAAGGGCGTGTCCACCAGGGTTTCGGCCAGCCAGACTTCGGCGCGCTGCCAGACCTGACCCAAGCCAAAGGGCAGGGACGAGGGGTACAGCAGCGCCGGCGGCCACAGGGCCAGCAAGACCATGGCGCCGCGCGAGTTCTGCACAAACACGCGCTGGCGAAAGTCGCTCCAGCGGGCAATCGCCCCCAGGCGCCCCAGGGCCAGGGCCAGCACCGCGCCACCAAGCGCACCCGCCGCGTTGAGCAGCCAGTCCACGTTGGACGGCACCCGCTGCGGCAGGTAGCTTTGCGCCGACTCCAGCCCCAGCGACAGCAGCGCCGGCAACAGCCCGCCTGCCAGCAGCGCCCACAGGCGCGCGCCCCGCCGCCACGCGGCCCAGGTGATCAGAAAACCCAGCGGCACGTAGCCGGCCAGGTTGGCCAACACGTCCTTGAGCGTCCAGTAGCGGGGCCAGGGCGCCCACAGGTAATCCCAGGGCGGCACGCCCTGGTCGCGCCAGCTGTGAAACGGGTACAGGCTGGCATACACCACCAGGGCCACGTACCACAGCGCCAGCACCAGCGCAAAACTGTGTTGACCGTCGTGGCGGTCGGTCGGCATGGCGCTCAGAAGGGCTTGACCACCACCAGCACCACGGCGGCCACCAGCATCAGCACCGGCGCCTCGTTGAACCAGCGGTACCAGACGTGGTTGTGGCGGTCCTCGCCGGCCGCCAGGCGCTTGAGCAGGCGCGCGCACACATGGTGGTAGGCCACCACCAACGCCACCACCAGCAGTTTGGCGTGCAACCAGCCGTTGCCCGGCCCCTTGCCTATGCCATAGCCCAGCCACAGCCAGAAGCCCAGCGCCAAAGCCGGCACCGCCAGCAGGGTGGAAAAACGCAGCAGCTTGCGCGCCATGATGAGCAGGCGCTCACGCTCGGCCACACTTTCGGGCGGCACCATGGCCAGGTTGACGAAGATGCGCGGCAGGTAGAACAGGCCGGCGAACCAGCTGGCCACAAAAACGATGTGAAAGGATTTGACCCAGAGCATCGGGCCAGTGTAGCCAAGCGGCGGCACCCGATCTACCATGGCCGCTTGAACAGGGAGTGCATATGAAAAAAACCGTCCAACTGGCCGCGCTGCTGGGCCTGGCCTGTGTTTTGTCCAGCGCGCAGGCCAGTCAAGTCAAACCCGAAGACAAGCCGCGCCAGCGCGCCGGCAGCGTCAAATTCCTGCCGGGCAGCCAGGAGAGCGAGGCCATGCGCGCCAAACGCCTCAAGGGCGAATGCCGGGGCCGCCCCAACGCGGGCGCCTGCCTGGGCCATGCCAGCTGAAATCCGGCGCGCAGGGTCACAAAAAATATCAAGCACCGGAAAAGGGCGTGGTCGCTACCATTGCGGCCATGCAAGCTGCCACCCATCCCGCCCTGGCACCGCTCGTCGAGTTGGTGCGGTCCGCGTCCGTCAACCGAACGCCCCTGCGCGTGCGCGGTGGCGACACCAAAGCCTTCCACGGCCCGGCCACACACGGCATTGCCGCCGGGGCCACCGTGCTCGACACCCGCGACCTCAGCGGCGTGGTGGCCTACGAGCCCACCGAACTGGTCATCACCGCTCTGGCGGGCACGCCGCTGGCTGAAATAGAAGCCCAGCTGGCCGAACGCGGCCAGTGCCTGCCCTTTGAGCCGCCTCACTTTGGCCCCGGCGCCACGGTGGGCGGCATGGTGGCCGCCGGCCTGAGCGGCCCGGCGCGCGCCAGCGTGGGCGCGGTGCGCGACTACATGCTGGGCGTGCAGCTGCTCAACGGCCGCAGCGAACTGCTCACCTACGGCGGCCAAGTCATGAAAAACGTGGCCGGCTACGACGTCAGCCGCCTCATGGCCGGCAGCTGGGGCACGCTGGGTCTGATCGTGGAGGTCTCGCTCAAGGTGCTGCCGGTGGCGCCGGCCGAAGCCACGCTGGTGTTCGAGTTGCCCCAGGCCCAGGCCTTGGCGCAATTGCAGCGCTGGGGTGGCCAGCCGCTGCCCCTGAATGCGAGCTGCTGGGTGCACGATGACACGGCATCCCCCCCGAAAAACCTGCTGTTCGTGCGCCTGCGCGGTGCGGTGGCAGCGGTGGAGTCGGCCTGCACGCGCATGCTGAACGACGTGCCGGGCCAGCGCATGGACAACGCCCAGGCCGGCCCCGACTGGGCCGATTGCCGCGAGCAGCGTCTGCCCTTCTTCACCCCGCCCGCCCCAGATCTGGCGCTGTGGCGCCTGAGCGTGGCGCCCGCCGCGCCCGCGCTCGACCTGCCTTGGGCACAGCTGATTGAATGGCACGGCGGCCAGCGCTGGCTGTGGGCGCCGGCGGACGCGGCGCCGCAGCTGCGCGCTGCGGCGGCCAGCGCGGGCGGGCACGCCACCTTGTTCCGTGCGCCGGTCAACGGCCTGCCCGCCGACTTTTCGCGCCGGGCCCCGGCTGCCGGGCCGCTGGCCACCATCGAACAACGGCTGCGCGCGTCGTTCGACCCCGCTGGCATCTTCAACCCTGGCCGTCTGGGCTGAAGGAATCCGCTGTTATGCAAACCAACCTGTCCCCCGAATTCAAAGGCACGGCCGACGGCCAGGCGGCCGAAGCCATTCTGCGCAAGTGTGTGCACTGCGGCTTCTGCACCGCCACCTGCCCCACCTACCAGCTGCTGGGCGACGAGCTTGACGGCCCGCGCGGACGCATCTACCGGATGAAACAGGTGCTCTAAGGCGACACGCCCACGCGCGCCACCCAGCAGCACCTGGACCGCTGCCTGACCTGCCGCAATTGCGAATCCACCTGCCCCAGCGGCGTGGACTACGGCCACCTGGTGGACATCGGCCGCAGAATAGTGGACGCCAAGGTGCCACGCCCGGCCGGCGAACAGGCGGTGCGCTGGCTGCTGAAAGAAGGCCTGCCCTCGCCGCTGTTCGGCCCCGCCATGAAGCTGGGGCAACTGGTCCGCCCGCTGCTGCCCGCCGCACTCAAGAACAAGGTGCCCGCGCCCCAGAACGCTGGCGCCTGGCCCACACGCACCCACACCCGCAAGGTGCTGATGCTGGCCGGTTGTGTACAGCCAGCCATGATGCCCAACATCAACAGCGCCACCGCCCGCGTGCTGGACGCCGCCGGCATCCAAACCATCGTCGAAGGCCAGGCCGGCTGCTGCGGCGCGGTCAAGTTCCACCTCAACGACCAGGACGGCGGCAAAGCCCAGATGCGCGCCAACATCGCCGCCTGGTGGCCCCATGTGGAAGCCGGCGTGGAGGCCATCGTCATGAACGCCTCGGGCTGCGGCGTGACGGTCAAGGAATACGGCCACATCCTGCACGGCGAACCCGAATGGGCCGCCAAGGCCGCGCGCATCAGCGCCCTCACCAAAGACCTGAGCGAACTGCTGCCCGAGTTGGTGCCGGCGCTGCAAGGCAAAGTCAATGCCAGTACCAAACTGGCCTTCCACCCGCCCTGCACGCTGCAACACGGCCAGCAGCTCAAGGGCGGCGTGGAGCAACACCTGGGCGCTCTTGGGTTTGACATCCAGGTCAGTCGCAATGAGGCCCACCTGTGCTGCGGCTCGGCCGGCACCTACTCAGTGCTCAACCCCGACATCGCCTACACCCTGCGCGACCGCAAACTCGGCCACCTGGGCGAGCTGCAGGCGCAGACCATCGTCAGCGCCAACATCGGCTGCATCACCCACCTGCAAAGCGGCACCGAAACACCGGTGAAGCATTGGGTGGAGGTGCTGGACGCCGCGCTGCCGGGCCGCCCCCAGTGATCGGCGCCCTCGCCACGCTGCTGGTGCTGCAGCTGCTGGGCGAGGCGCTGGTGTATGTGTTCAAACTGCCGCTGCCCGGCCCGGTGGTTGGCATGGCTTTGCTGCTGCTGGTGCTGGCTGTGCGGCCGCGCCAGCTGGCGGCCCTCAAACCCACCACCCAGAACCTGCTGCAACACCTGTCGCTGCTGTTCGTGCCGGCCGGTGTGGGCGTGATGCTGCACCTGCAGCGCCTGGGCGACGAGGCGCTGGCCATCGGTGTGGCGCTGATCATCAGCACCTGGGTCGGGCTGGCGGTGGCCGCACTGGTGATGAGCCGCTTGATGCGGTCTGCTTCCAAGGAGCGGCCGTGAACGACCGCCTCAGCGACGTCTGGGTCTACCTGGCGGCCACGCCGCTGCTGGGGCTGACCGCCACCCTGCTGGTCTACCAGGGCGCGTTTGCACTCTACCGCGCACTGGGTTTTCACCCGCTGGCCAACCCGGTGGCCTTCTCGGTGGCGGCCCTCGGCACCTTGTTGTGGGCCACCGGCACGCCCTACGCCACCTACTTTGAAGGTGCGCAGTTTGTGCATTTTCTGCTCGGCCCCGCCACCGTGGCGCTGGCCGTGCCGCTGTGGGAACAGCGCGAACGCCTGCGGCGCCTGTGGTGGCCCATGCTGGGCGCGCTGGTGGCCGGCACCCTGGCCGCCACGGTGGCGGCGGTGTCGCTGGGCGCGCTGCTGGGCGCCAGCCCGGCCACGCTGGCATCGCTCGCGCCCAAATCGGTGACGACGCCGGTGGCCATGGGCATTGCCGAGAAGATCGGCGGCCTGCCCTCGCTCACCGCCGTGCTGGTGGTGTGCACCGGCATCGTGGGTGCCGCCACCGCGCGCCCGCTGTTCAACCTGTTGGGCATCACCGACCCCACGGTGCGCGGCTTCGCCCTGGGCACCGCCGCCCACGGCATCGGCACGGCACGCGCGTTTCAGGTGAGCGAGGAAATGGGCGCCTTCGCCGGCCTGGCCATGGGCCTGTGCGCGCTGTTCAGCGCGGTGGCGCTGCCGCTGGTGGTGGGCGGGCTGCTGCGCTGGATCTGATCAGCGCAGCCGCTCGGCGTGGTGCCGCAGATGATTGCCCACAAAACTCTGGATGAAGTAGTAGCCGTGGTCGTAGCCGGCGTGGCGGCGCAGGGTCAGCGGCTGGCCGGCCTTGGCGCACGCGGCCTCGAACAGCTCGGGCTTGAGCTGCTCGACCAGGAATTTGTCGGCCAGGCCCTGGTCGATGAGGATGCCGTTAGCGTATGGCACTGACGTCTGCTGCGCCATCAGCGCGCTGGCATCAAAGGCCGCCCAGGTGTCTTCGTCCTGCCCCAGGTAGCCGGTGAAGGCGTTGTGGCCCCATGGGCATTGGGTGGGCGCACAAATGGGCGCGAAGGCCGACAGGCTCTTGAACATGCCCGGGTGGCGCAACGCCAGGGTGAGCGCGCCGTGGCCGCCCATGGAGTGGCCGAACAGGCCGAGGCGCTGACCTTCAAGGCCGAACTGGGCCACGACGCCAGGCAGCAGCTCTTTGACGAGGTAGCTTTCCATGCACCAGTGGCCGGACCAGGGCATGACCGTGGCGTCGAGGTAGAAGCCGGCGCCAACGCCGAATTCCCAGTGGTGGTCTTCGCCCACAATGCCGGCGCCGCGCGGGCTGGTGTCGGGCGTGAGGATGGCCAGGCCCAGCGCAGCGGCGTCGCGCTGCGCACCGGCCTTGATGGCAAAGGTGTCTTCGGTGCAGGTCAGGCCGGCCAGAAAGGTGAGCAGTGGCACGGCCTGTCCGTTCAGCGCCTGCGGCGGCAGGAACAGGCCGAAGCGCATGGGCAGGCCAATTTCGGCCGAGCTGTGTTTGTAGAAACGCTGCACGCCGCCGAAGCAGGCGTGTTCGCTGATCAGTTCCAGGTTGACCAGGGCCATCTCAGAATTCCACCACCGCTCGGATCGACTCGCCGGCCTTCATCAGGTCAAAACCTTCGTTGATGCGCGAGAGCGGCAGCTTGTGGGTGATGAGATCGTCGATGTTGATCTTGCCGTCCATGTACCAGTCCACAATCTTGGGCACGTCGGTGCGCCCGCGCGCACCACCAAAGGCCGAGCCCTCCCACTTGCGCCCTGTCACGAGCTGGAACGGGCGCGTGCTGATCTCGGCCCCCGCCTCCGCCACGCCGATGATGATGCTGCGGCCCCAGCCTTTGTGCGTGCATTCCAGCGCGTCGCGCATCACCCGGGTGTTGCCTATGCACTCGAAGCTGTAATCGGCGCCGCCATCGGTGAGTTGGACAATCGCGTCAACGAGGTTGGGCACGTCCTTGGGGTTGATGAAGTGGGTCATGCCGAACTTGCGCGCCATGGCTTCGCGGCCCGGGTTCAGG
>JAUYSB010000117.1 GCA_030696525.1 Hydrogenophaga sp. | reverse complement strand
GCCTGCGCCTGGGGCGCGACGGCCGCCTGGATGGTGCGCGCACGGTCGGCGGCCGAAATGCCGGTGGTCACGCCTTCGGCGGCCTCGATCGACACGGTGAAGGCGGTTGAATGCTTGGTGCCGTTGCGCAGCGCCATCGGCGGCAACTGCAGCCGCTCGCAGCGCTCGCGCGTGAGCGTGAGGCAGATCAGGCCACGGCCGAACCGGGCCATGAAATTGATGGCCTCGGGCGATACATGGTCTGCCGCCAGGATCAGGTCGCCTTCGTTTTCGCGGTCTTCCTCGTCCACCAGGATGACGATGCGCCCGGCGCGCATGTCGGCCACGATGTCTTCGACCGGGGAGATGGGTACGGGTGAGCTGCTCATGCTTGTGCGGAGTTGGAAGTGGGCTGGGCCTGCAACATGCGCTCCACGTAGCGCGCGATCAGGTCGATTTCGAGGTTGACGTTTGCGCCGGCCAAAAGGCTGCCGAGCGCGGTGTTCTCCACGGTGTGGGGAATCAGGTTGATGTGGCACTCGCAACCGGCGGCGCTGTCGAGCACGCGGTTGACAGTGAGGCTGACACCGTTGACCGTGATGGAGCCTTTGTAGGCGAGGTATTTGCCCAGGGCGGGCGGGGCCATCACGCGCAGATCCCAGCTTTCGCCCACCTGTTCGAAACGGGTGACCTGGCCGATGCCGTCCACGTGGCCGCTGACGATGTGGCCGCCCAGGCGGTCGTGCGCACGCAGGGCTTTTTCGAGGTTGATCGGGCCTTCGCGGTCGAGGCCGCTGGTCTTGTCCAGCGATTCGGCCGACACATCGACCGTGAACTCGCCGCTGGCGGGGGAGAAGGTGGTGACGGTCATGCAGGCGCCGTTCAAGGCGATGCTGTCGCCCAGACCCACGTCGTCCAGGTAGCCTGGCGGCGCTGCGATATGCAGGCGCTTGCCATGCGACAAAGAACTGCCCAGTGGGTGGACGGCGGTGATGCGCCCCACGCCTGTGATGATGCCGGTGAACATCCCGCTATTGTCGCAGGGATTCGGGTTTGCCCTTGTGCCGGTCCTTCTGCTCTGAGGTGCTTGCGGATTCAGAAGTGGGCGCGCCCCGGTGGACGGGCCCGCAGGCGCAGGTCGGGGCCGATGCGTTCCACGTCCACGAACTCGAAACGCGGCGCCTGGTCCAGTGCATGGAATGGCCCCAGCGCGGCCAGGCCGGCGCCGTCGCCCAGCAGTTGGGGGGCCAGGTAGAGCAGCAACTCGTCCACCAGGCCTTCGCGCAGGAAGGAGCCGTTGAGTTTGTGACCGGCTTCCACATGCAGTTCGTTGAACTCACGCCGGGCCAGGTCGCGCAGCATGGCGGCCAGGTCCACCTTGCCGGTTGTGCTGGGACAGTCGATGACGGTGGCGCCCAGGGCCTGCAAGGCAGCGCGCTGGGTGGCGGTGGCGGCCGGGTCTGCGGCGGTGTAAACCCACACCGATCCGGGTGCTTGCAGGATGCGCGCGGTGGGCGCGATGTCCAGCCTCGAATCGACGACCACACGCACGGGCTGGCGGTCGGTGGGCACCAGCCGCACGTCCAGGCGCGGGTCGTCTTCCAGCACCGTGCCTGTGCCGGTGAGCAGTGCGCCCGCGCGTTTGCGCCAGGCGTGGCCGTCGGTGCGCGCCTCGGGCGAGGTGATCCATTGGCTGACGCCGTTGGGCAAGGCGGTGCGCCCATCGAGCGAACCCGCCACCTTGAGTCGCACCCACGGCGTGCCGCGCACCATGCGCGACAGAAAGCCGATGTTGAGCTCGCGCGCGGCCACGGCCGCCGGGTGGTCGGTGGGCAGCAGTTCGACCGCGATGCCGGCCGCGCGCAGGCGCGCCATGCCCTGGCCGCCGACCAGCGGGTTGGGGTCGGCCAGCGCCACCACCACGCGGGCGATGCCGGCCGCGATCAAGGCATCGCAGCAGGGCGGGGTGCGGCCGTGGTGCGAGCAGGGCTCCAGCGTCACATAGGCGGTGGCGCCGCGCACCTCGAAGCCGGCCGCCTGCGCAGCGCGCAGGGCCACCACTTCGGCATGCGGGCCACCGGCTTGTTGGGTGTGGCCTGTGCCCAGGGTCTGGCCGTGTGTGTCCGCGATCACGCAGCCCACACGGGGGTTGGGATCGGACAGGCCGATGGCGTGTCGGGCGAGCTCGCTGCAGCTCAAGGGAAAAGGTGTGTCGGGGTTCATGGTGGCGGCGCGCAGGTTCAGGCGTCGATTCTGCCCTGTGCCGTGTGGGTCGGCGCCACCGGGCTTCAGGGGTTGCTGGCCGGCGGCAGGTTGGGGGTGTCCTCATGGTCGGCCGGCAGCCGCAGCCGGCCCACGCTGTCGGGCGGGTGGCGCGCGATCAGCGTGGGCAGGCTCAGCGACTGGGCGCCGCGCCGGTCGTCCCAGCGCACCGTCACGACCACGACACGGAAATGCGCGGAGATGTCGCTGTGCACCGTCCAGCTGCGGTGAAAGTTGGCGGTTCCCGCCGCCAGCGACTCGCCCGGCGCGCCGGTGCTGGGGCCGGACACCACAGTGCCGTCAAAGCTGCTCAGGTCTGGCGACGCGGGCACCTGCTCGTAAGCACGCAGTGCATCGAGCTTCTGGCGTGCGAAACGGGCAGCTTCTGCACGCAGGCGGGCCTCCTCGGCCCACGCCGCAAAGCCGGTCTGCAGCTGTGCGAGACTCACCAGCCCCAAGGCAAACAGCGCCATCACCACCAGTGCTTCGAGCAGTGTGGCGCCCCGTTGGGCCGGTGATGCAGCTTCTTCTCGGGCCATGGGGGACTCAATAGCCCGCGAGCTGGTCGCGCCAGGTGCCGGGCACCGGCGTGAGCAGCCCCATCGGTGCGCCGCCGGCCATGCCCAGCGCGGTGCGGTCGTAGCTCACGCTGAGCGCACCGGCGCCCTGCACCAGATCGCCCCGCACCACCAGCGCGCCCACCACCGCCGTGCCGCCGGCGGCCGGGTCGTCGATGTGCAGATCGCCTGCGATGACCATACCCCGGATGGTGCTGTCGCCCGACAGGTTCAGACGGCCTGGCGTTGCAATCAGTACGGGGCGCTCGACGCTGCCCAGCTGGGTCGATGGGGACAGGCTGACTTCCGCTTTCAGCCAGAACTGCTGGCCGCCCCGGCGGTGTGAGGCCACCAGCGCTGCGCCACATTCGGTGGGCGTGCCGCAAGTGCTGGCGTCGATGACGGTGGTCATCGGATCGGTCAGGTAGCTGGGCAGGGTTCGCCCGGCGATGACTTCAAAAAAACGCTCACCCGATAGATCGGCGGCACGCAATTGCGCCAGCGTTGCGTCATGTTCGATCACGCTGGAAAGCGCTTGCAGCACCGTGTCGGCCCCCGTGGTGACGCTGCCGCCAGCGCGCAGCGGCACGCCCTGGGCGACGGGATCCTGGTTGATGATGCGCAGCGGCCCTGCGGCCTGAAAATTGCCACCCACAAGGACGGCGGCTGCGGGCGGATGGACCAGGGCGTGGGCCAGCTTGAGGGTTTGGCGAACCTGGGCGAGGCCGCCGCCGCCTTCGGCATGGCCGGTGGACAGCACGTCGATGGCCAACGGGTCGTCCGCAGCGGCCACGAACTGGACCACGAAGCGGCCCGCCTGCGAGTTGGGCATATCGACTGCCTGGCCCGGCGAGGGGCAACTGCACTGCAACGCGCCGTCTTCGGTCAGTGAGCAGCCGGCGCTGGCGTCTGCCGGCGGGTAGAGGCCCCTCGGTGTGGTTGCTTGCGCGGCGCGTGGTGAGGCGTAGCGTTCTCGGAACAGCTGGGCACCCACGGTGTTGTTGGCGCTTTGGCAGGATGGCGCGTCGGCCAGTTGGGCCGGGGTGTTGAGTTGTGCCAGCGCCCAATCCAGCCCGGCCTGGGCCAGTTCAGATGCACGAATCGAGCGCACCTGGTTGCTGGAGGCTTGCTGTTCGAACCACAGGCGGCGCTGGGTGTAGAGGGCGACGAGGCTGGTGACCAGCAGCAGGGTGGCGGTCAGCGCCAACGTGACGGCGCCTCGGTGTGGCCCGTGAGCGTTGGGGTGTGGCATGGGCCTCATGGTGCTGGGCAGCCGTCCAGATGGGTGGTGGTGCCATTGCCCAGGCGGACGTGTTCGCGAACCACACGCTCCAACACCTCGTCGCCCACTGCGCGGCCGGCGATCTCGATGTCGAACTGGCGTATCCACACGCGAGGCGTCTCTGCGAACTGTTGCAGCGCAATGTCTTCACAGGCCGCTGCCCGCACGGGCCGAAACCTGCAGGGACAGCTGGTCCACAGCGGTATGCTGCGCACCACCGGTGTGATGGCCATGCGGGTGATGTTCACGACGGCCGGATCGGTCAGCGGTTGCCAGCCGCCAGCGGCGTTTTTCATTTGCAGGCTGCCGCTGCCGTCCGAGCTCACACGCCGGCGAAATCCGAACGCGTTGGGCAGGGTGGGGGTGGTCCGGTCGTAGGCGTATTCGATGGTGCTGGAAGGCGTTCTGTCCTCCAGCAAAACCTCGGCATAGGGGTTGTCTGCCACGGTGGCTCCCACGGTCAAAGCGGCCAAGGCCTTGTCCCAGTGCCCGGCGCGCTTGAGATCACGTGCCATCACATCAGCGGCAGCGCGCAGTTCCTGGTTGAGCCGCAACTCCCGCACTTGCGCCCGGTAGCTCGCGAAGTGGTGGCCGATCATCTGCATGGCGCCCAGCAGCAGCCAGAGTCCGATGGTGGTGCCGATCAGCAGCTCGACCAGGCTGAAGCCGCGAACCGTGGCCGCCCGCTGTGGCTCGGACGACGCCCTCATGACATGCCCCAGCATTCGTCGGCCTGGGCGGTGCCGGTGGCGCTCTGGTGAACCTGGCCAGCACGGACAGACAGCGACAACGACGCACATGCTTTGTCGGACGTTTGGGAGCCCACAGCGGTGGCCTTTGCGTCGTAGCCACCGTCCCCGTTCAGCGCCAGCGTGAGCCGGTAGTGGCCGGAGGCCTCGGCCGCCAGCGTGCCCAGGTTCAGGTCCGAGAGGGTGGCTGTGTACGCCGGGTGCGAGGCCCGCCAGCGCTCTTGCGCCATCTGTATCTGTATCAGGGCCACCAGGGCGTCGGCGCGGCGGCTTCTGTGCAAATAGCGGGTGTAGCTGGGATAGGCCAGGCTGGCGAGGATGGCCACGATACAAACCGCAACCATGAGTTCGACCAGGGTGACGCCGCGGACGGCGGGGGCGGGCGGCAGGGCCATGGCGACGCCAATCGGGCTGAGCGGGTTCAGGCGCAAGCAGGCCAGCCCGGCACACCGGGCGTGGGGCTGCAGGTGCGGGTGCGTCCCATCACGCTGGTGGTGGCCTGCACGGTGTGGCCGCCACGCGCCGTGAACGTGGCAACAAAAGTGGGCGTGACCGTGCCACGCAGTGCGTCCACCGTGATGCTTGACTTGGCACCCGTGCCTACCGAGATGCCGCTGCCCTGTGGCAGGTCAGTGGCCAACAACAGCTGGGCGCCTTCAGCACAGGTCGATCCCGCAGCGCCACAGCTGCAGCGATCCCGTTGGCCCGTGTAGAACAGGTAGCAGGAGCCGGCAGGGTTCAGGCCGAAGCCGATGAACACCGGCTGGTTCAGGGCCACCGCCTGCAGGCGGGCCCAGTGCAACTGGCTGAGGTAGGTCTGGACGGCACCGTCGAGCCGCCGCTGCTGCACCAGTGTGTGCATGCTGGGCATGGCGAGGCCCAGCAGGGTGCCGATCAGCACCAGGGTGGTCAGCAACTCGATCAGTGTGAGGCCGCGCTGGCTTGGCGGCTTGCGGTTCGCTTGCATCATCGATCCCTCCCCGGGAAAGATGATAGAAGCAAGCTCAAAAAATGACAGTCAACGATTATTTATTTGCGGACTTCGTCGACCAGGGTCTTGAACTCGTCGATGTCCTCGAAGCTGCGGTACACGCTGGCAAAACGGATGTAAGCCACCTTGTCGAGCTTCTTGAGCTCGCGCATCACCATCTCGCCGATGCGGTGCGACGCGATCTCGCGCTGGCCCAGGTTGAGCAGTTTTTCTTCAATGCGTTCGATGGCGCCGTCCACCTGCTCGGTGCTGACCGGGCGCTTGCGCAGGGCCAGGGCTAGGCTGGCGCGCAGTTTGGCGGGCTCGTATTCGATGCGCCGGCCGTCCTTCTTGACCACCGCGGGGTAGTTCACGTCGGGCCGTTCGTAGGTGGTGAAGCGCTTGTCGCAGTGCCCGCAACGGCGGCGGCGGCGGATGAAATCCGCCTCCTCCGACACCCGGGTCTCAACCACCTGGGTGTCGATGTGGCCGCAGAAGGGGCACTTCACCGCGGGTCGGTCACTTGTAGACGGGGAAGCGCGCGGTCAAGGCGTTGACCTTGGCACGCACCGCGTCGATGTTGGCCGCATCGCGCGGGTTGTCCAGCACGTCGGCAATCAGGTGGGCGGTCAGGCGGGCTTCTTCGTCCTTGAAGCCGCGGGTGGTCAGGGCGGGGGTTCCAATGCGCACGCCGCTGGTGACCATCGGTTTTTCGGGGTCGTTGGGGATGGCGTTCTTGTTGATTGTCATGTGAGCGCTGCCCAGCACGGCCTCAGCCTCCTTGCCGGTGATGCCCTTGGCGCGCAGGTCCACCAGCATGACGTGGCTTTCGGTGCGGCCCGACACGATGCGCAGGCCGCGCTGGGTCAGCGTCTCGGCGACGATCTGCGCGTTTTTCACGACCTGCTGCTGGTAGGCCTTGAACTCGGGCGTCAGCGCTTCCTTGAAGGCCACCGCCTTGGCAGCGATGACGTGCATCAGCGGGCCACCTTGCAGGCCGGGGAAGATGGCGCTGTTGATGGCCTTCTCATGCTGGGCCTTCATCAGGATGATGCCGCCGCGCGGGCCGCGCAGGCTCTTGTGGGTGGTGGAGGTCACCACGTCGGCGAACGGCACCGGGTTGGGGTACACACCGGCGGCGATCAGGCCGGCGTAGTGGGCCATGTCCACCATGAAGATGGCGCCGACTTCCTTGGCGATGTTGGCGAAACGCTCGAAATCGATGTGCAGGCTGTAGGCCGAGGCACCCGCGATGATCAGCTTCGGGCGGGTTTCACGTGCCTTGGCTTCCATCGCTTCGTAGTCGATGGCTTCGTTTTTGTCCAGGCCGTAGCTGACCACGTTGAACCATTTGCCCGACATGTTCAGTGGCATGCCGTGGGTCAGGTGGCCGCCTTCGGCCAGGCTCATGCCCATGATGGTGTCGCCCGGCTTGAGGAAGGCCAGAAAGACGGCCTCGTTGGCCGACGCGCCGCAGTGTGGCTGCACGTTGGCGCAATCGGCGCCAAACAGCTGCTTGACGCGGTCGATGGCCAGCTGCTCGGCGATGTCCACATATTCGCAGCCGCCGTAGTAGCGCTTGCCGGGGTAGCCTTCGGCGTACTTGTTGGTGAGCTGGGTGCCCTGGGCGGCCATCACGGCCGGCGAGGCGTAGTTTTCGCTGGCGATCAGCTCGATGTGGTGTTCCTGGCGCGCGTTTTCCAGCTGGATGGCCTTGAACAGCTCGGGATCGGTTTGTTCGATGAGGATATTGCGGTCGTACATGGTGGCAGTCCGATGAAGGTGTTTCCCTGCGCTGCAGCGCTAGCGCACAGTCAGGGGCTGCCCAGGCGAACGGCTGAACACCGGGGGCCTGTTGACCCGCAGGTGGTGCGCTTCCCAGTGGTGTCCCACGTCAGCACGGCGGTGTGAAGACCGCCGGCCTATCGCCAGTTGCGCACGGGTGTGAGTTTATCAGGCGGGTGGCCGCCCAAGGCTGGGGGCTTGCTCAGGACTTGCTGACGACTTCGATCACCGGTGCGGCGGCTTCGGCGTCGGTGCGGGTGGGCAGCGGTGCGGCGGGCGTGATGTCGATGTTGTCGGGGCTGCGCGGCTGGGCACGAACCGGCGGCGGCGCAGGGCGGCCCAGCGCCACGCTCTGGATGCGCTGGGTTTCTGCCAGCACCTTGTCGATGTAGTCGCCGCCGTCGCTGCTGACCGCGCCCACGTACAGACGCAGGCCACCTTCGACCGAGCCACTGAGGCGAACGTACTCGCTGAGCACCTGGGCGCCCACACGGAGGTTGGTCACCGGGTCGAAGGCCGCGAGCTTGCCGCCGAAGCCGGCGTACTTGTCGGTGTGCACACGGGTCATCACCTGCATCAGGCCTTGGGCGCCGACGGCGCTTTGAGCGAACGGATTGAAGCTGGACTCCACCGCCATGACGGCCAGCAGCAGGCTGGGTTCGAGTTTGATCTTCTTGCCGAGCTCGAAGGCTTCGGCCACCAGGGCACCCAGAGGCTCGGGCGCCACGCGGTACTTGCGGCTCAGCCACAGCGCCACCTTGGCTTGCTCGGCGGGCAGTTCGTGGGTGTGCATGGCGGTGGCGCGATCGACCGCCGTGGGGTCGGCGGTCAGCGCGATCACGGCGCCGCCACTCTGGCGCTCCAGCAGCCAGCCGAGCAGCTTTTCTTCGGCCGCATCGCGCAGGTCGACGCGGAAGGAGAGTGTCATCAGGGCGACGGCCAGCGCCATGCCCAGCAAGGCCAGGCCATTGTGGGTGATGTCAAAAAAGCCTCGTGTCACGTCGTCTGCGAAGGTTCGCAGGCTGTTCATGGCGGCACGGGGCCAGGATGGTTGCGCTGTCACAAGGACGCTCCTTGTCTGTGCCCATCCGAAGCGACCAGCGCAGCGGAAAGGACTTGTAAGGGGGTCGCCATTGGCTCTGGGCAGGTTTGGTCAGACCTGGGAGCCAACTTAGCCGGGTTCGGCAGCGGTCGCGGGTTTACCCTATATCGGGCAAGCGGGGCGAATCTTAGTGCCTGTCAAATGTCTAGTCAAGAATTTAAAATCAATATTTAAGTTGAATATGTATATATAAAGCGCGGTTTTGCCCAGGGTATGGGAGGGTCCGGTCCGATTGAAAAAATGAACTGGGGCTTTGACCTGGGTTGCCGCTAAGCTTGGCTCGTCTGCTGCAAAGCGGACACCCACCCGCAGCGCAGTTCGGCTGCATTGCCGGTGGTGCTCAGGGGCAATCCATTGCCCCATGGCAGGTGAGACATCCAACTCCGCCAGCCAAGACCCGACGGCATGGACCTCTGGCCCGCCGTCAACCCCGGTGGCCTCAGCCATCGGGGTTTTTTCTTTTTGGCGTGAAGTTCAGGATCCGAGCAGGCCGGGATTCAGGCGCAGGCGCGCTATGCGGGCCAGGGTTTCCGCCACAACGGCGACCAGCGTTTGAACGTATGACATGGTGTTTCCTTCAGGTAATGGATGACCGGCTTGTGACCAGGGACGCCCAGGGGGTTGGCCTGTGCTTGTGCACGAAACCTAGGGTTAACCCTGATCGAAGTGTAGGCGGGTTGGTGATCTGGGGCCGTGCGTATACGTATTAACCCTTGCCTTTCATGGTGTTTGTTGGTTTAAGAGCGTTGCAGATCCGCCCGTCGCGGGCGATGGACAGACAATGACCGCTCACACAGAAGGGGTCAAAGAAGATGCTCACGTTGCTTGTGCTGGTCAAACTGTGTGCGGAGGTGGCCTTGCTGGCGCTGGCGGGTCAGTGGGTGCTGGCGCTGCTGGTGGGGGCGCGACGCGAAGGCAATCTGATGTACGGGCTGCTGCGCGTGGTGAGCAGCCCCGTTGTGCGGCTGGTGGACCGGTGGGGGCCGTCTGGTCTGACAGCCCGGGGCCGGGGCGCCATGGCGGCGGTGCTGTTGTGCGTGTTGTGGCTGGCTGCCACCGCAGGCAAGGTGTGGATGTGTCTGGATGTCGGCGTGAGTTCGTGTCGGTGAACTGGGCGGCAGGTGGCGCCCATGCGTTACGCTTGGTCACATGAACAACGCGATGGCACGCTGATGTCGGAGACAACACCCTTGGCCCAAACCGATCTGCTCAGGCGCTACTGGCGCAAGAACCTCGTCGTCACGGCCGCGCTGTTGGCCGTCTGGTTTGTGGTGACCTTTGTGGTCAGCTTTTTCGCCCGCGAGCTGAGTTTTGCCTTTTTTGGCTGGCCCTTCAGCTTCTGGATGGCGGCACAAGGGGCGCTGATGGTCTACGTGCTCATCGTGGGCGGGTATGCCTGGTACATGAACCGCGCCGACATCGCCCACGGCGTTGCCGAAGCGCAGGAGTAGGCGGTGGCCAGCGGTCCGACATCGGGCGAACAGGCGGCCGGCCGCTTGTTCAAACGCCAGCTCAACAAGGTGTACGCCTGGTACACCGTCGGTTTCCTGGTGTTTGTGGTGTTGTTGGCCGTGCTGGAGCAGATGGGCCTGCCGCGCAACTGGATCGGCTTCATCTTCCTGTTTTCCACCATCGCGCTGTATGCGGGCATCGGTATCCTGAGCCGCACCACGGACGCGACCGAATACTACGTGGCCGGCCGACGCGTGCCAGCCATGTACAACGGCATGGCCACCGGGTCGGACTGGATGTCCGCCGCCTCTTTCATCGGCTTGGCCGGCACCTTGTACCTGACGGGCTACAACGGCCTGGCCTTCATCATGGGCTGGACGGGCGGCTACTGCCTGGTGGCCTTGCTGCTGGCGCCTTATCTGCGCAAGTTCGGCCAGTTCACCATCCCCGACTTTCTGGGCGAGCGCTACGGCGGCAACGTGCCGCGCCTGGTGGGCATCTGTGCGGCCATCCTGTGCTCCTTCATCTATGTGGTGGCCCAGATTTATGGCGTGGGCCTCATCACCTCGCACCTGATGGGCGTGGCCTTCGAGCTGGGTGTCTTTCTGGGGCTGGGCGGCATTCTCGTCTGCTCCTTTCTGGGCGGCATGCGGGCCGTGACCTGGACCCAGGTGGCCCAGTATGTGGTGCTGATCGTGGCTTACCTGTTGCCTGTGGTGTGGCTGTCGGTCAAGCAGACCGGCGTGCCGGTGCCCCAGATCGCCTATGGCTACCAGTTGGAAAAGGTGTCGGCGCGGGAGACCGTGCTGGTTTCCGACCCCAAGGAAATCGAGGTGCGCCAGCTGTTCGAGGCCAAGGCGCAGGCGCTCACCGACAAGCTGCAGAACCCGGGCGCCGCGCTGGCGGCCGACAAGGCCCGCATGGAGGCGCGCCTGACCCAGCTGCGCAACCGCGATGCCGATCTGGTCGAGGTGGCGGCCGCCGAGCGGGCGCTGGCGGCCTTGCCCTCGGACGCCAACTCGGCGCGCGCCCTGTGGCAGCGCGAGCTGGCGGCGGCGCGCGACAAATCCCTGCCGCTCAACGGCATGCCGCCCCACGCCCAGCAGTACGCGGGCGACCCCAAAGGCGCGCCGCAGGAGCGCCTGGACTTCGAGCACTCACGGCGCAACTTTCTGGCACTGGTGTTCTGCCTGATGGTGGGCACCGCGGCCTTGCCCCACATCCTGATGCGCTACTACACCGTGCCCAGCGTGCGCCAGGCCCGGGCCTCGGTCACCTGGTCGCTGGTTTTCATTGTGTTGTTGTATTTCACGGCGCCCGCCTTGGCCGTGCTGGTCAAGTTTGAGGTGTTCAACGTGATGGTGGGCATGCCGTTCGAGGCGTTGCCGGGCTGGGTGGCGGCGTGGAACAAGGTGGACCCGGCGCTGCTGTCCATCACCGATGTCAACCGCGATGGCCTGCTTCAGCTCAACGAAATTACCATTGGCGGCGACATCGTGGTGCTGGCCATGCCCGAAATCGCGGGCCTGCCCTATGTGATTTCAGGCCTGGTGGCAGCCGGCGGCCTGGCGGCTGCGCTGTCCACCGCCGACGGACTGCTGCTCACCATCGCCAGCTCGCTGTCGCACGACCTGTACTACAAGATGATCGATCCCAGCGCCTCCACCGCCCGGCGCGTCACCATCTCCAAGGTGTTGCTCCTGATCGTGGCGTTGGCCGCCGCCTACGTGGCGGCCCAGAAGCCGGCCGACATCCTGTTCCTGGTGTCGGCGGCCTTTTCCATCGCGGCATCGGCTTTTTTCCCTGCGCTGGTGCTGGGCATCTTCTGGCGGCGCGCCACTGGCATTGCAGCGTCCGTCGGCATGGTGGCTGGTCTGGGCGTGACCTTCTATTACATGGTGACCACACAGCCCTGGCTGCGCAGCGTTTTCGGCGTCACCTCGCCCATCGAACTCTGGTGGGGCATACAGCCCATTTCCGCCGGGCTGTTCGGTGTGCCAGTGGGTTTTGTCGTCATCCTGCTGCTGAGTCTGGTGACGCCCAGGCCCTCTGCCAAGACCCAGGCATTCATCGACCACGTGCGTTATCCCCGGCTGCGCAGTGAGCTCGATCGCGCCGACTGAACGTTCGGCCCGGAGCGCAAATTTCGGAAGGGCGCCGAAAATGGTTAGAATCATGGGCTTTCCCTTGCTGCACCCCGTCTGACGCCGGGGGTGGCTACCTAAACCAAAAGGAGTGTCCATGCGTCATTACGAAATCGTTTTGCTGATCCACCCGGATCAAAGCGAACAAGTCCCCGCCATGCTGGAGCGCTACAAAGGCATGATCACCAACGGTGGCGGCAAGATCCACCGTGTGGAAGACTGGGGCCGCCGCCAGCTGGCTTACCAGATCAACAAGCTGTCGAAGGCGCACTACCTGTGCGTGAACATCGAAGCCGACCAGGCCGTGATGGCCGAACTGGAACACGCGTTCAAGTTCAACGATGCCGTGCTGCGTCACCTGACCGTCCTCAAGAAGAAGGCCGACACCGGCCCGTCTTCCATGATGAAGACCGTCGAGCGCGAAGAGGCTCGCAAGTCCGCACAGCAGGAGACCGCAGCGTAAATGGCCGTTCCGGTCGTTGTCAGTTGAACCATCTGAGCCTCTCGGCCGTGGTGGTGCAGGTCGATACCCTGCGCTACACCCCAGCCGGTGTGCCCGCCGTCAACCTGGTGCTGGAGCACCAGTCCGATGTGCTGGAGATGGGCCTCAAACGACAAGTCAGTCTGATCCTCAAGGCCGTGGCCTTTGGGGCCGATGCGCAGACACTGAGCAGGCTCGCCCTGAACACCGCGCTCGAATTCGACGGCTTTCTGACGACCGCACGCAACCACAAAGGCGTTGTGTTCCACATTCAAGCATTCAAAGAACCTTAAGGAAGCTCCATCATGGCTGCACCCAAGCGTTTCAATAAAGACAAGCGCCCCAAGCGCAACACCCAGTCGCTGCTGTTCAAGCGCAAGCGTTTCTGCCGCTTCACGGTGGCTGGCGTGGAAGAAGTCGACTACAAAGACGTCGATGTCCTGCGTGACTTCATCGCCGAAAACGGCAAAATCATCCCCGCCCGTTTGACGGGTACCCGCGCGATTTACCAGCGCCAGGTCAACACCGCCATCAAGCGTGCGCGCTTCCTGGCCATGCTGCCGTACTCCGACCAGCACCGCGTGTAAGAAGGAGCCTCAACATGCAAATCATCCTGCTCGACAAAGTGGTCAACCTCGGTGCCCTCGGCGATATCGTCAAGGTCAAGGACGGCTACGCCCGCAACTTCCTGATCCCTTCTGGCCGCGCCCGCCGCGCCACCCAGAACGCCATTGCCGAATTCGAAGCACGCCGTGCCGAACTCGAAAAAGTGGCCGCCGCCAAGCTGGCCGAGTGCCAGGCTGTTGGTGAAAAGCTGTCTGGCTTCACCGTCAAGCTGACCCAGAAGGCCGGCGTTGACGGCCGCCTGTTCGGCTCCGTGACCAACCACGACGTGTCGGAAGAGCTGACCAAGCAAGGCTTCGCCGTTGCCAAGTCGCAAGTCCGCATGCCCAATGGCCCCCTGAAGGCTGTGGGCGATTACACCGTCAACGTGTCGCTGCACACCGACGTGAACGTCGAAGTGAACGTGTCCGTGCTGGGCGAAACCGCCTGAGCCCTCACGCTCCCAACAAAAAACCGCCTTCGGGCGGTTTTTTGTTGGGCGGATGCCGCCAAAAGCGGCACGGGTTCAATCAAACACGGGGGATTCCACGCCCAGCACTTTGTGCAGCTTGGGGCTGGTGGTGGTGTACTGCAGGAAGACCTTCTTCTCGGGGAAGATGAAAGGCACGGCGCCGAAGGCGGCCAACGCGCATTCGTGGAAGCCGCTCAGGATGAGCTTTTTCTTGCCGGGGTAGGTGTTGATATCGCCCACCGCAAAAATGCCGGGGATGCTGGTCGAGATCTTATCGGTGTCCACCACCTACTGCTTGCGCTCGATCTCCTGGCCCCATTCGGCAATCGGTCCCAGCTTCG
>JAUYSB010000190.1 GCA_030696525.1 Hydrogenophaga sp. | reverse complement strand
CTCTGGTGGCAGGCGTCGTGGCCGATGATGAACAGACGCCCGATCACAAAACCGGCGGCCAGGCCACACAAGGCCTTGAGCCAGATGGCATCAAACAGCACCACGCCGGCCAGCAGACCCAGCCACAGCGTGTAGTCCAGCGCCAGCAGCCAGAAGGCGCGCCAGGTGACGCGCTCGGACAGCGGGATCAGCCACGAGCGGATCACCTTGCGGTGGGGCAGCGGCGCGTCCGGGCTCAGCGGCGCGGGCAGTTCGACAGCAGTTGTATCACTAGGGTGGTTCATGGCAAAACGCGGCCAACCCGCGCCAGGGAACAAACAAACCCGCTGATGCTAGCCCGCGCACCGCGACAGCCATTTGACGCAGATCGAAAACTGTGCGCTTTCAGCCACGGGCCGGCACAGGCGCCGACCAATGGCGCTCAGGAGTCGAACCAGTCGGGATCGTTGGCCACCTTGGCCAGCTCCTCGCTGAGCACCTTGTTCATCTGCGCAAACAGCTTGAGCTTGCGGGTGGTCTCGCGCAAGGTGTCGGCCATGCGTTTGGTGATGGCCAGCAGGAAACGGGAGCCCACGGCGGGGTCGTCCTCCAGCAGCTGCAAAAAGTCGGCGCGCGACAGCACGCCCACCAGCATGTCGGAGTTGGCGATGCAGCTGGCCGAACGCGGTGCGCCGTCGAGCAGGCCCAATTCGCCGATCAGGCTGCCCGGCCCCATGACCCGCACCACCAGGTGGTCGTCGTCGTCCTGCAGCGAATTGTTCTGCACCGACAGGTCGCCTTCGAGCACCAGCAGCATGTGGTCGTTGTCGACCGCCTCGCCTTCGCGCACAAACTCGCAGCCGGCCTCGATCATGCGCGGCTGCATGTAGGCCACGATCTTGATCGCGTCGTCCAGGCTCAGCGTCTGCAGCGCCGACGGCGTGACCAGCAGGCGCGCAGCCCGCTCGTCGGCGTTCATCTCGGGGTTGAGGTCGTCGGTGGCCATGGTGTTTTCAGTCCCATTTTCGCAGCCATCGCGCACCAGCGTGCATGTGCGGGTGTCAAAAACCTGCATGAAACCGCGTTGTAACTCGACGCGCG
The DNA here is from genome assembly GCA_030696525.1 of Hydrogenophaga sp. Taxonomy (GTDB): domain Bacteria; phylum Pseudomonadota; class Gammaproteobacteria; order Burkholderiales; family Burkholderiaceae_C; genus Hydrogenophaga. The sequence continues at coordinate 6,933 of JAUYSB010000190.1, read as the reverse complement.
GATAATGGAAACTTGATTACAACAACCCCTGACGGGACGGAGACACACATGCCGCAGCGCGCCACCAAAATTGTTGCCACCCTGGGCCCGGCGTCCAGCGACCCAGCCCTGCTGGAGCAGATGATCCGTCATGGCGTCAACGTCGTGCGGCTGAACTTCTCGCACGGCAAGGCGCAGGACCACATCGACCGCGCCACCATGGTGCGCGAGGCCGCCCGGCGCGCCGGGCGCGAGGTGGGCATCATGGCCGACCTGCAAGGCCCCAAGATCCGCGTCGGCAAGTTTGCCGAAGGCAAGGTGATGCTGGAAAACGGCGCGCCGTTTGTGCTGGACGCCGAACGCACCGAACCCGGTGACATCAACGGTGTGGGCCTGGACTACAAGGAGCTGCCGCGCGACGTGAAAGCGGGCGACCTGTTGCTGCTCAACGACGGCCTGATCGTGCTGACGGTGGAGCGGGTGGTGGGCCCGGCGGTGCACACCACCGTCAAGGTGGGCGGCGAGCTGTCCAACAACAAGGGCATCAACAATATGGGCGGCGGCCTGACCGCGCCGGCCCTGACCGCCAAGGACATGGACGACATCCGCACCGCCATGTCCTTCAACGCCGACTACGTGGCGGTGAGCTTCCCCAAAACCGCGACCGACATGGAGCTGGCGCGCCAGCTCTGCAACGTGGCCTGCACCGGCGGCCACCGCCCCGGGCTGATCGCCAAGATCGAACGCGCCGAGGCCATTCCCGAGCTGGAGAACATCCTGCGCGTGTCCGACGGCATCATGGTCGCGCGCGGCGACCTGGCGGTGGAGGTGGGCAACGCTGCCGTACCGGCGCTGCAAAAACGCATGATCCGCCTGGCCCGCGAAATGGACAAGGTGGTCATCACCGCCACCCAGATGATGGAGAGCATGATTTTGGCGCCCGTGCCCACCCGCGCCGAGGTCAGCGACGTGGCCAACGCCGTGCTCGACGGCACCGACGCCGTGATGCTCAGTGCTGAAACCGCTGCCGGCAAGTACCCGCTGGAAACCGTGATGGAGATGGCCAAGATCTGCGAGGCCGCCGAAAAAGCCCACCACCACGAGATCGAATCTGACTTCACCGGCAAGACCTTCGGCCGCATCGACCAGTCCATCGCCATGGGCGCGCTGTTCACCGCACACCACCTGGGCGCCAAAGCCATCGTGGCACTCACCGATTCGGGCTCGACGCCGCTGTGGATGAGCCGCCACGACGTGCGCATGCCCATCTACGCGCTCACGCCCAAGCTGGCCACGCAGCGCAAGCTCACGCTCTACCGCAACGTGCGCCCGCTGCTGATGGACACCAGCGCCGACCGCGACACCGCCCTGGCCGACGCCGAGACCCATCTGAAAAAGCGCGGCATCGTGCAAGCCGGCGATGTGTACGCCATCACCTGCGGCGAACCCATGGGCTCACCGGGCGGGACCAACATGCTCAAGATTTGCCGGGTGGGCTGAGGCTGGCAGCGCGACAGGCATTGGCCGCCTGGGTCGGCCTGGGGCGGGGGCTGTTCAGCCCGCGCCGTGGCACTTCTTGTACTTCTTGCCGCTGCCACAGGGGCAAGGGTCGTTGCGGCCGGGCTCGGCTTCCTTGCGCACGGTTTCCACGCGTGGGCCGATGTTGCGCCAGATTTCGGCCAGGTCGTACACCGCCCAGATGCCTTCGCCGAACAGGTTGACACGGTCCTCGCTCACGCTGGGCGGGCCGTCTTCCTTGTACATGGACAGGGTGGGTTCGCCGGTGTCGTCTTCGCTCAGGGCGACCAGGGTTTCCAATGATTCGTCCAGCCACTTGGCGGCGTCGCGGTCGCGTGGCGGCGCCCATTCCTCGGGCCAGTTTTCCACCGCAAACATGAAACCCAGCGCCCACACCTGACCAAAGCTGGGCAGGGGTTCGTCGCCCATCTCAGCGCGTTCTTCGTCGGTCAGGCAGGCCACGGCGCCCCGGATGTCCACCACCTCGGGTGAGTAGGCACGGTCGTCGTCCAACGACTCCACCTGCGCGGCCAGCGACTGCGCCACCTCGTTCCAGCGCCGCGTCCACAGCGTCATGAACTGGGTGAACTGGTCTTCGTCCTTGAACAGTCCGCTGGTGGTGATGCCACCGTCCTCGCCGTCGCCGAACAGCACCGGGAAATACTCGCTGGGCAGGACGACGCGGCGGCAGCACACCAGTGCTGCGATGAAACCTTCGCAGAACTCCCATTGCGGGATCTCGTCGTGGCGCTCGCGCAGGTCGTCAAGAATGGCTTCGAGGGCGTCAAAGTCGTCGGGTGCCATGGCGGTGGTGGTATCGGTGTTCATCGCGGCGTGTCGGTCGGTAACGGGGCGCCAAGTGTACGGCGATAGCGCCTTATGATGGCCGGCAACCGACCGCAGGAGCGCCGCATGCTGGACAAACTCAACCACCTCTACCCGGTGCGTTACACCGCCCTGGCCGTTTGTGTGGTGGCCGCGCTGCTGAGCCTGTTCACGCTGATCGCATTTGGCAAAGGGCTGCTGGCATTTTTGGTGTTCGGCGGCCTGAGTGTGGTGGGCGCCCGCGACCTGCGTCAGCGTTTCAGCGCGGTGCGGCGCAACTACCCCGTGATTGGCAACCTGCGCTTCATGCTGGAGAAGATCCGGCCCGAGATGCGCCAGTATTTTCTGGAGAGCGACACCGAAGCCACGCCGTTTTCGCGCCCGCAGCGCAGCCTGGTGTACGCACGCGCCAAGGGCGAAACCGACAAACGCCCTTTCGGCACCCAGCTCGATGTCAAGGCCGACGGCCACGAGTGGCTGAACCACGCCATGGTGCCCACCCGCCTGGACAGCCACGATTTCCGCCTCACCGTCGGCGGGCCGGACTGCACCCAGCCGTATGACGCCAGCCTGTTCAACATCTCGGCCATGAGTTTCGGCGCGCTCAGTGCCAACGCCATCCAGTCGCTCAACGCTGGCGCCAAAAAGGGCCGATTTGCCCACGACACCGGCGAAGGCTCGATCTCGGCCTGGCACCGGGTGCACGGTGGCGACCTGATCTGGGAAATCGGCTCGGGCTACTTCGGCTGCCGCAACGACGACGGCACCTTCAACGCCGAGAAGTTCCGCGCCAACGCGCTGGACCCGCAGGTGCGCATGATCGAGATCAAGCTCAGCCAGGGCGCCAAACCCGGCCACGGCGGCGTGTTGCCCGGCGCCAAGGTGACGGCCGAAATCGCAGCCGCGCGCGGTGTGCCTGAAGGGCAGGACTGTGTGTCACCGGCCTCGCACAGCGCCTTTTCCACCCCGCTGGAGCTGATGGATTTCATTGCCCGCCTGCGCGGCCTGAGCGAAGGCAAACCGGTGGGCTTCAAGTTCTGTGTGGGCCACCCGTGGGAATGGTTTGGCCTGGTCAAGGCCATGCAACAGAGCGGCATCACGCCCGACTTCATTGTGGTGGATGGCGGCGAGGGCGGCACGGGCGCGGCGCCCTTGGAATTCACCGACCATGTAGGCGCACCGCTGCAAGAAGGCCTGCTGCTGGTGCACAACACCCTGGTGGGCGTGAACCTGCGCGACCGCATCAAGATCGGCTGCGCCGGCAAGATCGTCAGCGCCTTCGACATCGCCCGCGCCATGGCGCTGGGTGCCGACTGGTGCAACAGCGCGCGCGGTTTCATGTTTGCGCTGGGTTGCATACAGGCCCAGGCCTGCCACACCGGCCACTGCCCCACCGGCGTGACGACGCAAGACCCGCTGCGCCAGCAGGCGCTGGACGTCAACAACAAGACCACGCGGGTGTTCAACTTCCACCAGAACACGCTCAAGGCGCTGCAAGAGCTGGTGCAGGCCGCCGGCCTGCAACATCCCAGCAGCATCACCGCCCACCACATCGTGCGCCGCGTCAACGAGAACGACGTGCGCCTGCTCTCCAACCTGCTGCCCCAGGTGCGGCCCGGTGCGCTGCTGCAAGACAGCACCGAGGGCATGCACCGCGTGTTCACCGAGTTCTGGGCACCGGCCCGAGCAGACCGGTTCGGGATGGGGGCCTGAGGGGTCGCCCTACACCGCCAGATCGATCTGCTGCAGCGCCCCCGCGCCGCCGTCTTCGCGCAGGTACACCCCTGTGCTGCGCACCTCGGCCAAGGTCTGGTTCTGCGTGTCGCGCACCGAGAACGGGCTGGCCACGCGGCCCAGGTAGAGCGCGCCGACATGGACTTCGCGCAGGCTGCGCAGGCGGTTCTGCCCCTGTGCGTCTTTCTGCCACACCTGCAGCTGGTCGAAAGCGCTGTCGTTCTCGTCAATCCAGCCGTTGCCGTCTTCGTCCAACGCGGCCAGGTCGGCAAAGCCGTCGCCACTCAGAGCGCCAAACAGCTCGCGGCCGTTGTCCACCGCGCCGTTGCCGTTTTTGTCCAGCACCAGGAAGCCGCTGCCGGCGCCCACAAAACCGATGTTGTCCAACTGGCCGTCGGCGTCGAGGTCGAAGTCAAAACGCAGGTCGGACAACTCGCCGGCCGGGCCGTCGAAGTGGATGACCAGCGGGTCCTTGAGCAGCGCGTCGCCCGCGCGCAGCGACACGCTGCTGGTCTGCAGGTACTCGCGCCGCATGTCCAGCAACAGGGCAAAGGCGATCTCGCGGCCGTCGCTGGTTTTCACCACGCCTTCGACCTGCACCTGCGTGTGTTGTGCTTCATAGCGGGTTTCGCTGCGCTCGTAGCTCAGGCCCCAGCCCACGCGCTGTTCGGCGGCGGGTGCATTCGTGCGTTGTGGTGGCGCGTCGGCGCGCAAATCCTCGGCACGGAACAGGCGCACCTTGCGCCCGGTGATCAGCTCGACCAGGCGGATCAGGGGTTCGAGCTTGGGGTCCACGGCTTCGGTGTCAGCGTCGGCAGTCGCAACCGGGAACGTTTCGGCGGCCAACGCGGGGGGCGGTGCAGGCGGCGTCAAAGGTGTGGCGCGCGGCAGCGCCTGCGCCAGCGCAGACAGCTGGGTGACCATGGAAGACGCTCGGGTGCTGCTGCTCTCGCGGTTCGTCTCCAGGCGCGCGTTGCCGTTCCACACGCGCAGCTGCTCCGACACACGGTGGTGCGACACCTCGCTGTGCTGGCTGGCCAGGGCCACGCTGGCGGTTGCTATCTTCATGGTTCTGCCGAAATCGGCGCTTGGCGCGCTGGCTTGAGCGCGGACCGACAAGCGGCAACGGCTTCAGGCGGCGGGCGGCGCCGCGTTGAAAAACCGGTGGGTGTTGCGCCCGGCCGTTTTGGCTTGGTACATGGCGTGGTCGGCCGCGGCCAGCAGGTCGGTGGCGGTGCTGGCGTGGTCCGGGTAACTGGCAATGCCGATGCTGCAGCCCAGGTCCAGCCGCAGCCCCTCAAACGAAACGGGCTCGCCCAGCACCTGCAGCAGTTTGTGGGCGATGGCGTCGAGTTGTTCGGGGGTCGCCGGTGCGCCCAGCAGCGCCACAAATTCGTCGCCGCCGATGCGGGCCACGGTGTCCACCTCGCGCAGCACGGCCAACAAGCGGCGCGCCACGGTCTGCAGCACCACATCGCCCACTTCGTGGCCGTGGTGGTCGTTGATGAGCTTGAAGCGGTCGAGGTCGATGAACAGCACGCTGACGGTCTGCGGGAAACGCCGGGCCTGGGCCAGCGCCTGGTCCAGCCGCTCCTGGAACTTGCGCCGGTTGGGCAGGCCGGTCAGCGGGTCGTGCTGGGCCAGGTGTTCGAGTTCGTCCTGGTTGTCGCGCAGCTCGCTGATCTGTTCGCCAATCTGCAAGCGCATGTCACGGAACGCCCGGGCCAGCTCGCCGATCTCGTCACGGCGCTCCACCGGCAGCGCACCGGCCGGCAACCCGCTGGCCACCATGCGGGCGGCGTGGCTGATGGCGTTGATGGGCCGGGTCAGCGCGCGGCCCATCCACAACGCCGCCAAGAGGCTGGCCACACACAAGGCGCCCACGATCTGCAGCACGGTGCGGCCCAGCCGGTTGGACTCCTCCAGCACCGCCTGCATGGGCTGGGTCAGGCCCAGCGTCAGTCGTGCTTCGGGAGAGCTGACTTTCAAGGGCTGGCTCATGAAGGCCGCCACCACGGGCCGATCGGCGTGGCTGCCCTCGCGGGACTCGAACACCGCACGGTGGGTGTCGCCTCGCACCACCGGCGCGAGGGCGGCGAACTCGTCCTGGATGAAGATGCGCCGGCCCTTGTCGAAACCAAAGGTTTTGGCCGGGTCGGGGTGGATGAGGATGTCGCCTTCGTGGTTGGCGAAGTACAGCTGGACGCTGTCGGGCAGGTCTTTGGCCAGCAGCTCGAAGGTGCCGTTGAGGTCGATGTTGATCACCACCACGCCCAGCGCACGGCCCTGGGCGTCAAGCACCGGGCGGGCCAGCTGCAGCGAGGGTTTGTCCACCCCAACGTGTGCGCCGCGCTCGTGGTTGATGGCGATGCGCGACATGTAGGTCCGGTCAGGGCCCAGGTCCAGCGCTTGCGAGACGTAGTCGAAATGCCCTTTTTCCTGCAGGTCGTCTTCGGCCACCACCACCGGGCCTTGGGGGCCGCGGTCCACGCGCACCCGCTCCATGCCGTGCTGGTCGGCGGCAATCAGCCGCACCTGGAAGTAGGACGGCTGTGCGTGCAACATCCCGGCCAGCACGTCCTGCAGGGCCTGGCGCTGTGCGGGTGTGGCAGGCCCTTGCAGCAGGGTGCGCGCGGTGGGGTGTTCGGCCACCAGGATGAGGTCGCGCTCAACCTCCTCCCGCGTAAGTGCCACGCGACGCGCCAACACCAGGGTGGAGGTCAGCAAGCGGTCTTTGGCGGCGTTGACCAGCAGCGTGCGGCTGGCTTCAAAGGCGTAGTAGCCGGTGAGGCCAGCGGCCAGCGCACCGACCAGCGCCAGCAGCAGGCTGAGCTTGAGCGCGATGCCGAATCTCATGCGGCCAGCACTTTGGCGGCC
>JAUYSB010000305.1 GCA_030696525.1 Hydrogenophaga sp. | reverse complement strand
CCAACGCCTACGTGCCCGCGGTTGCCGGTTACAACACCGCGCCCCAAGCCCAGATGCTGAGCTTCCCCTTCAACAGCTCGACCCCCGTCTTCCACTACAACAAGGACGCCTTCAAGACCGCCGGCCTGGACCCCAACAGCCCGCCCAGGAGCTGGCCAGAAGTGGCCCTGGCAGCCGCCAAACTCAAGGCCGCCGGCCACAAGTGCCCCTTCACCACCAGCTGGGTCAGCTGGACGCAGCTGGAGAGCTTCTCGGCCTGGCACAACACCGAATTCGCGACCAAGGGCAACGGCATGCGTGGCATGGATGCGCGCCTGAACTTCAACAGCCCGCTGCATGTGCGTCACATCGAAAACCTGGCAAACATGTCCAAACAGGGCCTGTTCGTCTACAAGGGCCGGGGCAACGCGGCCGACGCCACCTTTGTCTCGGGCGAGTGCGCCATGACCACCGGCTCCTCGGCGCTGTACGGCAACATCAAGCGCAACGCCAAGTTTGAAAGCGGCATCGCCCCCCTGCCCCACTACCCTGACGTGCCTGGCGCACCGCAGAACACCGTGATCGGTGGCGCCAGCCTGTGGGTGATGTCGGGCAAGAAGGACAACGAGTACAAGGGCGTGGCGCAGTTTTTTGCCCACCTGTCCAAGGCCGAAGAAGCCGCCAAGAGCCACCAGCGCACCGGCTACCTGCCGCTGACCAAGGCGTCCTATGAGATGACCGAGAAGAGCGGTTTCTACAAGCAGAACCCGGGCACCGACGTGTCGGTCGAGCAGATGATCCGCAAGACGACCGAGAAATCGCGCGGCATCCGCCTGGGCAACTTCGTGCAGATCCGCACCATCAACGACGAAGAACTCGAACAGGTGTGGTCGGGCCGCAAGGCGCCCAAGCAGGCGCTGGATGACGCGGTTCGCCGTGGCAACGAACAGCTGGAGCGCTTCCAGATAGCCAACTGCGGCCGGTAATACACTGACCAACGGTTGGCCGGCACCCCGCCTCCCGGGCGCCGGCTTGTAAGCAACACGCCTGACCCTGCACTGCGGTGCGGGGTCAGGCGTTGACGGTTTCTGAATCCATGGAAAAACGCGTTCGCTTCAAATCGTGGTGGCTGCCCTGGCTGCTGGTGGCGCCCCAAATGGCGGTGGTGCTGGTGTTCTTTTTCTGGCCGGCCGCACAGGCGCTGTACCAGAGCGTGCTGTCGCAGGACGCCTTCGGCACGAGCACCGAATTTGTGGGCATGGAGAACTTCGAGCGGCTGTGGAACGACGAGACCTACATCGCCTCCTTCACCACCACGGCGGTTTTTTCCTTGCTGGTGGCCGTCAGCGGCCTGAGCATCGCGTTGCTGCTGGCCGTCATGGCCGACCGCGTCATCAAGGGCGCCGGCATCTACAAAACCCTGCTGATCTGGCCCTATGCGGTGGCGCCGGTGGTGGCCGGGGTGCTGTGGCTGTTCATGTTCGCCTCGCCGTTCGGCACGGTGGCCTACTTCCTGCGGATGCTGGGCATCGAATGGAACCACCTGCTGGAGCCCAACCACGCGATGGCGCTGATCGTCATGGCCGCGGTGTGGAAGCAGATTTCCTACAACTTCCTGTTTTTCCTGGCCGGCCTGCAGTCCATTCCCAAATCGCTGATCGAAGCCGCCGCCATCGACGGCGCGAGCTTCTCGCACCGCTTCTGGACCATCGTGTTCCCGCTTTTGTCGCCGACCACCTTTTTCCTGCTGGTCATCAACATCGTCTACGCCTTCTTCGACACCTTCGCCATCATCGATGCAGCGACCCAAGGCGGCCCAGGCAAGTCCACCTCCATCCTGGTCTACAAGGTCTACTACGACGGCTTCAAGGCGCTGGACATGGGCGGCTCGGCCGCGCAATCGGTGGTGCTGATGACCATCGTCATCGCGCTCACGGTCATCCAGTTCCGTTTCGTCGAGAAGAAAGTGCAGTACTGACATGATCGAACGACGCCCCGGACTGACCTTCCTGTCCCATCTCATCCTCATCATCGGGGTGGCCATCGTGGCCTTCCCGGTCTACCTCACGCTGGTGGCGTCCACCCAGTCGTCCCAGGACATCGCCTCGTCGGTGCCCATGTCGCTGCTGCCGGGCACCCACATGTGGGAGACCTACAAGGTGGCCCTGTTTGGCGGCGAAACCAGTGCCGGCAGCAAGCTCCCGGCCGCGCTGCCCATGATGTGGGTCAGCCTGGTCATGGCGGTGGTCATCGCGGTGGGCAAGATCGTGATCTCGCTGCTCTCGGCCTTTGCCATCGTGTACTTCCGCTTTCCCATGCGCAGCCTGGTGTTCTGGATGATTTTTGTCACCCTGATGCTGCCGGTGGAGGTGCGCATCGGCCCCACCTACGAGGTGGTGTCCAACCTTGGCATGCTCAACAGCTACGCCGGCCTCACCATCCCGCTGATCGCTTCGGCCACCGCCACCTTTCTGTTCCGCCAGTTTTTCCTGACCGTGCCGGATGAACTGGTGGAGGCCGCGCGGGTCGATGGCGCCGGCCCCATGCGCTTTTTCTGGGACGTGCTGCTGCCCATGTCGCGCACCAGCATCGCGGCGCTGTTCGTGATCCAGTTCATCTACGGCTGGAACCAGTACCTGTGGCCGCTGCTGGTCACCACCAACGAAAACATGTACCCGGTGGTGCTGGGCATCAAGCGGCTGGTGTCGGGCGAGTCCTACACCGAATGGAACGTGTTGATGGCCACCGCCTTCCTGGCCATGCTGCCGCCCGCGCTGGTGGTCGTGCTGATGCAGAAGTGGTTCGTCAAGGGACTGGTCGATACCGAAAAATAAGACTCACACATGGCTTCCATCACACTCAAAAACGTCGTCAAGCAATACCACCAGGGCAAGCAGTCGCTGCAGGTCATACACGGCGTCAACGCCGAGATCGCCGACGGCGAGTTCATCGTCATCGTCGGCCCTTCGGGCTGCGGCAAGTCCACGCTGCTGCGCATGGTGGCCGGGCTGGAAGAGATTTCGGGCGGCGACATCATGATCGGCCCGCGCCTGGTCAACGAACTCGAACCCGCCGAGCGCGACATCGCCATGGTGTTCCAGAACTACGCGCTCTACCCGCACATGAGCGTGTTCGACAACATGGCCTACGGTCTCAAGATCAAGAAGGTGCCGATCGACGAAATCAAGCAGCGCGTGGACAAGGCGGCTGGCATCCTGGAACTGGGGCATCTGCTGGAGCGCAAGCCGCGCCAACTCTCGGGCGGGCAGCGCCAGCGCGTGGCCATGGGCCGCGCCATCGTGCGCCAGCCGCAGGTGTTTCTGTTTGACGAGCCGCTGTCCAACCTCGACGCCAAGCTGCGCGCACAAACCCGGCTGGAAATCCAGAAGCTGCACCGGAGCTTAAGCATCACCAGCCTGTTCGTGACCCACGACCAGGTGGAGGCCATGACGCTGGCACAGCGCATGATCGTGATGAACGCCGGCAAGATGGAGCAGTTCGGCACACCGGAGGCCGTGTACGCGCGCCCGGCCACCACCTTTGTGGCCAGCTTCATGGGCGCGCCGCCCATGAACCTGCTGCAGAAGGCGCCCGGTGTGCAGCCTGGCGAAATCCTGGGCGTGCGGCCCGAGCACCTGAGCATGGGCCTGGAGGGCGACGGCTGGAGTGCCCAGGTGGAAACCACCGAAATGCTGGGTGCCGAGCGCCTGATTTACCTGCGCCTCGGCGACGAAGGCCTGATCGTGCGCACCCACGCCGACGAAGCGCCGCCGCCCATTGGCAGCACGGTCAAAGTGTGGTCGCGGCCCGAACAGGTGCACCGCTTCAACGCAGACACCGGCCACCGCATAGACGCATGACGCCGTGGCCCTACCCGAGGTGGATTGCCCACCGGGGCGCCGGCAAACTCGCGCCCGAAAACACGCTGGCCGCCTTCCGCCTGGGCGCGGAACACGGCTACCGCATGATCGAATGCGACGTGAAGCTCAGCGCCGACGGCCTGCCCTTTCTGCTGCACGACGCCACGCTGGAGCGCACCACCAGCGGCCAGGGCACGGCGGGTGATCTGGACTGGGCCGAACTCTCAAGGCTGGACGCCGGCAGCTGGCACTCGCGCCGCTTTGCAGGCGAACCGCTGCCCAGCTTCGAGCGCGTGACGCGCTGGTGCCGCGCCAACGCCGTGCTGCTCAACATCGAGATCAAACCCACGCCCGGCGCCGAAGCGCACACCGGCGAGGTGGTGGCCCGCGAGGCAGCGCGCCTGTGGCAGGGGGCGGCCGTGCCGCCGCTGCTGACATCGTTCCGGCCCGAGGCCTTGTACGCGGCCCAGGCGGCAGCGCCGGCCCTGCCGCGCGGCCTGCTGCTCGACAGCCTGTGGGACGGCTGGCTGGCCCATGCACAGGCGCTGGGCTGTGTGGCCCTGGTGTGCAACCACGCCTTGTGGGACGCCGACCTGGTGGCCATGGCGAGCAGCCACGGCTGGCGCATGCTGAGTTACACCGTCAACGACGAATGGGCCGCCCAGCGCCTGTGGGCCCTGGGGACCGACGGCATCATCACCGACCGGGTGGACCTGTTTGCGCCTGATTGATCAGGCCCGGTGCCGCCAGAACGCCAGCGTGCCCGAGACCGCCACCAGCGCACCGTAGGTGGCCATCTTGCCGTCGCGGCCAAAAAACACCAGGCCCAGCGCCAGCACCAGCACACCACCCAGCGCGGCCCAGGCAAACAAATCGCGCGCGTGGCACCATGCCAGGGATGACCAACGTGCGCCGGGCTTGAGTGCCCACGACAACAGGGCCAGCAACCCCGCCACGCCCAGCGCGGGTGCGACGAAATTCGCCAGGTGCAGCAGGCCGCTCAGAATGCCCATGGATTGGTTCTCGGTGAAACAAGCTTAAATTTTATAATCCGGCACATGACCGTCTGGACCCTCGGTATCAACCACCACACCGCGCCCCTCGATTTGCGCGGGCGGTTCGCGTTTCCGCTGGACCAGATACCACCGACCTTGCAGCGTTTTCGCGAGGCCATGGTGCGTGCGCCCGAGGCCACGCTGCTGTCCACCTGCAACCGCACCGAGATCTATTGCTCCACCGACGGCAGTTCGCTGGACCCGGCCATCGAATGGCTGGCCCGCACCGGCGGCGTGAGCCCGCACGAGCTGCGCAGCCACGCCTACATCCTGCAGGGCGACGCCGCCGCGCGTCACGCCTTCCGGGTGGCCAGTGGGCTCGACAGCATGGTGCTGGGCGAAGCGCAAATCCTCGGACAGCTCAAGGACGCGGTGCGCGCCGCCGACGACGCGGGCGCGCTCGGCACCACGCTGCACCAGCTGTTCCAGCGCACCTTCGCGGTGGCCAAGCAGGTGCGCAGCTCCACCGAAATCGGCGCCCATTCCATCAGCATGACAGCCGCCGCCGTGCGACTGGCCGGCCAGCTGTTCGAAGACCTCAAAGACATCAAGGTGCTGTTTGTCGGCGCCGGTGAAATGATCGAGCTGGCCGCGACCCACTTTGCGGCCAAAACGCCCAAAGGCATGGCGATTGCCAACCGCACGCTGGAGCGTGGCGAGGCCCTGGCCGCCCGCTTCGGCGCCGAGGTGTTGCGCCTGGCCGACCTGCCTGACCGACTGCACGAGTACGACGCGGTGGTGAGCTGCACCGCCAGCACCCTGCCCATCATCGGCCTGGGTGCCGTCGAGCGCGCGCTCAAGCGGCGCCGGCACCGGCCCATGTTCATGGTCGATCTGGCGGTGCCGCGCGACATCGAGCAAGAGGTCAAGGCGCTCGAGGACGTCTACCTCTACACCGTGGACGACCTGGCCGCCGTGGTGCAGACCGGCCGCGACAACCGCCAGGCCGCCGTGGCCCAGGCCGAAGCCATCATCGACGCCGGCGTGCAAAGTTTCATGCACTGGATGCAGCAGCGCGACCCGAAAGCGGGCGTGGTGTCGCTGATCCAGCAGATCCACCAGCAGACCGAACAATGGCGCGAGGTGGAAATGGCCCGCGCCCGCAAACGCCTGGCCAAGGGCGAAGACGTGGACGCCGTGCTCGAAGCCCTGGCCAAGGGCCTGACCCAGAAGATGCTGCACGGCACCCTGGCCGAGCTGCACACCGGCGACGCCGAGTCGCGCGAGGCCACGGCCCAGACCGTTTCGCGCCTGTTCCTGCGCGAGCGGTAGGTGACCGCGCGCCCTGCGCGCGTCCCGTCGCCCTTCCCTCCAACCGGCCCCTTGCCTCATTGATGAAGCCTTTCCTCCGCGACACCCTCGAACGCCAGCGCTTGCGCCTGCATGAGCTGGATGCGTTGCTGAGCGCACCTGACGCCACCAGCGACATGGCCCGCTTTCGCCAGCTCACGCGCGAACACGCCGAGACCGACGCGCTGGTGCAGGTCTACCTGCGCCACCAGCAGCGCGAGCGCGACCTGGCCGCCGCCCAGGCCATGGCCGGTGACGCCGACGCCGAAATGGCCGCCATGGCATCCGAGGAAATCCACAGCGCCCAAACCGAACTGGCCACCCTGGACGCCGAGTTGCAGCTCATGCTGCTGCCCAAGGATCCGGACGACGAGCGCCACGCCTTCTTGGAGATCCGCGCCGGCACCGGCGGCGACGAGTCGGCCCTGTTCGCGGGCGACCTGGCGCGCATGTACACCCGCTACGCCGACAGCCAGCACTGGCAGGTCGAGGTCATCAGCGAGTCGCCCAGCGAACTGGGCGGCTACAAGGAACTGGTGCTGCGCATCGTTGGCCACCACGCCTACGGCCGGCTGCGCTTCGAGTCGGGAGGCCACCGCGTGCAGCGTGTGCCCGCCACCGAAACGCAAGGCCGCATCCACACCAGCGCCTGCACCGTGGCGGTGATGCCCGAGCCTGACGAGGCGGAGGCGGTCAAGCTCAACCCGGCCGATCTGCGCATTGACACCTTCCGCGCCAGCGGCGCCGGCGGCCAGCACATCAACAAGACCGACTCCGCCGTGCGGGTGGTGCACCTGCCCACCGGCATCGTGGCCGAATGCCAGGACGGCCGCAGCCAGCACAGCAACAAAGCCAAGGCGCTGCAGGTGCTGCAGGCGCGCATCCAGGAAAAAGAACGCAGCGAGCGCGCCGCCAAGGAGGCTGCGCTGCGCAAGGGCCTGGTAGGCAGCGGCGACCGCAGCGACCGCATTCGCACCTACAACTTCCCGCAGGGGCGGCTGACCGACCACCGCATCAACCTCACGCTCTACAAGCTGGGCCAGGTGATGGAAGGCGACCTGGGCGACATCGTGCACGCCCTGCAGCTGGCGCGGGGCGCCGAGCTGCTGGCCGACCTGGAAGCGCAGGCGCCCAGCGTCGCCCTGCGCTGAAGGCCATGAACACGCTCAAACAGGCGCTGCTGGACGCGCAGGCACAGGGTCTGGCCCGCATCGATGCGCAACTGCTGCTGCTGCACACGCTGGGCAGCGCCCCCAACGACCGCGCCTGGCTGCTGGCGCACGACACCGATGCGCTGACGGGCGCACAGGCCTTGGCGTTCAAGGCGCTGTGCCAGCGACGCGCAGCGGGCGAGCCAGTGGCCTACCTCACCGGCACCAAGGCCTTTTTCGGTCTGCAACTGCAGGTGGACGCCCGCGTGCTCGACCCCCGGCCCGACACCGAAACCCTGGTGGAATGGGCTTTGGACCGGCTGCAAGACACCCCCCGGCCCCGGGTGCTGGACCTGGGCACCGGCAGCGGTGCCGTGGCCCTGGCCCTGCAACACCAACGGCCCGACGCCGAGGTCTGGGCAGTGGACACCAGCGACAGCGCACTGGCCGTGGCACAGGCCAACGCCCAACGGCTGGGCCTGCCGGTGCGCTTTTGGGCCGGCTCCTGGTGCCAACCGCTGCCGGTGGAAGCGCGCTTCGACGTCATCGTGTCCAACCCGCCCTATGTGGCGATGGATGACCCGCACCTCAGCGCCCTGACGCATGAGCCGCTGTCGGCCCTGACCAGCGGGCCCGATGGCCTGGACGACATCCGCACCATCGTGGCGCAGGCCGGCCAGCACCTGGTGCGCGGTGGCTGGCTGCTGCTGGAGCACGGCCACGATCAGGCCGCTGCCGTGCGCGGCCTGTTGGAACAGGCCGGCTTCTCCGCCGTGAGCACCCGCACCGATCTGCCGGGCTTGGACCGCTGCAGCGGCGGCCAGTGGGCCGGGCTGGGATAATCCACCCATTCACCTTTTTGGAGCGAATCCATGAGCGACGCCAACACCCGCATCGACCAACTGGTCAAGTCCAACGACATCGTCCTGTTCATGAAGGGCAGCGCGAGCTTCCCCATGTGTGGCTTTTCCGGCCGCGCCATCCAGATCCTCAAGGCCTGCGGCGTGGACCCCAAGGGTCTCAAAACCGTCAACGTGCTGGACGACCCCGAAATCCGCCAGGGCATCAAGGACTACAGCCAGTGGCCCACCATCCCACAGCTCTACGTCAAGGGCGAGTTCATCGGCGGCTCCGACATCATGATGGAGATGTACGAGTCGGGCGAACTGCAGCAGGTCATCACCGGGCAGAGTTAAGCCCACCCCGTTGCTTGCCCGCTGCGCGTGGCCGCATCCCCCTCAAGGGGCGACACCAGCCGTCCGGCGAAGCCGGCCCGGCGGTGTCTCCCAGGAAAGACACGCAGACAACGGTCGCCTCATGTCCTTGATCCTTTGATCAAAAGGCAACACCACCCGTTGCTCCGGCGTTTCCCGCATTGAACAGCGGGCATGGCTTGTGCTTGAATGAAACCGTGATTTGTTGCGGTTGAAATGTTCAAGGAGGTCTCAGATGAGCTCGAACAGCCTGGTCGCCACCAGCGACCTGAACCTGCCGATTGCGCACATGCGCAGCGTGTTCCATGCCGACGAGGTCCAGCGCAAGCTGGTCAAGCTGCAGGCCACCGGGGCCGAGCGTGAACACGAGAGCCTGCGCGCCACCTACGAGCGCATGCTGGAGCGTGGGCCCCAGCGCTTCGCCGTCAAGCCTTCGGGCGTGCCGCGCATGGAGCCGCTGTACGACCTGTTGCCCAACTTCACCGAGGTGCTGGATGACGTGAAACGCCACGTCGCCCTGAGCCAGGACAGCCGCGACGCGCTGGAGGTGACGCCCATGCTGCTGCTGGGGCCGCCCGGCGTGGGCAAAACCCACTTTGCCCGCCAACTGGCCGATCTGCTGGGCACCGGCATGAGCCTGGTGCCCATGAGCTCCATGACGGCCGGCTGGCTGCTCTCGGGCTCGTCGTCGCAATGGAAAGGCGCCAAGCCGGGCAAGGTGTTCGAAGCCCTGGTGGACGGCCAGTACGCCAACCCGGTCATCGTGGTGGACGAGATCGACAAGGCCAGCGCCGACGCGCAATACGACCCGCTGGGCGCGCTCTACAGCCTGCTGGAGCACGACACCGCCCAGCGTTTTGTGGATGAGTTTGCCGAAGTGGCGGTGGACGCCAGTCAGGTGATCTGGATCACCACCGCCAACGACGAGCGTGGCATCCCCGAGCCGATACGCAACCGCATGAACGTGTACGAGATCCAGGCCCCTACCCAGGATGCGGCGCGCCGCATCGCGCGCCATCTTTACGCGACGATACGCGACGAACACGACTGGGGCCGGCACTTTGCCGACGAACCCAGTGACGATGTGCTGGACCAGCTGGCCACGCTGGCGCCACGCGAAATGCGGCGCGCGCTCATGACCGGGTTTGGCAATGCGCGGCTGGATCAGCGCGACGCCATCGCGGCAGACGACCTGCCGCGTACAGGCGGGAACAAATCCCGCATGGGCTTTTTGCAGTGACCCGTCGCCGTCTTCAGGCGGCCACCACCCAGTTTTTCTGCGCGGCAAACACCGCGTTGGGGTAAGGGTCGCGCCCCCGGCTGCCGTTGTAGCGGCCCAGCGCCAAAAACAGATCGCCGTTTTCACGGTCCAGGTAGTGGCGCAGGATGACGCAGCCAAAACGCAGGTTGGTCTGCATGTGGAACAGCTTTCCCACGTCGCCATCACCAATCAAACGCACCCAAAATGGCATGATCTGCATGTAACCACGCGCACCCACGCTGGAAATGGCGAACTTGCGAAACGCGCTTTCCACCTGGATCAAGCCCAGCACGGTGGCGGTGTCCAGGCCGGCCCGCCGGCTCTCGTACCACACGGTCTGCAAAAACTCCACGCGGTGCTGCAGGTCGGGCTGGCGGCGCACCAGGCGTTCGCTCATGCGACCCAGCCAGCGCAGGTAGGTCAGCCTGGCTTCGGTGCTGTGAAAGTCGGGTACCGGTGGCGCCGAGCTCGCGATGGACGAGGCCAGCGCGCCGCGCACCGAATCGGCCAGCGGCTCTTCCAGTTGCCCGGCCGCAGCCGTTGCGGGCAAGCCGCCCGCCAGCGCCCAGGCACCTGCCGCCCCCAACAGGCGGCGCCTGCGGGGATCGCTCAGGGCATTCATGCCTTCAGGCGGCCCTGGATCAGCGCCGCAATGTCCGCCAAGGCCAGCTTGGTCGCTTCCGTGTCACGCCGGTGCTGGTACTCCACCACGCCCTCCTTGAGGCCCTTGTCGCCAATGGTCACGCGGTGGGGCACGCCGATCAGCTCCCAGTCGGCAAACATCGCGCCGGGGCGCTCGCCCCGGTCGTCCAGCAACACGTCCACGCCGGCCGCAGCCAGCTGGTCGTGCAGCTGCTCGGCAGCGGCCTTCACCGCCTCGCTGCGGTCCATGCCGATGGGGCAAATGACCACGCTGAAGGGCGCGATGGCGTCGGGCCAGATGATGCCGCGCTCGTCATGGTTCTGCTCGATGGCCGCCGCCGGCAGGCGGGTGACACCAATGCCGTAGCAGCCCATTTCGAAGTGTTTGGGCTTGCCATCGGTGTCGAGGAAGGTGGCGTTCATGGCTTGGCTGTATTTGGTGCCCAGGTAGAACACATGACCTACTTCGATGCCGCGCTCGATGGCCAGCACGCCCTTGCCGTCGGGCGAGGCGTCGCCCGCCACCACGTTGCGCAGGTCGGCCACCAGGTCGGGTTCGGGCAGGTCGCGGCCCCAGTTGACGCCGGTCATGTGGAAGTCTGCTTCGTTGGCGCCGCAGATCCAGTCGGCCATGACGGCCACCTCGCGGTCGGCCACGATTTGCACCGGCTTCTTGAGGTTGAGCGGGCCCAGGTAGCCCGGCTTGCAGCCGAAATGGTCTTCAATCTCGGCCAGGGTGGCAAAGCGGAAGCCCATGTCCAGCCCGGGCAGCTTGCCCACCTTTACTTCGTTCATGTCGTGGTCGCCGCGCAGCAGCAGCAACCAGACCGTGCTCTTGACGATTTCGTCGCGCTCGTTGATCTCGTCGGTGGCCAGCACCAGGGATTTGACCGTGGTGGACAGCGGCACGCCCAGCAGCTCGGCCACGTCGGCGCAAGTCGCCTTGCCCGGGGTGGCCGTCTTGGTCAGCGCGGCCGCAGCGGCCGGGCGCGGGCCGGCGGGCGCCAGCGCCTCGGCCTTTTCCATGTTGGCCGCGTAGTCGCTGCCCGGGCAGTAGACGATGGCGTCTTCGCCGGTGGCAGCGATCACCTGGAACTCTTCGCTCAGATCGCCGCCAATGGCGCCGCTGTCGGCGGCCACGGCGCGGTAGGTCAGGCCGAAGCGGTCGAAGATGCGGCGGTAGGCCGCCGCCATCACCTGGTAGCTGGCCTGCGCGCTCTCGCGGTCGCGGTCGAAGCTGTAGGCGTCCTTCATGATGAACTCCCGGCTGCGCATGACCCCGAAACGCGGGCGGCGCTCATCGCGGAACTTGGTCTGGATGTGATACAGATTGCGGGGCAATTGCTTGTAGCTGCGCAGT
>JAUYSB010000242.1 GCA_030696525.1 Hydrogenophaga sp. | reverse complement strand
GCCGGGCGGCAGCTTGCGCAGCCGTTGGGTGTCTTCCAGCCCAGGTGGGCAAACACCTGGGCCGAGGTCAGCAGTTTGCTGCCGTCGGCCAGGGGCTGTGCGATGGCTTCGCGCACCGCCGCGTGGCCGTGGTCGGTGCAGCCGCACATGGCTTTGAGCTTGGGTGTGGCCGAGTAATCGCCACCGGCGGTGAACATCAAAATCTGCTCGACCAGGCCGGTGCACGAACCACACGAGGCGCTGGCCTTGGTGTGCTTGCGCACCTCTTCCAGCGTGAACAGGCCCTTGTCCTTGATGGCCTTGCAGATGGCGCCTTTTTTGACACCGTTGCAGCCGCAGACCTCGGCTTCGTCGGGCATGGTGGCGGCCTTGTTGTGGCCTTCATGGCCCACGTCGCCGATGTTGGATTCACCAAACATCAGCTTGTCGCGGATGTCGGCCACGCTGCGGCCTTCGCGCAGCAGCTTGAAGTACCAGCTGCCATCCACCGTGTCGCCGTACAGGCAGGCGCCGATCAGCTTGTCGCCCTGGATCACCAGCTTTTTGTACACACCGCCCGAGGGGTCGCTCATCACGATCTCTTCGGAGTCGGGGCTGCCCATGAAGTTGCCGGCCGAGAACAGGTCGATGCCGGTGACCTTGAGCTTGGTGGAGGTGAGCGAGCCGGTGTAGCGGCCGATGCCGAACTCCGCCAGGTGCGTGGCCAGCACCTTGCCCTGCTCGAACAGCGGTGCCACCAGGCCGTAGGCAATGCCACGGTGTGCTGCGCATTCGCCCACCGCGTAGATGCGCGGGTCGGTCACGGTCTGCATGGTGTCGCTGACCACAATGCCCTTGTTGACGTGCAGGCGCATGCTTTCGGCCAGCGCCGTGTTGGGGCGTATGCCCACGGCCATCACCAGCAGGTCCGCTGGCAGTTCGGTGCCGTCCTTGAAGCGGATGGCCTTGATGCGGCCGTCCTCACCACCTACCAGCTCCTGCGTCTGCGCGCCGATGAGGAACTTCATGCCGCGCTCTTCCAGCGACTTCTGCAGCAGCTTGCCCGCCACGTCGTCCAGTTGCCGCTCCATCAGCCAGGGCGCGACGTGCACCACGCTCACGCTCATGCCACGCTTCATCAGGCCGTTGGCCGCCTCCAGGCCCAGCAGGCCGCCGCCAATGACGACCGCGTGTTTGTACTGCGCGGCGGCAGCTATCATGGCCTGGGTGTCGGCGATGTCTCGGTAGGCCAACACGCCCTTCAAGTCCTTGCCGGGGATGGGCAGGATGAAGGGGTTGGAGCCGGTGGCCATGATCAGGCGGTCGTACTCGGCCGAGACCTGCTCGCCATTCGGGCCGACCGCATGCACCACGCGCTTGATGCGGTCCACCTCGGTCACCTTGAAGCCCGCGTGCAGCGTGACGCCGTTGTCGGTGTACCAGGACCAGTCGTTGAGGACGATCTCCTCCAGCGTCTGCTCGCCGGCCAGCACCGGCGACAGCAGGATGCGGTTGTAGTTGGGGTGGGGCTCGGCGCCGAAGACGGTGATGTCGTAAAACTCGGGAGCGATTTTGATCAGCTCCTCCAGCGTGCGCACACCGGCCATGCCGTTGCCCACCATCACCAGTTTGGATTTCTTCATCGCGGCTGCTCCTGTCAGTGGTTCGCTTGAAACGGAAAACGTCGTGTGGTCGGTGCATCAGCGCGCAACGGGGCGCGGCGGATGAACCACAAAAATTGAGTCGGGGCGGGTTGCAGCTCGGCCCATGGGCCGGCGTTGGGCACGCGGTCAGGCGGGCCGCTGTCATCAATGCGCACGTCGTTGTGCACACGGGCCCCGTCGCTGCGGTCGGGGCGGGACGCATCGTTGCGTCTGCCGGGAGTAATGCAAAAGCTGTGCCATGCCTTCGCGCCTTGTTTGCGTGGGGCCGAAGGGCCAGTGCGCCGCAGACAGGTGCCCGATGTCGTGCGCCATGCACCAAAACGGCGGCTGGGCGCGCCTGGAGTGCGGGGTGCCCGCCGGCGATTACCATCCCCGCATGACCGACGAGACCCAAGCGCAACCAGAAGCCCTGCACCAAGACCGCCTGTGGAGCGACGGGCACTGGACCGCACGCGTGATCAAGAACGAAGACGACGATGGCTGGGCGGTGGCCATGTACCTGGATGGCGAGACCGAGCCGGCCCTGGTGGGCCCGTGGACCATGGGGCGCGACAAGAAAAACCCCAAGCCGTTGGACACGGCAGCGTTCAACACGCTGGTCAAGACCGCCAAGGAGGTCATCCGGCGCTCCGAGCAGCAACGCCACGCGGCGCTCAACAAGAACGTGAGTGTGGCGGTGGATGGCCGCCGCATCCGCGTGGAGATGAGCATCGTGCCCGACGAGGAAGGCGCCACCGCGACCCTGCGCGCCGTGGACGATCTGAACGAGGAACTGGCCTGTGTGCCGGTGGCGCCGACCTTCAAACTCAGCGTGGACAGCGCCCAGGCCTGGGCGGCGGCCGGTTTCGAGCGGCCTCGCTGATGCTCAGCGTTTCCAACAACCCGATGGCACACACATGATCGAAGCTTTGATTGCCGGCCACCTGATGGGTGATGCCTCGCGGCGCATGGACAAGACCGGGCGCGAGTTCATTGTGGCCCGCGTGCTGGCGCGCAGCAAGGGCGACGAGGAATTCATTGTCAACGTCATCGCGTTCGACGACGCGGCCTGCGCCGCGCTGCTGACCCTGGCCGATGGCGATGCGCTCAGCCTGACGGGCGCGCTCAGCCCCAAGGTGTGGACCGACAAACAGGGCAACGCCCGGCCGAGCCTGGACCTGGTGGCGGCGCGGGTGCTGGCCCTCACTGCAGGCGTCTGACGGCGGGGCCGCCGCGCCCGGCGATCCGTCAACGCTCAGGCGACCTTTTCCACGTGTGCCTGGCGGGTGTAGAGGAAGTCGATCACGGCCTTGCGGCAGCGCTGGTACTGCGCGTCGTCGGCCAGAGCTACACGGTTGCGCGGGCGTGGCAGGTCCACTGTGAGGACTTCGCCGATGGTGGCGGCCGGGCCGTTGGTCATCATCACGATCTTGTCGCTCAGCAGCACGGCCTCGTCCACGTCGTGGGTCACCATCACCACCGTGGCCTGGGTCTGGGCCACGATGTCCAGCAGTTCGTCCTGCAGCTTGGCGCGGGTCAGGGCGTCGAGCGCGCCAAAGGGCTCGTCCATCAGCAGCACCTTGGGCTCCATGGAGAGCGCCCGGGCGATGCCCACGCGCTGCTTCATGCCGCCCGAGATTTCGCCCGGACGTTTTTGCGCGGCGGGTGTGAGGCCCACCAAGGCCAGGGCCGCGTCGGTGCGGGCCTTGAGCTGGGCGCGGTTTTCGGTGGCACCAAACACGCGCTCCACCGCCAGGTACACGTTATCGAAGCAGGTCAGCCAGGGCAGCAGCGAATGGTTCTGGAACACCACCGCGCGCTCGGGGCCGGGGCCGGCGATCTCGCGGTTGTCGCACAGCAGCATGCCGCTGGTGGGCGTGGTCAGGCCGGCGATCAGGTTGAGCAGGGTGGACTTGCCACAGCCCGAGTGGCCGATCAGCGCCACGAACTCACCCTTGGCCACGGTCAAGTTGATGTCCTTCAACGCGGGGAACAAGCCCTTCTTGGTTTTGAAGGTCTGTTCGACGTTCTGGATTTCGATGTACTTGCTGGTCAGGTTGTCGCTCATGATTTCACCTCGTCGAACGTGAAGGCCGTGGCCAGCTTGATGAGTGCGAACTCGAGCACCAGGCCGACGATGCCGATGACGAAGATCGCGATGATGATGTTGGTGACGTTCAGGTTGTTCCACTCGTCCCAGACCCAGAAGCCGATGCCCACGCCGCCGGTCAGCATCTCGGCCGCGACGATCACCAGCCAGGCCGTGCCCACGGCCAGGCGCACGCCCGTCAGCATGTAGGGCAGCACGGCGGGGAAGAGGATCTTGGTCAGGATCTTCCATTCGCTGAGGTTGAGCACGCGGGCCACGTTCATGTAGTCCTGCGGCACGCGCTGCACGCCCACCGCGGTGTTGATGACCATGGGCCAGATGGAGCAGATGAAGATGGTCCAGATGGCGGCCGGGTTGGCGCCTTTGAACACCAGCAGGCCGATGGGCAGCCAGGCCAGCGGCGAGACCGGGCGCAACAGGCTGATCAGCGGGTTGAACATGCGAGAGAGAAACTCGAAGCGCCCGATCATGAAGCCAGCCGGGATGCCCACCGCTGCGGCCATGCCGAAACCGATGGCCACACGCTGCAGCGACATCAACACGGTCCAGCCCACGCCCTGGTCGTTGGGGCCGTTGCGGTAGAAGGGGTCGCTGAAGAGGGTGACGGCCTGGGTGAAGGTGGTGGCCGGCGACGGGATGCTGCTGCCCGTGGACACCGACACGAGGGCCCAAATGCCCACCAGCAGGCCCAGGCCGAGGATGGGCGGCAGCACGCGCAACCACAGGCCGGT
>JAUYSB010000197.1 GCA_030696525.1 Hydrogenophaga sp. | reverse complement strand
ACACGAGCCCAAGCGCAGCGCGTCCGAAATCGCGCTGACCGAGTTGCACGCGGGCGGCAAGTTCAACCAGAACAGCTACAAGGTCTCGGGCGGCCTGCACGGCGTGGGCGTGAGCTGCGTGAACGCGCTCAGCAAATGGCTGCGCCTGACGGTGCGCCGCGAAGGCAAGGTGCACAGCCTCGAATTCGCGCGCGGTTTTGTGCAGAACCGCGTGCTCGAAACCGTGGACGGCTTCGAGGTTTCGCCCATGAAGGTGACCGGCGCCACCGAAAAACGCGGCACCGAGGTGCACTTCCTGCCCGACACCGACATCTTCAAAGAGAACAACGACTTCCACTACGAGATCCTAGCCAAGCGGCTGCGTGAACTCAGCTTCCTCAACAACGGCGTGCGCATCCGCCTGAAGGACGAACGCAGTGGCAAGGAAGACGACTTCTCGGGCGCCGGCGGCGTCAAGGGCTTCGTGGAGTTCATCAACCAGGGCAAGAAGGTGTTGCACCCCACCACCTTCCACGCCACCGGCACCCGCCCGGCTGACAGCTACGGCGGCATCCCCGGCACCGAAATCGGTGTCGAAGTGGCCATGCAGTGGAACGAGAGCTACAACGAAAACGTGCTCTGCTTCACCAACAACATCCCGCAGCGCGACGGCGGCACCCACCTCACCGGCCTGCGCGCCGCCATGACGCGCGTGATCGGCAAATACATCGAACAAAACGACCTGGCGAAGAAGGCCAAGGTCGAGGTCAGCGGCGACGACATGCGCGAAGGCCTGTGCTGTGTGCTCAGCGTCAAGGTGCCCGAGCCCAAGTTCAGCAGCCAGACCAAGGACAAGTTGGTGTCGTCGGAAGTGCGCGCGCCGGTGGAAGACATCGTCGCCAAGACGCTGACCGAGTTCCTCGAAGAACGCCCCATCGACGCCAAGATTTTGTGCGGCAAGATCGTGGAGGCCGCGCGTGCCCGCGAAGCCGCCCGCAAGGCCCGCGAAATGACGCGCCGCAAGGGCGTGCTCGACGGCATGGGCCTGCCCGGCAAACTGGCCGATTGCCAGGAAAAAGACCCTGCGCTGTGCGAAATCTACATCGTCGAGGGCGACTCCGCCGGTGGCTCCGCCAAACAGGGCCGCGACCGCAAATTCCAGGCCATCCTGCCCCTGCGCGGCAAGATTTTGAACGTCGAAAAAGCCCGCTATGAGAAGCTGCTGACCAGCAACGAAATCCTCACGCTCATCACGGCCCTGGGCACCGGCATCGGCAAGTCCAGCGCCGACGAGTACAACCCCAAGGGCAAAAGCGGTGCCGACGATTTCAACATCGACAAGCTGCGCTACCACCGCATCATCATCATGACCGACGCCGACGTGGACGGCGCCCACATCCGCACCTTGCTGCTGACCTTCTTCTACCGCCAGATGCCCGAGCTGGTTGAGCGTGGCCACATCTACATCGCCCAGCCGCCGCTGTACAAGGTGAAGGCCGGCAAGGAAGAGCTGTACCTCAAAGACGCGTCCGCGCTCGACGGTTTCCTGCTGCGCATCGCCTTGAAGGACGCCAGCGTCAGCACGGGTGGCGCCACGCCCACCTTGTTGAGTGGCGACACCCTGGGCGAACTGGCGCGCAAACACCAGGTGGCCGAAGCGGTGATTGCCCGCCTCTCTGCCTTCATGGACGCGGAAGCCCTGCGCGCCGTGGCCGACGGCGTGGTGCTGCAGCTTGACGACATGGAAGGTGCAGCCCAAAGCGCAGCCGCCCTGCAGGTGGCCCTGCGCGAACTCAACCTCACCGGCGTGCCCGCCGAGGTGGCGGCCGAGTTCGACGTGCGCACCGACAAACCCATCCTGCGCATCAGCCGCCGCCACCACGGCAACATCAAGAGCAGCGTCATCACGCAGGACTTCGTGCACGGCGCCGACTACGCCGCCCTGGCCGAAGCGGCCAACACCTTCCGGGGTTTGCTGGGCGAAGGCGCCAAGGTCATGCGCGGCGAAGGCGACAAGCAGAAGGAAGAACGCGTGGGCGACTTCCGCCTGGCCATGAAGTGGCTGATCAGCGAAGCCGAACGCATCACCGCCCGCCAGCGCTACAAAGGCCTGGGCGAGATGAACCCCGAGCAGCTGTGGGAAACCACCATGGACCCCACCGTGCGCCGCCTGCTGCGCGTGCAGATCGAAGACGCCATCGAGGCCGACAAGGTGTTCACCATGCTGATGGGCGACGAGGTCGAGCCACGTCGATTCTTCATTGAGAACAACGCGTTGCGGGCGGGGAACATCGACGTGTGACCATGAATGTAGGTGGACGCATAAGCTGAGAAAAAAGACCCATAAGTTGAGAAACGTATGGGTCTTTTCCATTGAGTTGGCAAAAGCTATCAACCGCCAAATCCCCCATACCCGGGTGGCTGTCATTGTTCGCAGTTGTCGGGGTGGCGGTGCTGCGCTTCGCTCAATGTGTCCGGCGCTCTGTGGACGCAATCACGCTTTCGATGCCCAATCTGAAACCAAATCAGCCATGAAGCTTTTGAATGTCATGGGTAACGCGTGCCCTGAGGTCGAGTAGCTTCGCTGCCAGACGGCCTTCGACCGATTCCAGACTTTCTTGGGTCGACATGCTCACGTTCAAAACGTAGATGCCATCCGGCCCGTTCAATGGTGTGGACAGCGCGACAACTTCGGGCTGCCAGCTCGCACTGCAAAACCCCTTTTCTTTCACCATTTTCACAGCCGTCTCGATGGACGCGCAGATAGACGGCCAGCTTTTGCCATTGCGCTGCGCGAAGACGGCGTCAAGCGCGCTCCGCTTTTCTGCTGCGACGGTTGCAAGGTACGCCCGCCCCAGCGAGGTGAGCTCCATGGGAATCCGCTGGCCGGAAACGACACTCCGCAAGGCAACTCTGCGTGCGTAACGGATGGACTCGACGTAGACCATCTCATCGCGGTCTGGAGACGCTAGCCCTACGTTGATTTTTTCCTTCTCGGCTAGGGCGCGCATGTGGGGGGCGGCGGCGGTCAATACCAGTGAGCCGGAACGCATGGCATGCGCAAGGCTCAAGACCAATGGCGCCAGCCGATAGGCGCGACGGCTTCTGTCTTGCTGCAACAGGCCGGCGGCCACCAGTGTCTGGGTCAATCGGCTGACCGTCGAGTTGGAGAGCCCCGTGCGTTCGGCCAGTTCACTGTTGCCGAGCAGGTCCGACCCCGGCTTGAACGCCCTCAGGATGTCTGCGCCTCGCAGCAGTGAACGGTTGGATGCCGACCGTCCAGGGTTTTCGATGAGTGCCTCTGCAGCGTTCATGTCTCGCCTTCAAACAACCAGCTGCCAAATTGCAGCACTGCATAGGGTAGTCGAACGCGATTTCAAATTCCACTCTTTGGAATTTGCCTGGTCAAAAAAATGCCACTCGGACCTAAGCTGAGAACCTCACCGGGAGCTCAAAAACGACTTCTGGATTTCTCAACCCATTGGAGACACCCATGACATCTTTCGCCTCTGCGCTGCGCATCGCGGCAACCACCGCCATCGTCGGACTGGCGACACTGGCTGCCCCGGCATTTGCCCAGTTCCCAGACCGTCCCGTCAAAATTGTGGTGCCATTCGCTCCAGGTGGCGGGACTGATTTGATAGCTCGCACGCTCGGACATGGCATGTCCAAAGAGCTGGGGCAGTCTGTCATCATTGAAAACAAGCCGGGCGCCGGCACCTTGATTGGCACCGACTTCGTTGCCAAAAGTGCGCCCGATGGCTACACCTTGGTGATTGCCACCCTGGCGCATGCGGTCAACCCCAGCATGCTGGCCAAACTGCCCTACAACAACGCCACGGCTTTCGCGCCGGTCAGCCTGATTGGCAAGGGTCCCAATGTGCTGGTTGTTCGCAACGAGAGCCCTTTTAAATCTGTCAAAGACATCCTGGATGCGGCCAAGGCTGGCAAACGCCTGAGCTACGCCTCGCAGGGCAACGGCACCTCTGCCCACCTCGCTGGTGAGCTGTTTACCAACCTGTCCAAGGTGGAGTTGCTGCACATTCCTTACCGGGGTGCAGGGCCGGCCATGACCGACCTGCTCGGCGGCCAGGTGGACATGTTTTTTGGTACGGCTGCCGCCGTTGCCTCTTTTGTTGACCAAGGCAAGCTGCGTGCCTTGGCGGTGACGTCGCCAGAACCTTCTCCCGCGTTCAAAGGCATTCCCACCGTCGCCTCAACTGTTCCAGGCTACTCTGTTGAAAGTTGGTATGGCTTCTTTGTTCCGGCAGGCACACCGGTCCCCGTGGTTGCCAAGCTCAACGCGGCCGTCAAGAAAGCTGCCCAGAGTCCGGAGTTTGTTCAAAAGGTGGCGCACGAAGGGTTGGTCATCACCGCCTCAGACCCTGCCGAGTTCGACCGCTACGTGAAGGCCGAAGAGGCACGTTGGCAAAAAGTCGTCAAGGAAAACAACATCAAGGCCGACTGAGCCTCGGTAGCCAGACCCACAGGCGAATGCCGCCCACCTTCCCTTTTTCTCTTTTTGTTCCGGAGCTCCCATGACATACGCGCTGCTTGATTACAAGGTCGAGAACGCCATCGCGACCATCACCTTCAACCGCCCCGACAAACGAAATGCCATGAGCGACGAGATGCGCACGGAGTTCATCGAGGCGCTCGAAACCGTGGCTGCCGACAAAGCCATCAAGGCGCTGGTGCTGACGGGTGCCGGCAAAGGTTTTTGTGCGGGGGGCGACATCAGCGGAATGCAAAAGCGCATGAATGCGCCTTCGGGTGAGGTGGGTTTCAATGGCTGGCACCGTCAGCAACGGGTGCACCACACACAAGCCTTGCTTCACACCATGCCCAAGCCGGTGATTGCGGCCGTCAACGGAGCCGCATCCGGACTGGGGGCCGACACAGCCATGGCCTGCGACTTTGTCATCGCCAGCGAATGGGCGAGCTTCGCCTGGTCGTACGTGTTGCGCGGCATCATTCCGGACGGCGGCGGCATGTACTTCCTGCCGCGGCGCGTCGGTCTGGCGAAGGCCAAGGAACTCATCTTCACCGGTCGCCAAGTCAAGGCCGACGAGGCCCTCGCTCTGGGCATCATTGACCGCAAGTCCAGCGCTGACACCCTGCTGGCAGATGCGCAGGCATGGGCCGTCGAGCTCAGCCAGGCATCTAGCACTGCATTGGCACTGACCAAGACCATCCTCAACCAGAGCTTCGAGCTGTCATCGCACGATGTGTTCGCGCAGGGCAGCCAGGCGCAAGGTATCTGCTACACCAGCAGCGAGCACCGTGCATCGGTGGAGGCCTTTCTGGCCAAAACGGCGACAAAGGAGTGAACGCCATGGATGCCATTTCCCGTTTACTCCAACCCCGCAGCGTTGCTGTGATTGGTGCCTCCGCCGACCCGACCAAAACCGCAGGACGGCCTGTGGCCTATCTGCAGAAGCATGGTTTCGCCGGGGCTATTTATCCGGTGAACCCGAAGGCGGACCGTATCGGTGACCTGCCTTGCTACCCGGACGTCGCCTCTCTGCCTGAGGTGCCCGACGTAGCCATCGTGCTGTTGGGTGCCGAGCGCGCGCACCTCGCTGTGCGCGACCTTGCCGCCCGGGGCTGTGCGGCGGCCATCGTGCTGGCCAGCGGCTACACGGAAACCGGTGAAGAAGGCGCTCGCCGCCAGAAGCAACTGGTGGAGGCGGCGGGTTCCATGCGCATCCTGGGCCCGAACACCATCGGGTTGGTGAACCTCACCGATGCCATCGTGCTTTCGGCCACCGGGGCACTGGAGATGGACGAGTTCCCCACCGGGAGCATCGGTGTGGTGTCGCAAAGCGGCGGCATTCTCGGCTCGCTGCTGTCGCGGGCAGCCGCGCGCGGGGTGGGTTTGTCCAAGCTGATTTCCACCAGCAACGAGGTGGACCTGGAACTCGCGGACTTCATCGACCACCTGGCCGATGACCCCGCCACCCAGGTCATTGCGCTCTATATTGAAACCGTCCGCAACCCCGAGAAATTCCGTGCGGCCTGCCTGAAGGCTGCTCGTGCGGGCAAGCCTGTTGTGGCTTTCAAGATTGGCCGCTCCGAGGCTGGCGCCCAAGCCGCCGTGTCACACACGGGTGCCATGGCGGGCGCTGACCGCATGTACGACGCTCTCTTCAAGCAGGTAGGCGTCATCCGTGCACGCAGCTTCGCGGACTTGCTGGATGTCCCGGCAGCGCTGTCGACAGGCCGAAAACTCCGTGGCCGTCGCGTGGCGATTCTCACGTCGACAGGCGGTGCCGGCACCCTGGTGTCGGATGACCTGGGCGTGGCCGGGTTCGATACGCCCGCACCGGACGCCGCCACCGCACAGGCGCTGCGCGATTTGCAGACCGGCAGCGAGGCCGTGTTAGACCGCAACCCGATTGACGTGACACTTGCCGGCTTGCGCCCCGACTTGCTACGAGGGGCCATCAATGCGCTGCTGGCCAGCCCTAGTTACGACGCGCTGGTCATCATCGTGGGCTCGTCCAGCCTTGCCATGCCCGAGCTGATGGCCAGCGCCATCAGGGACTGCCTGCCCAACTCTGACAAGCCCATCCTGGCTTACGTGAGTCCCCACGCACCCGAGGTGGGCGCTCTGCTCACGCGCAACGGTGTGCCCGCATTTGCGGCTGCCGAAAGCTGCACCGCCGCTCTGGATGGCATGCTGAAGGTGGGTGCCTTCAAGCCGGAGATGGCGCCTGCCAAAGCGGGGGCTCCCATCGAGGTGGGCCATCTGCCTTCCGGCTCGCTCGACGAAGCACAGGCAAAAACACTGTTCCGCCAGTTCGGGATTCCTTGTGCCGCCGAGTTGGTGGTCACGTCGGCTGCCGAAGCCGAAGCCGCCGCACGTGAGTTGGGTGGCAAGACCGTGTTGAAAATTTTGTCGTCGCACATCACACACAAAAGCGATGTGGGTGGCGTGGCCGTTGGTCTGGTTCCCGAGACCATGGCCGAACGTCTGGGACAGATGGTGACGGACGTCAAAGCCAAGGCCGGCGTGACGCCGGAGCGCTTCCTGGTTCAGAGCATGGTGAACGGCGGTGTGGAGCTGATTCTCGGCATGCACCGAGACAGTCTGGGCACCGCGGTCATGCTCGGCATGGGCGGCGTGACCGCAGAACTGTTCAAAGACACGACCATGCGCCTCTTGCCTGCGCAAGGTGGCTTGAGCCGTGACGACGCCTTGTCCATGGCTCAGGAGCTCAAGACCTGGCCGTTGTTGGACGGCTTCCGTGGGCGCCCCAAGGCAGATGTCGAAGCGCTGGTGAACACCATCGTGGCGTTTTCCAACATGGCCGCCCAACTCGGTGAGCGGCTCCTGGAAGCGGAAATCAACCCGGTGTTTGTGTTGCCCCGTGGCCAAGGTGTGCGCGCAGCTGACGGCGTGGCCGTGTTGGCTTGAAGGTTCAAGATGTCTGCCGTTGTGCGGGTGGTGCGCCCGCCCGTTACCGGCAGGTGCTGGTCAACGGCCAAGGCCGGGCTCGCGCGCGTCAACAAACCGGACGGTAGCCAGGCATCCACACAGCAACTCAGCCAGTTGCTCACCACAGGAAGATGAACATGTATGTGACGGAGACCTTTGCACGCTACGCAACTGCTTTCGCAAACCAACCACTCCCCGCGGAGGTCGCACACCATGCAGAGCGCGCTTTGGTGGATTGGTATGCGTCGTATTACCCTGGCCTGGCGATGCCTTCGGTGAAGATATTGGCCGATGTGCTGAGCGATGATTTCGACCGGGGTGACTCCCGCATTGTGGGTGGGCGACAGGCCTCACCCAGGGCCGCCGCGCTGTTCCAAGGGACGGCAGCCCATGCAGCGGAAGTCGATGACTCCTTTCGTGATGCGATGTACCACCCGGGGGCCGCAACCATCGCGGCCGCGTTGTCCATGGCTCACACCTGCAGGGCATCCGGAGCCGACTTGTTGCGGGCTGTGGTGCTAGGCTACGAGATATCCACTCGCATCGGCGTGGTGTTAGGTCGGCCTCATTACAAGTTCTGGCACAACACCGGCACCGTCGGTGTGTTTGGTGCTGCCGCTTCGGCGGCCAGCCTGCTGCGACTCGATGCATCCGCCTACGCTCATGCGCTGGCCATTGCGGCCACGTTCAGCGCTGGCCTGCAACAGGCATTTCGCCT
>JAUYSB010000135.1 GCA_030696525.1 Hydrogenophaga sp. | reverse complement strand
CCTCCGCAACTCGCTACGCGCCCCAAAGGGCGCTTCGCTCAAACAGGCGCAGTGAGTCAGTAACGAAGCGCGCAACGAGAAAACTCCCCTGCGAAGCCGGGTGCCTGTGTGCCGGGGCCGCGCCTGTGAAGCGCCGAGCAGCGCAGACCTTGTGGCGGCGCGCGCAGCGCACTTCGTTAACTGACTCACTGCGCCTGTCTGAGCGAAGCGCCCTTCGGGGCGCGTAGCGAGTTGCGCAGTGCGCCGCAAGGTCGAGCAGCGCAGGGAAGTCGGACACGAAGTGCCGACCGCTTCACTGAAGCGGCCACGGCACACAGGCACGCGGCTTCGCCGCGCAACCCGTCGCCCAGCCGCCCAGCCGCCGGTCTACTTCGCCGCCGGCACCACCGGCGCACCCGGCACCGCTGCCACTGCAGCAACAGACCGGCCGCCAGCCAGCTCCGGATGGTCCTTCAGCATGTTCGCCCCATACAGCGGCTTGTACGCGCCCTGGTGGCAAGTCGCGCAATTGAGCTTGGGTGCGTCGCCCGTGGGTCCCAGGCGATTCGGCGGGTAGGTCGCCTTGAGCGGATCGAGGTAGTTGGTGTTCAGGTCGCGCGCCATGCGGA
Organism: Hydrogenophaga sp.; assembly: GCA_030696525.1. Lineage (GTDB taxonomy): Bacteria > Pseudomonadota > Gammaproteobacteria > Burkholderiales > Burkholderiaceae_C > Hydrogenophaga. The sequence goes on along the minus strand of JAUYSB010000135.1, from coordinate 31,221 downwards.
TGCCGTACCAGGCGACCGAACGCTGCGGCGTGCTCGCCTCCCAGGACGCGAAGGAGCGCGAATCGTGGCAATAGGTGCAGTTGACGCCCAGCGAGTCCGACATGTGCATCATCAGCCCGTAGGTGTACTCGGTCTGCTTGATCGACTGCCGGTTGCCAGCGGGCAGCGCGCTGTTACCGATCACGCGGATGTCGGCTGACGACATCAGGAACGGTGACAGCGGGTCGTAGGGCAAGGAGGTCAGACCAGTGGTGGCCGATGGCTTGTTCTGCCCCTGGTCGTCGCCGACAGCGCGTCCCGCCTGCTTCTGCCCGGCCGGAGCCGACCAGGCCTGCGCCGGCACGGGCTGGCCGCGGTGGCAGGTGAAGCAGGTTACGCCGGTTTCCGCGACGTGGGTCTTCCAGCCGGAGTTGATCTGGCGCGTCATCTCCAGCATGCGGCGCGCCACCACCTTGGTGTAGAGCGCGTCGGACGCCATGTTGTCGCCGGCGTGGCAGTACGTGCAGCCCTGCTGCGGCGACACCCAGGCGGTCATGGCCAGCATCAGGCGCGTGAACTCGCCCACGCCCACGTCACCCAACACCTTGACGTTCTGGAACACCTGGCCTGCCTTTGGGCCGTCGGGCGCCGAAGGAATGGCCGGCTGCACCGCCGGCGGCGTGTTGAGCGCACCCTCCTTGGCCAGCAGGCGCGGGTTGTACACCTCGACCATGCCGGTGCCGCGATAGCCGCGCTGCACGGTATCGATCGGCGGCCTCTCGCAGCCGGCCACGAACAGGGTCAGCGCCAGGCAGGCGCCGGCGGCGAATCGGTTGGCGTTCATGGCTTGACTCCTTGCAGCATTGAGGGGTCCATCACGGGTGCGAAGACCGCCGGATAGGTGGGCGCGACACCGTGCTTGACGGCCCACAGGTACCAGTTGTCCACCACGGTGCCGGTCAGCAGGATGCCGATGCCGCCCGTCAGCGGGCACAGCACCGCGAACCACCAGGCCCAGCGGTGAATCGATTCCATCGTGGCGTTGAACCCCATGGTCCAGCGCCAGAACAGGGCCGCGCGTTCGGAGGCCGTGCCGCGGTCCACGATCTGCTCGATCTCGCGTTCACCGCCGAACCGGCTGACCGCCAGGATGGTGGCGCCGTGCATGGCAAACAGCAGCGTGGCGCCGTACAGGAAGGCGATCGACAGCATGTGGAAGGGGTTGTAGAACAGGTTGCCGTAGCGGATGGAGAAGGCCGCCGTCCAGTCCAGGTGGGGGAACAGGCCGAAGGGCACCGCTTCACCCCAGTTGCCCACCAGCAGCGGGCGGATGAAGCCCAGCACCAGGTACAGCCAGATGGCCGCCGCAAAGGCCCAGGCCACATGCGTGCCCATGCCCAGGGCGCGGGCGCGGCGGTACATGCGCACCCACCACAGCAGAATCGCCAGGGTCAGGAAGAAACCCGCCATCAGCCACCAGCCGCCCTCGTTGAGCGGCGGTATCGACAGGCCGTAGGCGGGCGATGGCGGCTCCAGTGCCAGCCACGGCAGCTGGCGCACAAACTGGATCGGGTCCCAGTTGACCGAGGCCCACATGTTCAGGCCAATGATCTCCAGGGCGATGAAGCCGCAGAGCAGCGACGCCAGGCCGAACCAGCCCAGGTAAAAGGGGCCGATCTGCGCGTCGCCCAGGCGGCCCAGCAGGTGCATGTGGATCGGTGGACCTTCACGCTCCTTGTTGCCCCGCTCCAGCGGCACGCCGGGGTAGGAGGGGGCTTGCACTTGTACCCGTGTGAACAGGTTGAGGTATTCGGTGGCCATGGTGTTCTCCTCGCGGTGTGTGGGGTGGTGTCAACGCCAGATGGGCAGGTTGAGCCACCAGCTCCACCACTCGGGCCATCCACGGGTCCAGAAGGGGCCGCTGATGACGATGCAGATGGCGCTCCAGAAACCCGCAGACAGCGCCAGGAACAGGCCCAGGCGGTGGATGCCCAGCGTGCCGATGGAGTAACCGATGGTGTCGCGGAAGAAGGTGTTTTCGTGCTCGGGCGTCTTCACCACCTCACCCTCGGCGGGGTTGGTGGCCGAGAGGATCAAAGCCCCGTGCAGCGACAGCGCGAAGGTGGTGGCGAAGAAGAAGCTCACCGCCAGCATATGCGCCGGGTTGTAGTGGAAGTGCAGGTACTGGTAGCCGGTGTTGGACACCCAGTCCAGGTGGCTCATGATGCCGTAGGGGAAACCGTGGCCCCAGGCGCCCAGCAGCACGGGACGGATCACCACCAGCGTGAAGTAGGCAAAGATGGCAAACGAGAAGGCCACCGGCACATGGAAACCCATGCCCAGTTTTCGACAGATCTCCACCTCGCGCAGCGCCCAGGAGCTGAAGGCCCCGAGCGCACAGACCGTGATGAGCTGCCAGAGGCCGCCTTCCATCAGCGGGGCCATGCCCAGGCCGTAGCTCAGGTCGGGGGGTGCGATGTTGATCTGCCACAGGTTCCAGGTCGGCCCCTGAGAGGCGCCCCAGACGATCAGCAGCGTGCCGACCAGGCTGAAGAAAATGGTGGTGACGCCGAAGAAGCCGACGTAGAACGGTCCCACCCAGAAGTCAAAAAGGTCACCCCCGAGCAGGGTGCCACCGCGTACACGGTACTTTCTTTCAAAACTGAGCATGGACATGGTCGGTCTCCAGAATCTTGTGTTCTCGCCGTGACTGCCCCACGGTGAGGGCGGGCAGGCGGGTCGGAATGCTGTTCGGGCATTCCGGCCCGTCTGTCCTCGCGTGTGGCTACTTCGAAGCAGTCACAACACCGGGCATAGGCGCGTTTTGCGACACTGCCGTCTTGGCCTTCGCCGGGCCTTCGAGCCAGTTGAAGCGGTTGGTGCTCAGCAGGATGAAGTGAATCACCAGCGCCAGAGCGAACAGGAACGTGAACAGGGCCACCAGGGTCCTGCGCGGATCGAAAAGAGTCCATATGCGCCACATAAGAGCTCTCCTTAGGCGTTGAACGCGATGGCCGAATAAGCGGCTGCTGCGTCTTTGATGTCGTGAACGATCATGGCGTAGCCACCCTCACCCGGCAGCCACGGACGCCATTGCCACGCGAGGAAGTGCGCGACCACGGCGACGACCGTGAACAGAATGAAGCTGGTGATGAAAATGCCATGAAACTCTCTGGCTTCGCTGTCCGAGAGTCCGGACAATGAGCCGCCTTTACCGTCTGCCATGGTGATTTCTCCTTAAATGCCTTTCGGCCATTGCCGCGAACCGCCCCCGCGGCGAGGGGTTGACGCGGCGGGTGCCGCGACATCTGGTGCAGCCGCACGGGGCGTCTGCAATGTGTGTTGAAGCGGTGTGCTGCGCGTTCGTGCCGCCACCCCTTGTCTGAGTGCATCGCGCGAGCGGCGCACGCGCTCGGCGCTGACACGTTCTTCGCCGGCCACGCGGGCGTCGTGTTCGCAGCGGTCGCGCAGGCGCTTGGCGGCCGATATCTGCACCAGCACCGGCTCGGTCTGCACAAAATCGTCGAGCAAGTCCTGCGCGTCGTCGTCCCAAACGCGACCAGCCACTTCGCCCAGCCGGGCCGGCGTCGGGTCCACGCGGTCCAGGTCGGTGCCCAGCGGCAGGATGTGGAACAGCGCGTCGAACAGGCCGTTGCACAGCTCCTGCACGATGTAGGTGGCGCCCGAATACCCCATGAACGGCGTGCCGGTGTGGCGGCGGATGATGGGCAGCGGGAACGAGGCCGGGATGAAGCTGGTCTTCATCATCCCGCCGCCGCCGCACTCGGCCAGGTAGATGCGTTCGTTGTAGCTGCCGAACATCACCAGCGGTGTCTTCTCGGTGGTCAGGCGCCGCACCTCGGCGTTGTCGGTCTTGGCGCCCGGCAGGCGCGGCACCGCAAACTGGCAGGGCAGGCCCATCTCGTCTTCAAGAAAGTGGCGTATGCCGCGGGTATAGGTTTCGTTGGCCACCACCGCAAAACTGGCGGTGCCAAAAAAGTCCTGCGTCACCGAGCGCCACAGGTCCCAGATCGGCTTGATGGTGCTGTGCTTCTCGCGCTCGATGAAGGGCTCGGAGTCCAGCCCCAGCAGCTCGCCCAGCGTGCGCAAAAACTTCGTGGTGCTGTGCAGGCCGATCGGCGCCTGCAGGTAGGGCCGCTCCAGTGCCTCGCACAACATGCGGCCGAACTCGCGGTACATGCAGATGTTGACGTCGGCCTCGACCAGGCGCGACACGTCGGCCAGGTGGCTGCCGAGCGGAAACACCATGTTGATCTCGGCGCCTATGCCTTGCACCAGGCGGCGGATTTCGGCCAGGTCGCTGGGCGAATTGAAGGTACCGTAGCTCGGACCGATGATGTTGACGCGCGGGCGCTCGCCAGGCGCCCGTTCGCTGGCGGGCTTGCGCGCCGGCACGTGCTTCACACCGTACTCCGACCACAGCCAGAACATGGCGCGGTTGGCGCACTGCCACTGGTCCTCGTCGATGGTGCGCGGCAGGAAACGCTGCAGGTTGGTGCCTTGTGGCGTGACGCCGCCGCCGATCATCTCGGCAATCGAACCGGTCACCACCACCGCCGGCAGATCGGGGTCCAGCGTGGCGTGGGCGCGGCGCATCGAGCCTTCGGTGCCTTCGCGGCCCAGCTGCTCTTCGGCCAGGCCGGTGACGACGATGGGCAGCTCGTGTGGCGGCAGCGCGTCGGTGTAGTGCAGCACGCTGGTCACCGGCAGGTTTTCGCAGCCCACCGGGCCGTCGATGACCACCTGCAGGCCCTTGATGGCGGTGAACACATAGACGGCGCCCCAGTAGCCGCCGGCACGATCGTGGTCGAGTACCAGCATCAGCCCATCTCCTCGGCTTTGCGCTTCTTGGCGGCCTTGGCCGCCAGGCGTTGTTGTTCGGCCTTGAACTCGGGCCGGTCTTGCGGCACGCCCTGTGCGGCTTCCCACACACCGGCGGCATGGCCCCTGCCAGCCCCTCCGAAGAAGGCCGACATGGCGTCGAAGCGCCCCTTGTTGCCTATGGCCGCATTGATCACCGTGGCCAGCGAACCAGCACCGGCCGGCCCCATCAGCGGGCGGGCCGAAATCAGGTTGGTGAAGTACAGGCCCGGGATGCTGCGCTCCTTGGCGGCCTGCACCACCGGGGTGGTGCCAATCGCCACATCGGGCTGCCACTCCACCATGGCGGCCAGGTCATGCTCCAGCGAAGCGCGGAACTGCACGTGCACACCCGTGCTTTCCAGCCACTCGCGGTCGGCCTGGTTCCATGGGGTGCTGGGGCAGGCGCTGCCCACGTAGCGCAGGTCGGCGCCGCTTTCCACCAGCAGGCGGCCCACCAGCAGTTCGGAGCCTTCGTAGCCACTGAGCGTGATGCGGCCCTTGATGGGCGACGCGGCCAGCGCGCCGCGTATGGCACCCAGCATGGCGTTCTTCACGCCGTCGATTTGCGCCTGCGGCACGTTGGTGCTGTCGCCCACGGCTTGCAGCCAGGCCAGCGTGCCCTCGGCGCCCACCGGCGCCGAGCCGACGATGGGCCGACCGGCGGCCTCGAACTCGCGCAGGCTGGCGGTGTAGAAGGGGTGGATGGCGGCGACCGCTGCACAGTCGAGCGCGGCGTACAGCTCGCGCCATTCACGGGTGGGCACCACCGGGCCGGCCGCCAGGCCCATGGGCGCCAGCATGCGGCCGATGATGACCGGGTCGGCCGGGAACATCTCGCCCAGCAAGGTGATGGTGGGCAGGGCCGACTTGCCGGTGCGCGGCGCCTGCACCGGGCCGCTTTCGATCTCGCTGCGGGCGTACTTGAGCATGGCCGCGGCCAGCACGTCCTTGGCCTCGGCGTGCGTGGGCACACCAAAACCCGGCACGTCGATGCCGATCACGCGCACGCCGTTGATGTCGCGCGGCAGGATCTGCAGCGGCACACCGCTGGCGGTGGGCACACACAGGTTGATGATGACGATGGCGTCGAGCTTGTTGGGGTCGGCCTGGGCGTAGACCGCGTCGCGGATGTCCTCGAACAGCTTGCCGGTGACCAGGCTCTCACTGTTGAAAGGCACGTAGCCCACGCTGCGGCGCGCACCGTAGAAGTGCGAGGTGAAGGTCAGCCCGTACACACAGCAGGCCGAGCCGCTGAGGATGGTGGCGGTGCGGCGCATGCGCAGGCCCACGCGCAGCGAACCAAAGGCCGGGCACATGCTTTGCGGCTGGTCGTGCGGGCCGGCTTTTGGGTCCTTGGGGTAGTCCTGCGCGTAGCGCGCCAGCGTTTCGCTTTTGCCCGCCGCCTTGGCCGCGGCCAGCAGCTGGTCGCCACCGGCATGGCAGCCCATGCCGTCGCCTTCGAGCGTGGTCTGGGCCACGCCGGGGGCGGTGTCGGCCGCACCTGCGGCACTGACCGGGACGATAGGGATGGTCTTGCTCATGGCGTGGTGCTCAGACTTCGTCGTAGACGACTTCCAGCGTGGGCTTGTTGACTTCGCTCTTGCCGCACATGTCGAACTGCGTGGCCGGCTCCAGCACCACGTCGCGCCCCACCGATGCGGCGGAGAACAGGCCCAGCAACGCGTCTTGTGTCATGGGCTTGGGCCGCACCGGCAGCGAGGTGCCCACGTTCTCGGCCAGCTCGGCAAACATGGGGCCCCAGACCGAGTCGGGGCGGCCGATGATTTCGTAGCTGGCACTCTTGCGGCGGATGTCTTCGTTGGCGGGAATGGTGGACAACACCGGTATGCCGACCTGGGTGGCAAACGCCGCCGCCTCGCCGGTGCCGTCGTCGCGGTTGATCACCATGCCGGCCACACCCACGTTGCCGCCGAGCTTGCGGAAGTACTCCACCGCGCTGCACACGTTGTTGGCCACATAGAGCGACTGCAGATCGTTGCTGGCCACGACGATGACCTTCTGGCACATGTCGCGCGCAATCGGCAGGCCGAAGCCGCCACACACCACGTCGCCCAGGAAGTCGAGCAGCACGTAGTCAAAGCCCCACTCGTGAAAGCCCAGCTTCTCCAGCAGCTCGAAGCCGTGGATGATGCCGCGCCCGCCGCAGCCGCGGCCCACTTCGGGCCCGCCAAGTTCCATCGCGTACACACCGTCGCGCTTGAAGCAGACGTCGCCGATGGCCACCGCTTCGCCGGCCAGCTTTTTCTTCGACGAGGTTTCGATGATGGTGGGGCAGGCCCGCCCGCCGAACAGCAGGCTGGTGGTGTCGCTCTTGGGGTCGCAGCCGATCAGCAGCACCTTCTTGCCCTGCTGCGCCATCATGTAGCTCAGGTTGGCCAGGGTGAAACTCTTGCCGATGCCACCTTTGCCGTAGATGGCGATGATCTGGGTCTCTTTGGTCACCGGGCCGGTGGCCACCGCATCGGGCTCCACCGCGGCTTCGGCGCGCAGTTGCTCTTTCATCATGAACTTGATCGGCGATGAAACGGTGGGTGCGACAGTGGTGGTGGTGACGGGGTTCATGCGCAAGCGCTCCAGTTGAGGACCATCTTCAAACAGGCGGGATCGCCAAACGCGGTGCGGTAGGCGGCGTCGGCGTCGAGCGCCTCGCTGCGGTGTGTGATGAGGCCGTCCAGCGACAGCCGGCCGGTGTCGATGAAGCCGCGCACGGCCAGCAGGTCGGCCGCTTGCCATTGCGCTGCGATCTGCAGGCGCGCTTCGCGCATGAAGGCCGGGGCGAAGGCAAACGACAGCGGCTGGTCGTAAAAGCCGGCCAGCACCACCTCGCCACCAGGGGCCAGGCGCGCGATCAGGGTATCGAGCAAGCCGCTGTCGCCGCTCACGTCGCAGATGCTGCGGTAGTCGCGGCGCGGGTCGGCGGCGGGGTCGAGCACCTCGTAACCCTGCCCGCCCTGGCGGCGCTGCGGGTTGGTGTCCCACACCACCGGTGCGCCGCCGGCAATCACGGCCAGGCGCGCCACCATGCGGCCCAGCACGCCGTGACCAACGATGAGCTGCGGCGTCTGCTGCGCCATGGCGAGCGCATGTTGTGCGGTGGCGGCCAGGGCCAACAGCACGCCACGTTCGCCCAGTTGCGCGTCGATGGACAGCGTGCGCGCGCCCGGCAGCACCACGCGCTTGGCGGCGCCGCCAAACAGGCCGCGTGCGTCCACAAAACCATTGGAGCCGGGCACGAACACCGCGTCGCCCACACGGCGGCCCGAAGCGGCGCCGGCGTGGACCACCTGGCCCACCGACTCGTAGCCCGGCACCAGCGGATAGCCCATGCCGGGGAAGCTGGGCATCTGGCCGTTCCACAGCAATTTTTCGGTGCCGGTGCTGATGCCGCTCCAGTCAATCTCCACCACCACGTCGGCATCGGCCGGCGTGTTCAGCGCCAGGTTGTTCAAAGCCAGCTGCTGCGGACTTTCAAACACGACGGCCTGGGTGTGGAAGGGCGAATTCATGATGTCATTGTGACGTTACATTGATGGATGTCAACTTATATTTACACACGAAGGTGTAAATACTTGGCGCGGTGTCAAGTGCGCCCCTTGCGGGCCAGCAACAGGCTGGTCTGCAGCGGCATGGCGTTGGCCAGCAAGCGCACCTCGGCAAAGCCGGCCTGTTGCAGCAGTTCGGTCAGCCGCTGGCCGGTGCGCGGCTGGCCGTGGCCCATGGCCAGCAGGTAGAAACCAAAGTAGGCGTCGCCCATGGCGCGCGCGCTGGCGGTGCCGGCCATGGGCTCGGCCAGCAGCAGCGTGCCGCCGGGCACCAACGCGGTGTGCGCGGCGCGCAGCAGGCGGCTCACTGGCCCGTCGTTGTGGTCGTGCACCACCCGCACGAGGGTGATGAGGTCGGCACCGTAGGGCAGCGGGTCGTTGAAAAAATCGCCGCCATGGGCGCGTGCCCGCGCGGCCAGACCGGCCGCGTCCAGTGCCACCTGCGCGCGCTGCGCCACGGCGGGCAGGTCGAACAGCGCCAGCGCCAGCTCGGGCGCGCGCTGCGCGGCGGCCATCAGAAAGCGGCCTTCGCCGCCGCCCACGTCGAGCAGCCGGCGATGCGCGCGGAAGTCGTGGCTGTCCAGAATTTCGCTCGCCACCAGCGGCTGCGAGGCGGTCATCAGGGCCGAATAAGGCGCCACCCGATCCCCCGCCAGTTGCTCGGGCGCGGTGGTGCCGCCGTAGGGCCAGTAGCCGGCCAGTTGTTGCGCGCCGGCCTGCCCGCGCAGCAAGGCCACCGGGTCGCTCAGATCGGCGTAGAGCACGGCGTGGTGCTCCACCATGGCGGCCAGCGCGGCGTTGCCCACCATGGGCGCGCCCAGCACGCCCAGGCCGTAGCGCCCATCGCTGAAGCGTTGCAGCAACCGCAGCGCACAACCTGCCTGCAACAGACGGGTCATCGCATGGGGCTCCATGTCGAGTTGTGCGGCAAGTGCCGCCGCGTCTTCTGGGGCGTCGTGCAGACGGTCAAACAGGCGCAGGCGCACGCAGGCCAGCAAGACCTGCGAATAGACAAAACCCGCCACCAGATCGAACAGCTGGCCCGCGCGCTGGCGGGCCACGGGCCGTGTCAACACAAAACGCGCCGCGCGTTGCTGGAAGCCGGGGCTGGCCAATTGCCGGTTGCGCCACAGCAGCCAGCGGTCGCGCCAGTTCAGCGTCTGGCGCAGCGGCGCCGACAGGGGTGACGGCGCCGGCTGGGTGCTCACGCGGGGGTCGATCAGGTCGCCGCCACCGACTCGGCCTGGACGCGGCGCGTCAGGGCTTCGGCCATGGCCACCGGCACCAGGCGTTCCGATTCGGCCGCCACCAGCGCGCGCAGCTGGGCGGCGCCACGGCAGTCGGGCACCGATTCGCTGGCCGCGGCAATGAGGTGTTTGAAGTGGGCCAGCGCGCCGCCCAGGCCCAGCTCAATGGCGGCGCTGGGCCGGCCCAGCACCACATCGCGGCCCACGGGTTTGCCCAGCAGGGCCGGGTCGGCCGCCACGTCGCGGATGTCGTCGGCCACCTGGTAGGCCTCGCCCAGCCACTCGCCCATGGCACGCCAGGGCGCGGGGTCGGCACCGGCCGCCTGGGCGCCACCGGCGGTGGCCGCCACAAACAGGGCGCCGGTTTTGGCGCGCTGGTAGTCGCCCAGGTTGACGCGTGCTTCGGACTCCCAGGCCTGACCGGCCACAATGCCGCGCGGTGTGCCCACACCCTCGCCCACCGTCAGCATCAGGCCGCCCAGGCGCAAGGGCGAGTTCTGGGCGCAGATCGCCAGCGTCTGAAAGGCGCGCACGATCAGCGCGTCACCGGCCAGCACCGCCAGGCTGGGCCCGTAGGCCCACTGCACCGAGGCGCGACCGCGGCGCGTGGCAGCGTTGTCAAAACAGGGCAGGTCGTCGTGCACCAGCGAGGCGCAGTGCAGCAACTCGATGGCCACGGCGGTGGCATCGGACAGCAGCGGGTCGTCGTCGCCACAGGCGTGGGCCACGGCCAGGCACAGCTGCGGCCGGATGCGCGCGCCGCCCGGAAACACCGCGTGGCGGATGGCACCGGCCAGTTTGGGCGGACAGGTGGCGTCCTCGCCCATGGCGATGGCCGCGGCCAGAGATTGCTCGATGCGGGAGATGATCTTCATGCGGCGCTCCTGTGGCCGGGCGCATGTGTAACGTTCACATGTCATACTCGGGTGTAAACTAATATAGACACATGTCCTTCACCCGTCAATCCACGTTTACACAAGGCCGCCAGGCATGAGCGGGGCCACCCGCCGCGACCGCGTGGTGGTGGTGGGCGCGGGTGTGGGCGGGCTGGTGGCCGCCCTGTGGCTGGCCGCCGACGGGCTGGACGTGACCGTGCTGGAAGCCGCCGACGCGCCCGGCGGCAAACTGCAGGCGCAGCCGCTGGCCGGCACCTGGCTGGACGCCGGCCCCACCGTCTTCACCATGCGCTGGGTCTTCGATGCGCTGGCCGCCCGCCTGGGCAAACGGCTGGACGACGCCCTGCCGCTGGCACCGCTGCACACCCTGGCCCGCCACACCTGGCGCGATGGCAGCCAGCTCGATCTGTTCGCCGACTTCGAGGCCACGGTGGACGCCATCGGGCGTTTTGCCGGCGCGGCCGATGCACGCGGTTTCCGCGCCTTCAGCGCCCGCGCCCGCGCCCAGCACGACACCTTGCTGCCCAGCTTCATGAACGCGCAGCGGCCCAACCCGGTGTCGCTGAGCTGGCGCGTGGCCACCCACGGGCTGGCGGGCCTGGGGCGCATCTCGCCTTTTGGCAGCATGTGGCACGGGCTGGGCCGCCATTTTCAGGATGCCCGGCTGCGCCAGCTGTTTGGCCGCTACGCCACCTACTGCGGTTCGTCGCCGCTGCTGGCGCCCGCCACGCTGATGCTGGTGGCGCACGTGGAGCAGCAGGGCGTGTGGTCGGTGCCGGGCGGCATGCACCGCCTGGCCAGCACCCTGGCCACCTGGCTGGCAGAGTTGGGCGTGTTGGTGCGCTGCGGCGCACGCGTGAGCGAGCTGCAACAACAGGGCGGGCGCATCAGCGGCGTGGTGCTGGCCAGCGGCGAAGTGGTGCCGGCGCGCTGCGTGGTGTTCAACGGCGATGTGTCGGCCCTGGCCGCGGGGCACCTGGGGCCAGCGGTGCAGCGTGCGGCGCCCGCCGTGACAGCGCAGCGGCGCTCGCTCTCGGCCATCACCTGGACGGCGGTGCTGCCGCGTGTGCAAGCCGACCTGCTGCGCCACAACGTGTACTTTTCAGACGACTCGCCCAGGGAATTCCGGGCGCTGTTCGCCCAGCGCCGACTGCCCACGCAACCCACCGTGTACGTGTGCGCACAAGACCGCGAAAACGGCCACACGCCAAGCGACACCGAGCGGCTGCTGTGCCTGGTCAACGCCCCGGCCGACGGCGACACCACGGACGGACAAGTCAACGCCGACGCCTGCGAACAGCGCATGCTGGCGCACCTGGCGCAATGTGGCCTGCCCCTGCCCTGGGAGCAAGGCACGGTGCGGCGCAGCACGCCACACGACTTCGAGCGCCGCTACCCTGGCAGCGGCGGCGCGTTGTACGGCCGCGCCTCGCACGGCTGGCAGGCGTCGTTTGCGCGCGCCGGTGCCCGCTGCGCCCTGCCCGGCCTCTACCTGGCCGGCGGCGGCGTGCACCCCGGCCCCGGCGTCCCGATGGCGGCGCTGTCGGGCCAGCGCGCGGCCGAATGTGTGGCCCACGACTTGGGCCTGGCTGACCACAGGCGGTCCGCATGAGCGGTGCATTGCGTTTCGACACCGCCGTGCCCGACGGCGGCTACGCCTGGTGGTACCTCGATGCACTCAGCGACGACGGCCAGCACGGCCTCACGGTCATCGCCTTCATCGGCAGCGTGTTTTCGCCCTATTACGCCTGGGCCCGCCGGGGCAGCGGCGTGGCGCCCGCGCTCAACCACTGCGCCCTGAACGTGGCCCTGTACGCCCGGCCCGGCAGCGGCGCGCCCACCGGCTGGGCCATGACCGAACGCGGCCGCGCTCAGGTGCACGCCGGCGCCGACCGCCTGCAACTGGCCGCCAGCCAGGTGCACTGGGACGGCCAGCAACTGCACATCGGCATCTGCGAGCGCACCATGCCCTGGGGCCGCCCGCTGCGCGGCCAGATCACGCTGACCCCACACGCCCTGCACAGCCACCGCTACGCGCTGGATGCCGGTGGACGCCACCGCTGGACGCCGCTGGCGCCGCAGGCACGCGTGACCGTCGTGCTCGACGCGCCGTCCTTGTCATGGGAGGGCCACGCCTACCTCGACCACAACCGCGGCGAACGCCCGCTGGCAGACGACTTCAGGCGCTGGGACTGGTCACGCGCCAGCCTCGCCGACGGGCGCTCCGCCGTGCTCTACGACGCCAGCCGCAGCGACGGCAGCGACCTGTCGCTGGCGCTGCTGTTCAACGGCGCCGCGGCGGCCACCCCCTTTGAGGCACCGCCGCCGCAAAACTTGTCCGCATCGGCATGGCGCCTGCAACGCGGCACCCGCGCCCACGCACCTGGCGTGGCGCAGGTGACACAAGGCATGGAAGACGGCCCGTTTTACGCCCGCGCCCTGCTGCAGACCGAACTGCTGGGCCAGGCAGCGACGGCGGTACACGAAAGCCTGGACATGCGCCGCTGGCTGCGCCCGGTGGTGCAGGCGATGCTGCCGTTCCGGATGCCACGGCGCGGGTAGGCTCAGAAAGATCAGGGTGCAGGCGATCCACTATGCTCCTGCCGATGCCCTCCCGCCCCAACACATCCATCGCCCAAGCCGCCGTCTGGATGGCCGGCTGGCTGACCCTGATGCTGGTGATCGCCGTGGCCGGGCGCGAGGCCGCGCGCGAGCTGTCGGTGTTCCAGATCATGCTGCTGCGCTCCACCCTGGGCATGGCCATGCTGTGGCCGCTGGTGCGCGCAGCGGGCGGCCTGGCCGCGGTCAGGACCGAACGGCTGCCCCAGCACGCGCTGCGCAACGCCATCCACTATGTCGCGCAATACGGCTGGTTCGTGGCCCTGACCCTGATCCCGCTCGCGCAGGTGGTCGCCATCGAATTCACCATGCCGATCTGGTCGGCCGCCCTGGCGGTGGTCTTTCTCGGTGAACGCATGAGCGCCCGGAAGTGGATCGCCGTGCTGCTGGGGCTGGTGGGCGTGGCGGTGATCGTGCGGCCCAGCGCGGGCGAACTCGACCTCGGCCAGCTCATTGCGCTGGGCTCTGCACTGGGCTTCGCGGTGTCGGTCGTGCTGGTGAAGTCCCTCACCCGCACCGACGCGGCCATCACCATCAGCTTCTGGATGTTGGTGGTGCAAAGCGCGATCGGGCTCGTGCCGGCGCTCCTGGTCTGGCAATGGCCTTCGCCGCAGGCCTGGGCTTGGGTCGTGGTGGTGGCGTTCTGCGGCACGTACTCGCACTACTGCTTTGCCAGGGCGATGCAGCATGCCGACGCCACGGTTGTCGTGCCGATGGACTTTCTGCGTGTGCCACTGACAGCGCTGGTTGGCTGGCTGGCGTACTCGGAACGGCTGGATCTCTTCACGGCGCTGGGCGTCGGCCTGATCCTGGCCGGAAACATGCTGAACCTGCTTCGTTTGCCAACCGGCGGTTGGTGGGTCCGGCGCAAGGCATGAGGCGCCAGACCACACACGACGCGTGTCGCCAGACTGTCGCCCGGACCACCATGCTCAGATGACGAAAAGCCACTTGCCCACCCACCCGGCCGCCGTGCTGGCGCTGGCGTTTCTGGCCACCATCGTGCTGGGCACGGCGCTGCTGATGTTGCCCTGGGCCAGTGCCAGCGGCGAGAGCGCGCCGTGGCTGACGGCGCTGTTCACCGCCACCTCGGCGGTGTGTGTCACCGGCTTGGTTGTCGTGGACACGGGCACCTATTGGAGCCCTTTGGGCCAGGGCCTGGTGATGGCGCTGTTCCAGCTGGGCGGCTTCGGCATGATGACCTCGGCCACGTTGATGGGGCTCCTGATCGGTGGCCACATGAAGCTGCGCACGCGGCTGTTGCTGCAGTCGGAAACCCATGCGCTCTCGCTGGGCGATGTGCGCTCGGTGGCGCGCATGGTGCTGGTGGTGACGGTGGTGGTGGAGGCGGTGGTGGCGCTGTGGCTGGCGGCCCGGTTTGCCACGACCATGGGCCTGGGTTGGCGCGAGGCGCTGTGGCAGGGCGCCTTCCATTCGGTTTCGGCCTACAACAATGCGGGGTTTTCCACCTGGCCCGACAGCGTGATGCGCCACGTGACCGATGGCTGGGTGCTGGGTCCGCTGATGCTGGCCATTGTGGTGGGCGGGCTCGGTTTCCCGGTGATCACCGAGCTGTGGGCGAATCGCCGCAAGCGCCACGCGCGCTGGTCGATCCACACCACGCTCACGGTCTGGGGTTCGGCGGCGCTGGTGGCGCTGGGAACGCTCTCCCTCTGGCTGGTGGAGCACAACAACCCCAAGACACTCGGTCCGCTGGGTCTGACCGACCAGTGGCTGGCGGCGCTGTTCACCTCGGTCTCGGCGCGCACGGCGGGCTTCAACGCGGTGGACATTGGCGCACTGGAGCTGGAGTCGCTGGTGTTGCACTCCGTGCTGATGTTCATTGGCGGTGGCAGCGCGGGCACGGCGGGCGGTGTGAAAGTGACCACGGTGTTCCTGCTGTTGCTCATCGTGTGGAGCGAGATCCGTGGCCGTGCCGATGTGGAGTTGCGCGGACGGCGCATCGGCACCCAGGTGCAGCGCCAGGCGCTGTCCATCCTGGTGCTCAGCGGCGCCGCGGTGTCGCTGGGACTGTTGCTGATCATTCCGCTGGCAGACCATTTGCCGCTGGAAAAGCTGATGTTCGAAGTGGTTTCGGCGTTTGCCACGGTGGGCCTGTCCACCGGCATCACGGCCGATCTGCCACCCGCCGCGCAGGGCGTGATCATTGCGTTGATGTACACCGGCCGTGTGGGCGTGGTGACGCTGGCGCTGGCGCTGGCGATCAACCAGGTGCCCAGGGCATACCGCTATCCCGAGGAGAAACCCATTGTTGGCTAAATCAGATTCAAAACGCGGCGACAGCGTGGTCGTCATCGGGCTGGGCCGTTTTGGCGCCGCCGTCGCGCGTTCGCTGGTGGCGTCCGGACACGAGGTCCTCGCCATCGACGCGAGCGAAGAGGTGGTGCAGGACCTGGCACACGAGCTGCCCCACGTGGTCAAGGCCGACTCAACCGAGCTGGTGGCGCTGCAGCAGCTGTCGGTGACCGACTTTTCCCACGCGGTCGTGAGCATAGGCGCCAACCTGGAGTGCAGCGTGCTGACGGTGTTGAACCTGGCGCAGATGGGTGTGAAGGACATCTGGGCCAAGGCCAACAGCCCGCAGCACGGGCGCATTGCCGAGCGGGTGGGAGCGCACCACGTGATCTACCCCGAGGCCGACATGGGCGAGCGTGTGGCCCACCTGGTGACGGGCAAGATGATGGACTTCATCGAGTTCGACGACGGCTTTGCCATCGCCAAGACCCGCGCGCCAATGGAAACGCACAACAAGGCCCTGGCGGTGTCCAACGTGCGCAAGAAGCATGGGATCACCGTGGTGGGCATCAAGCGCCGTCACCAGGACTTCATCTACGCCAAGCCCGAAACCGAGATCAAGCCGGGCGACCACCTGATCGTGGCGGGGCCGACGCCGCTGATCGAGAAGTTCGCGGCGCTGTACTGATTCCGGCTCGGTTTCAGTTCGGGTGGCAGGCGCGTGGGTACGAACTCGGACGCTTCCACCTTGGCATTGAATGCAAGATTCGCCCGTGGGGACCACCCTGTCACGGCCCAATCCCGCTTCTTGTCCTCATTCACGGCTGTGACCGTATTTGCCCGCGCTTGAGTTGGTCCGTGCGAGGCACACGCCGAGGCAGGAGACAGGCCAGTTTTGGGCGAGCCGAACCTGAAACACAGCTCGCCCGAACCGATCACTTGACGTGCTGGATGTCGCTGTACGTGCCGCCCGTGCGCAGCGTCACCTTCACATCGGCCTGGCCACGGTTGCGCCAGAACCAGCCGTGGTTGCCTGTGAAGGCCGCCACCAGTTCGCCCTGGTCGGCGGGCACGGCGCGGCCTTTCACGTAGCTGATCGAGCGGCCACTGCCGTCGCCGTGGGTGTCGTAGTTGACCACGCCACCCTCCACAGCCCAGGCGTACAAGGCCTTCTCGCCTTCCTTCATTTTGAGCTTGACCTCGGTGCCCACGCCGGGCGCCAGGGTGAAGCTCATTTCATCGCGCCAGGTCACACCCGCCTGGGTGGTCACAGGGGCTGCGGTTGGCGCTGGCGCCTGTGCAACAGGGCCAGGCGCGGGAGCGGCAGGCGAACTCTGTGGATTGGCTGAGGCCATCGGGACTGCCGCTGCGGCAGGTGCTGTTGCCGGCGCCGCAGCCGAGGTCGCAGCCGCATCGGCCTTGGCCTCAGCCGCCAGGCGGGTCTTGATCTCGCCCATTTCGGTCAGGCCCAGCACGCGGCCCACGCCGGTGGGGTCTATGCCGTAATCGGCGGGCAGAACCACGGTGGTGAGCAACACCACGGCCGTGATGGCCGCGATGACGGTGGAACGCAGGAGTTGCCGAGACGATGGCAGCTCGGCGCGCACAGGGGTTTCGCTGTTGTACATGGTGAACTCTTGAATTTCAGGAAACGAAGTAGCCGGTCAGCTGCATGCCGACCAGGATGAAGCCCGCACTCATCATGGCCACATTGGCCGTGTAGGCGTGGCGCACAAAACTGGGCGTGCGGCGCCAGTAGCTCATGGCGATCAGGATCACGAACAGGGCCAGCAACTGGCCGATCTCCACGCCCACGTTGAAGGCGAGCAGGTTGGGCACCAGGCCGTCGGGCGAAATCTCGTACTCGATGATCTTGGTGGCCAGGCCGAAGCCATGGAACAGGCCGAACACCAGTGTGGCGACCTTGGTGTTGGGCTGGTAACCGAACCAGCGCTGGAAGGCGCCGAGGTTGTCCAGCGCCTTGTAGACCACAGACAGGCCGATGATGGCGTCGATCAGGTAGCTGTTGATCCCGACGTTGAAGTAAACGCCCAGGATCATGGTGGTGGAGTGCCCCAGCGCGAACAAGCTCACGTACAGGCCAATGTGCTTGAGCCGGTACAGGAAGAAGATCACGCCGAAGAGGAACAGGATGTGGTCGTAGCCGGTCATCATGTGTTTGGCACCCAGGTAGACAAAGGGCAGCAGGTGCACGCCCGATATTTCCTGGATGTAGCCCTTGTCACCCTGCGTGACCGCATGGGCAAAGGCTTCCGTGGCGCCCAAAAGCAGCGCCACACACACAACAACAAGCGACAGCCTGGAAAAAAAGAGGCTGAGCATGAGAACTCCGATGAATGAATGAAAAGCTGCGCGGGGCAGCAGGAAGCAGAAAAGTGCTTCAGGCCATCGGGGGCCGGTCCAGCCGGAACACCATTCGCCCAGGTGCCAGCGGGTGCGCCAAAGCCCACCAGACGGGCGCAGCCGTCTGAGCGAGCGTCAGCCGGGCGGGCAGGGCATGTGCCTTGTCATGGGAATGGTCGGCGCTGTTGTGGTGAACGTGGACCACATCGCTGCCGGCGGGTTGCGCCGAGGACACATCCTCCTCGTGGCTGTGCCCATGCCCGACTTCGCTGTCGTGCTGAGCAGCCGCCACCGCCGCAATGCCGTGAGAACTGACCTGGCCCAGTGATGAAACCAGTGTCCCCAACATCAATACCGCCAACACCCAGACGCGCAGTCCCGCCACCCACCAAGGTCGGCGTTGAACAAACACACCAGATAGAAGCATGGACGTCGGCAAAGGCAACAAGTTGGTGCGCGCGATTATAGTAACCCCCCTCAGAGGATAAGTCGCCATGGTACAAATCCACACACACGAAACCCATCCAGCCATCATCAAGCGCCTGCGCCGAGCCGGCGGCCACCTCAACAGTGTGGTGGCGATGATCGAAGAGGGCCGCCCATGCCTGGACATCGCCCAGCAGTTGCAAGCGGTTGAGAAGGCCGTTGCACAAGCCAAGAAGACCCTGATCCAGGACCACCTGGACCACTGCCTGGAGCACATGGTCGATGCTTCGGGCAAGGTTCAGGGCAAGACGCTCGACGACTTCAAGCTCATCACGCGCTACCTCTGAACGCCTCTGGGGCCACCACCATGCTCGACGTGCTGCGCAACCGCACCTACCGCCACCTGTTTGCCGCCCAGGTGATCGCGTTGGTGGGCACCGGCCTGGCCACGGTGGCGCTGGGTCTGCTGGCTTATGAGCTTGCAGGCGGTCAGGCCGGCGCGGTGCTGGGCACGGCGCTGGCCATCAAGATGCTGGCTTATGTGGGGGTGGCGCCGGTTGCATCGGCCCTGGCCCAGAACCTGCCCCGGCGCGCGGTGCTGGTGGCGCTGGATCTGGTGCGGGCGGCGGTGGCACTGGCCTTGCCTTTCGTGACGCAGGTCTGGCAGGTCTACCTGCTGATCTTCCTGCTGCAGTCCGCCTCGGCGGCCTTCACGCCCACCTTCCAGGCCACCATTCCCGACGTGTTGCCCGACGAGAAGGACTACACCAAAGCCTTGTCGCTGTCGCGGCTCGCCTACGACATGGAAAGCCTGGTCAGCCCCATGCTGGCCGCCGCCTTGCTCACCGTGGTGAGCTTTCATGATCTGTTTGCCGGCACCGTGATGGGCTTTCTGGCATCGGCCGTGCTGGTCGTGTCGGTGGTGCTGCCGACCAGTCCACCACAACCACGCCGCAGCATCTATGAGCGCACCACCCGTGGCCTGCGCATCTACCTCGCCACACCACGGCTGCGTGGGCTTCTGGCCGTCAACGCCGGTGTGGCCGCAGCGGGTGCCATGGTGTTTGTGAACACCGTGGTGTTGGTTCAATCACAGCTCGGCCTGCCACAAAGCGCCATGGCCGTGGCGCTGGCCGCGTTTGGGGCCGGCTCCATGGTGGCGGCGCTGGCCTTGCCCTCACTGTTGGAGCGCTGGCCCGACCGTTGGGTCATGTTGTTGGGCGTGCTCGCCCTCGCGTGGGTCTTGTTCGTGAGCAGCATGGGTTTGAACTACCCGGGACTGCTGTTCATGTGGTTTGCGGCGGGCCTGGGCTATGCCGCCGCCCAAACGCCTTCAGGGCGCCTGCTGCGTCGTTCCGCCCAGCCAGCAGACCGCCCGGCCTTGTTCGCCGCGCAGTTTGCGCTCTCGCATGTGTGCTGGCTGGTGTTTTACCCGCTGGCTGGCTGGGCTGGAGTACGCTGGGGCATGCCGGTCACCTTTGTGGTGCTGGGCATCGCGGCCGTGCTGGCCGTCGTCACCGCCTGGCGCCTGTGGCCGGAGGACGACCCTGAGGTGATTGAACACGCGCACGCCGACGGCACACACCATGCGCATGCCTTTTGCATCGATGACCAGCATCCGAGTTGGCCCCGCACAAACACAAAAACAGGACACGGGCATTGACACACGGCCTCGCCGGGGTGCTGACGCACCTGACCGGCTTGTGCCATCACCGCCCCTGCTGCTTGTCGGTATCCGAGGCCTGCTGGGCATCACCGCCCGCCCCCGCCTCCCGCTCTTTTTTGTCCCGCTCACGCCACTTCCGCAGCGACCACAGCTCGTAGCCGCCCCAGGCCAGGGCCAGGCCCAGCACACCCGCCATTTCCAGACCGATCAGCAACGACGAGTCCATGGCGTTCAGCGGCGCTGCGGCCAGAGTTGAACCGGTTGGCGTTCTTCGCGCTCCAGCCGCTCGAACAGGCCCAGCACAAAGCCGGCCTGCTGCTCCACGCGGTGGTCCACGCGCCACCAGGCGGGGTTGACGTTGGCCTGGGCGGGCGCCGGTGCGGTGGCCATGGCCGCGTCCACCAGAAAGCGGTTGGCGGGCAGGCAAGGCTGGTCGGCCTGCGCTTGTGAGGGGAACAGGCGGCACAGCGACACGGCCATGAGCCACGACTTGCGCCAGCCCGGCACCACCGCGCGCTGGCGCACCGAATCGCCGCCGCGCCGCAGCACCTCGTGGCCAATGTCGGCGTACAGAAAACGGGCCGCGTTGATGCCGGGGCGGCAGGCCAGCGGCAGGCGGGCCACGCCGGCGTCCACCCGCTCGTACAAGGTGTCGGCCGCCGCCAACAGGGCGTGCACCACCTGGGCCAGCGGGGCGCTGAAGCGGGGTTCGCGCAGCCAGGCATCGGGCTCCAGCCCGGCCTCGCGCAGCCAGGCGCGGGGCAGGTAGAGGCGGCCCATGCGGGCGTCTTCGCCAACGTCGCGGGCGATGTTGGACAGCTGCATGGCCACGCCCAGGTCGCAGGCGCGGGCCAGGGCCTGCGGCTCGCGCACGCCCATGAGCAGGGCCATCATGGCGCCCACGCTGCCGGCCACGCGGGCGGCGTAGTCGCACAGCGCGTCCAGCGTGTCGTAGCGGCGGCCCTGCGCGTCCCACTCAAAACCTTCGATGAGCGCGTCCAGCATGGTGCGGGGAATGCCGAAGCGCCACACCACCGAGGCCAACGCGCGATCGGCCACACTGGCCTGCAAGTGGGCGGCGTCGCCGGCATAGATGTGGTCCAGGCGCTCACGCAAAGCCAACACGGCCCGTGCCGCGTCGGCGCCCTGGTCCACCGCGTCGTCGGCGTCGCGGCAGAAGGCGTAGAGCGCGCAAGCGGGCTCGCGCACGCCGGCGGGCAACACCATGGAGGCGGCGTAAAAGGTGTACGAGCCTTCGCGCAGCGCGGCCCGGCAGGCGGCCAGGTCGGCGCGGGCGGCGGGGTCAAAGGTGGCGGTGTGGGGCATGGGCGCAATCGGTGGGCGGTGTCGGGCGCGGGTTCATGCACCCAGCGGTCGCGGTGTGAGTGCCGGCAGCAGGTCGGGCCGGCGCAAGCTGTCGCCGTGGGGCACCACGGTGTCGAGCACCTTGGCCGACGACAACACGCCCGGCAGGCCGGCGCCCGGGTGGGTGCCAGCGCCCACCAGGTAGAGGCCCTCCAGCTCTTCGCTGCGGTTGTGGGGGCGGAACCAGGCGCTTTGAGTGAGCACCGGCTCCAGCCCGAAAGCGGCACCGCGGAAAGAGGACAGCCGGTCCTGGAAATCGAGGGGCGTGAGCAGACGCGAGGTGACGATCTCGTTCGGCAGACCGGGCAGCAGGGTCTGCTCCAGGCGCTCGGCGATCTTCTGGCAGTAGCGTTCGGCCTCCACCGTCCAGTCGGTGCCGCTTTGCAGGTGGGGCACGGGCGAGAGCACATAAAAGGTGTCGCAGCCGGGGGGCGCCAGCGCCGGGTCGGTGGCGGTGGGCCGGTGCAGGTACATGCTGAAGTCGTTGGCCAGCAGCTTGCGCTCGAAGATGTCGGTCAGCAGGCCCTCGTAGCGCGGCCCCAGCGCGATGGTGTGGTGGGCCACGTCGGGGTACTGGCGCCGGGTGCCGAAATACCAGACGAACAGGCTCATCGAATAGCGCGCGCGTTCGATCTTGGCGTCGGTCCAGCGCTTGCGGTGTTCGGGCGCAATCAGGTGGCGGTAGGTGGTGGCCGAGTCGGCGTTGGACACCACCACGTCGGCCGCCAGGTGCTGTCCGCTGGCCAGGCGCACGCCGGTGGCGCGCCCGCGCTCCACGGTGATCTCGCGCACCGCCTGGTTGCAGCGCACGCTGCCGCCCTGCCCTTCGATCAACTTGACCAGCCCGCTGACCAGGCTGCCGGTGCCGCCCATGGCAAAGTGCACGCCCCAGCGGCGCTCCAGAAACGCGATCAGGCAGTACACCGAGGTGGTGGCAAACGGGTTGCCGCCCACCAGCAGCGATTGGAAGGTCAGCACCACACGCAGGCGGGCGTCCTGCACGTGTTTGCAGGCCAGGCTGTAGACGGTGCGGTAGCCCTCCAGCTTGAGCAGCGCCGGCAGCACCTTGAGCATGTCGCCCCAGGTGTTGAAGGGCACGTGGCCCAGCTGCTCAAAGCCCACCTTGTAGATGGCTTCGCTGGCGGCCAAAAAACGCTCGTAGCCGGCGACGTCGCCGGGCGCGAGCCGGGCCACTTCGCGGCGCATGGCCTCGGCGTCGCCGCTGTAGTCGAACACCGTGCCGTCGTCGAAACGGATGCGGTAGAAGGGCGCCACCGGCCGCAGGTCGATGTCGTCGGCAAAACGTTTGCCACACAGCGCCCACAGCTCTTCCAGCAGAAACGGCGCGGTGATGACGGTGGGGCCGGCGTCGAAGGTGAAGCCGTCCTGCTTGTAGACGTAGGCGCGGCCGCCGGGCGCATCGAGCTTTTCCAGCACCGTGACGCGGTAGCCGCGCGCGCCCAGCCGCACCGCAGCGGCCAGCCCGCCGAAGCCGCTGCCAATGACGATGGCGTGTGGCAGGTGCGCGGGTGTTGGCCGATGTTCGGCGGTGCTTGCGGGTTCCATTGACATGAGACCCATGATATAAGTGTCAACTTGAAATTACAACCTTGTGTAAATAAAAATATACACATCCCGCCATGGACGCCTTGCTGACCCTGGACCAACTGAGCTGTGTGCGCGGCGAGCGCCGCCTGTTCAGCGCGGTCTCGCGGCAGCTGGGCGCGGGCAGTTTGCTGCATGTGTTGGGCGCCAACGGTGCCGGCAAAACCAGCCTGCTGCGCATGTTGTGTGGCCTGCTCAGCCCCGCCAGCGGCCAGGTGTGGTGGCGCGGCCAGCCGCTGCCCCGGGCGCGCGATGCCCTGGGCCGCGACCTCGTCTACCTGGGCCACACGGCGGCACTCAAGGACGACCTGTCGGCGCTGGAGAACCTTCAGGCGGCGCAGTCGCTCGCCGGCCGCAGCACCGCCACACGCGAACTCGCCAAAGCCCTGGCCGACGCCGGCCTGCGCGGGCGCGAAACGCTGCCCACCAAGCGCCTCTCGCAAGGCCAGCGCCAGCGCGTGGCCCTGGCGCGGCTGTCGCTCTCAAGCAGCGCGCCGCTGTGGGTGCTCGACGAACCCTTCAACACCCTCGACGCCCCGGCCTGCGACTGGCTGGGCGCGCTGCTGAGCGGCCACCTGCGCCACGGCGGCCTGGTGGTGCTGACCAGCCACCAGGCGCTGGCGCTGCCCGGCGTGGCCCACGAGACGCTGACGCTGTGAAAGCCCAGGCCCTGCTCGCCCCCAGCGTGCTGCGCGCCAGCACGGCGCCCGAGCCGGCGCCCGCCGAACCGTCGCTGTGGCAAGGCCTGTGGGGTGTCTGCGCCCGCGACCTGCGCCTGGCGCTGCGTCGCCGGGTGGACACGGTGTCGGT
The DNA here is from genome assembly GCA_030696525.1 of Hydrogenophaga sp. GTDB lineage: Bacteria > Pseudomonadota > Gammaproteobacteria > Burkholderiales > Burkholderiaceae_C > Hydrogenophaga. The sequence continues at coordinate 7,541 of JAUYSB010000135.1, read as the reverse complement.
GCTGGTGTTTTTTGTGCTGGTGGCCAGCCTGTTCCCGCTCGGTGTGGGGTCGGACGCGGCGCTGCTGCTGCGCCTGGGCCCGGGCGTGGTGTGGGTGGCCGCGCTGCTGGCGTCCATGCTGTCGCTCTCGCGCCTGTTTTCGGACGACCACCGCGACGGCTGCCTGGAGCAGATGCTGCTGTCGCCCCACCCCTTGAGCCTGCTGGTGTTGTCCAAGGTGCTGGCGCATTGGGTGGCCTCGGGCCTGCTGCTGGTGCTGGTGTCGCCGCTGCTGGCGCTGCAGTTCGGTCTGTCGCCAGCGGCCTGTGGCGTGCTGGTACTCAGCCTGCTGCTGGGCACGCCGGTGCTCAGCCTGCTGGGCGCCATCGGTGCGGCGCTCACGGTCGGCCTGCGCAACGGCGGCGTGATGGTCTCGCTGCTGGTGCTGCCGCTGTGTGTGCCGGTGCTGGTGTTCGGCGCCGGCGCGGTGGAGGCACACCAGGCCGGCCTGGGCGTGGGCGGCCACCTGTCATTGCTGGGCGCGCTGCTGCTGCTGGCGTTGCCCGCCGCGCCCTGGGCTGCAGCCGCCGCGCTGCGCATTGCCTACGACTAGGAGACCGCTTCGATGCCATCCCTGCACAACCCCTGGTTCCGTTTTGCGGCACCCCAGAACGCCTACACCCTGGCTGGCCAGATGCTGCCGTGGTTCAGCGCCGCCGCCGTGCTGCTGGCGGTGGCCGGCCTGTACGTGGGCTTCATCGTCGCACCCACCGACGCGCAACAGGGCGAGGCCTACCGCATCATCTTCGTGCACGTGCCTGCCGCCTGGATGTCCATGGTGATCTACCTGGCCATGGCGGGCTGGGCGGCGGTGGGGCTGGTGTTCAACTCGCGCTTGTCGTCCATGATGGCCTGTGCGCTGGCACCTACCGGCGCGCTAATGACCTTTCTGGCGCTGTGGACCGGCGCGCTGTGGGGCAAACCCACCTGGGGCACCTGGTGGGTGTGGGACGCGCGCCTGACCTCCGAACTGGTGCTGCTCTTCCTCTACATCGGCTTCATGGCCCTGCACGGCGCCATCGACGACCTGCGCCGCGCCGACCGCGCGGCCGGCCTGCTGGCACTGGTGGGCGTGGTCAACGTGCCCATCATCTACTTCTCGGTGAAGTGGTGGAACACCCTGCACCAGGGCGCCTCGGTCAGCCTCAACCGCGCGCCCAGCATGGCCACACCCATGCTGACCGGCATGCTGCTGATGGCGCTGGCCTTCTGGATGTACGCGATTGCGGTGGCGCTGATGCGCCTGCGCACCATCACGCTCGAACGCGAGCGCCACACCGCCTGGGCGCGCCAGGCACTGGAGGCCACATGAGCACGCTTGCCGACTGGATCGACCTGGCCGACTTTTTCTATATGGGCGGCCACGGCCTGTATGTGTGGGGCTCGCTGGGCATGTGTGCCGCCGCCCTGGGCGCCGAGGTGCTGGCCTTGCGCCTGCGCCGCCACGCGCTGGCCAAAACGCCCGTGTTGCCGGACCCCGCCGACGCCGGTGCCCACGAGGCCGTGCGATGAAGCCGCGCACCAAACGCCTGCTGGCCGTGCTGGTGGGCCTGGGCGCGCTGGGCAGCGCCAGCGCCCTGGTGCTCAACGCCTTCAGCAGCAACCTGGTGTTCTTCTTCAGCCCCTCGCAGGTGGCGGCGCGTGAGGCGCCGCAGGCACGCAGCTTTCGCATCGGCGGGCTGGTGGAAGTGGGCAGCGTGCAGCGCGAGGCACAAGGCCTGACGCTGCAATTTGTGGTCACCGACAACGCCCATTCGGTGCCGGTGCGCTACACCGGCCTGCTGCCCGACCTGTTTCAGGAAGGCAAGGGCGTGGTGGCGCAAGGCCGGCTGGGCGCCGACGGCACCTTTGTGGCCGACCAGGTGCTGGCCAAACACGACGAAAACTACATGGCGCCCGAAGCCGCGGCCGCCCTGGCAGCGGCGCGCAAGCCATGAGCGCCGAAATCGGACACCTGGCCCTGGTGCTGGCCCTGGCCCTGGCGGCGGTGCAAAGCCTGTGGCCGCTGCTGGGCGCCCACCGTGGCCGGGCCGACTGGATGGCACTCGCCCGGCCGGCCGCCTACCTGCAGTTTGCCGCGCTGGCGCTGGCCTACGGTTGCCTCACGGCGGTGTTCATCCAGAGCGATTTTTCGGTGCTGCTCGCGGCCTCGCATTCCAACACCCAGTTGCCGCTGGTCTACCGCATCACCGCCGTGTGGGGCAACCACGAGGGCTCCATCCTGTTGTGGGCGCTCATCCTGGCCGGCTGGACCGTGGCCGTGGCCTGGCGCTCACACGCACTGGACGCGCCCACCCGCGCGCGGGTGCTGGGCGTCATGGGCCTGATCAGCTGCGGCTTCCTGCTGTTCACGCTGCTCACCTCCAACCCCTTTGTGCGCATCTGGCCCGCGCCGCTGGAAGGCAAAGACCTCAACCCCCTGCTGCAAGACCCCGGCATGATCATCCACCCGCCCATGCTCTACATGGGTTACGTGGGCTTTGTGGTGGCCTTCGCCTTTGCGGTGGCGGCCTTGCTGGGCGGCCGGCTCGACGCCGCCTGGGCGCGCTGGTCGCGCCCGTGGACGACCATGGCCTGGTGCTTTCTCACCGTCGGTATTGCGCTGGGCAGCTTCTGGGCCTACTACGAACTGGGCTGGGGCGGCTGGTGGTTCTGGGACCCGGTGGAAAACGCCTCCTTCATGCCCTGGCTGGTGGGCACCGCGCTCATGCATTCGCTGGCCGTCACCGAAAAACGCGGCAGCTTCAAGGCCTGGACCGCCCTGCTCGCCATCCTGGCGTTTTCGCTCTCGCTGCTGGGCACCTTCATCGTGCGCTCGGGGGTGCTGAGTTCGGTGCACGCCTTCGCCACCGACCCCGAACGCGGCCTCTTCATCCTGGTGTTTCTGCTGCTGGTGGTGGGCGGCTCGCTGGCGCTGTTTGCCTGGCGCGCACCGCAGCTCTCGCGCGGGGCGGGTTTTGCGTTGGTCTCGCGCGAATCGTTTTTGCTGGCCAACAACCTGCTGCTGCTGGTGGCCACCGCCGCCGTGCTGCTGGGCACGCTCTACCCGCTGGTGGTGGACGCCTTGGGCCTGGGCAAGCTGTCGGTGGGCGCGCCCTACTTCAACGCCGTGTTTGTGCCACTGATGGCGCCCGCGCTGTTTCTGATGGGCGTGGGCCCGCTGGCGCGCTGGCGCGAGGCGCAGGTGGGCGACCTGGCCCGGCGCCTGCGCTGGGCCGCCGCGGTGGCGCTGGCCAGCGCCTGCCAGGCGCCGCTGGTGCTGGGCACCTGGTCGCCGCTGGTGGGCCTGGGTCTGCTGCTCGCGGTGTGGATTGTGGCCACCGCGTTGCTGCAGTTTTTGCAGCGCCTGCGCGAGCACCCGGCACCCGGCTGGCTGGCACGGGCACGCGCGCAGTCGGGCAGTTTTTACGGCATGTTGTGCGCCCACCTGGGCGTGGCCATGTTTGTGGCCGGCGTCACGGTGGTGGGCGGCTTCCACACCGAACGCGACGTGCGCATGGCCCCGGGCGACAGCACCGAGGTGGGCGGCTACCGCGTCGAGATGCTGAGCCTGGACGCCACGCGCGGACCCAACTACGGCGTGCTGCGCGCCACGCTGGCCGTCACGCAAGACGGCGAGCCCGTGGCCACACTGCGCCCCGAACGCCGCGTGTACGACGCCAGCCGCACGCCCATGACCGAGGTCGCCATCGACCGCAGCCTGGCGCGCGATCTGTATGTGGCGCTGGGCGAGCCCGTGGGCGGCGGCGCCTGGAGTGTGCGTGTGCACCACAAGCCGCTGGTCAACTGGATCTGGCTGGGCTGCCTGCTGATGGCCGCGGGCGGCGTGCTGGCGGTGCTGGACCGGCGCTACCAGGCGCGGCGCGTGCGGGCAGCGGCGGCCCAACCCAAAGCGGTGGTGGTCACGGCCCAGCCGGTGGTGCAGCCATGAAGCGCCACCTCTGGCCGTTGGTCATTTTTCTGGTGTTGGTGGGCTTTCTGGGCGTGGGCCTGGGCCTCAAGCCGCGCGACGTGCCTTCGCCCCTGGTCAACCGGCCCATGCCCAGCTTCAGCCTGCCCACGCTGGACCAGCCCGAGCGCCAGCTGGGCCCACAAGACCTGCTGGGCCAGGTGTACCTGGTCAACGTGTGGGCCTCGTGGTGCACCGCCTGCCAGGCCGAACACCCGCTGCTGGTGGACCTGGCCCGCGCCGGTGTGGTGCCCATCTACGGCCTCAACTACAAAGACGGCCGCGAAGACGCCCTGCGCTGGCTGGGCCAGCACGGCAACCCCTACAAGCAGTCGCTGTCCGACACCGCCGGCCTGGTGGGCCTGGACCTGGGCGTGTACGGCGTGCCCGAAACCTATGTGGTCGACCGCGACGGCGTGATCCGCCACAAACACACCGGCGCGCTGACCATGGACGTGGTGCGCCAGACCCTGCTGCCCTTGCTGGGGCAACTCGATGGCTGAAGTGAAACAGACCACCCCGTCGCTTGCCCGCTGCGCGTGGCCGCATCCCCCTCAAGGGGCGACACCAGCCGTCCGGCAAAGCCGGCCCGGCGGTGTCTCCCGGTTCGACTGTTTCATGCGTTGCGGTTGCCGCATTCGCGGAATGGATCACTGACATGACCACACAGCACACGGTGCGCTGCGCCATTACCGCTGCTTGCCTGGCGCTGGCCTGCACGGCAGCGCCCGCGCGCGAAGCCACACCGCTGGCGGCCGACCCCGCGCTCGAAGCCCGCGTGATGGCGCTGGCCGACGAGCTGCGTTGCCTGGTCTGCCAGAACGAAACCATCGCCGCCTCCAACGCCGAACTGGCCGTGGACCTGCGCCAGCAGATCCGCCAGCAACTCACGCAAGGCCGCAGCCCCGAGGACATCCTGAGCTACATGACGGCCCGCTACGGCGACTTTGTGCGCTACAAGCCCCCGCTGCGCGCCGGCACCGTGCTGCTGTGGCTGGGGCCGTTTCTGTTGCTGCTGCTGGGCGCGGTGCTGTTGTGGCGCCAGCTGCGCCAGCAACACCGCACCCACACACCCGCCGCACTGAGCGACGCCGAGCGCCAACGCGCGCAACAACTGCTGGAAGGCCGATCATGAGTGCTGACGTGGCGCTGTTTGCCCTGCTCGCGGCCGGTCTGGTGGCGCTCACTTTGGTGGCGCTGCTGCGCGCGCTCAAAGGCGCTTCAAGCCCCATGCACACGCCTGCGGCCGGCCACCGCGCCGTGCTGCAAACCCAGTGGGCGCAACTGAACGACGACCTGCGCCTGGGCAAACTGGACGACACCGAACACGCGCGCTCCCGCGACGAGCTGATGCAGCGCATGCTGGAAGACGAAGCCGGCGCACGCCAGCCGCGCCCGGCCCGGCACCTGCCCGCCACGGGCGGCACCGCCTGGGCGCTGGTCTGGGGCCTGCCCCTGCTGGTGCTGGCCGTCTACAGCTTCACCGGCAACCCGCAGGCCGTGAACTGGCGCGCCGCCGAAGGCGACGACAACATGGGCCGCGCTGAAATGCGCGACGTGGAAGAGATGATTGGTCAGATGGCGCAGCGCCTGCGCCAGGGTGGCAACCAGCCGCCGGACGAAGCCGCCCAGGCCTGGGCCATGGTGGCGCAGTCCTACGCCGGCCTGCAGCGGTTTGCCGATGCCGAGCAAGCCTACGCCCGCGCCAGCGAACTCGAACCCCGCCAGCCGCAGTGGCTGGCCGACCGCGCCGACATGCTGGCCATGGCCAACGGCCAGCGCACCGAAGGCGAACCCGAGCGCCTGGTGCAGCGCGCGCTGTTGCTCGACCCCACCCACCTCAAATCACTGGCGCTGGCCGGCAGCATGGCCTACCAGCGGCAAGACATGGTGGCCGCGCTGGACCACTGGCGCCGCGCCCGCGCCCAGGCCACCGAAGGCAGCGGCTTCGCCAGCGAACTCGACCGCAGCATCGCCGCGGCCCAGGCCAGTGCACGCAAACAACCCGTGCCGGTGGCCACCGAGCCCGCCACGGCCACCGGCATCAACGGCACCGTGCGCCTGAGCCCCGCACTGGCCCAGCGCGTGTCGCCCAGCGACAGCGTGTTCGTTCTGGTGCGCGCCATCGACGGCCCGCGCGTACCCCTGGCCGTGACCCGCCACACCGTGGCCGACCTACCCCTGCGCTTCGAACTCAACGACAGCCAGGCCATGACACCCGAGATGAAGCTCTCGCGCTTCGAACGCGTGGAAGTGCTGGTGCGCATCTCGCGCAGCGGCAACGCCATCCCGCGCAGCGGCGACCTGTTTGCGCAGTCGGCGGTCGTCACGCCGCGCAGCCAGGGGTTGGCGCTGGTGGTGGACCGCGAAGTGCCCTGAGCCCTTCAGACCGGCAACCACGCCCCCACGATCTCGGCCAAGCGCTGCGGGTCTTCCTCGTGCGCGAGGTGGCCCAGACCGGGCAGGCGCAACACCGGACGCCGGGTGGTGGCGGCCAGGCGGGCCCACACGCGCTGCGCCTGTTCGGGGCGCACGGTGGTGTCGCGTTCGCCCACCACCAGTTGCAGCGGTGTTTGCAAGCGCGGCAAGGCGCGCGCCAGGGTGTACAGATCCCAGTGCGCCATCATGGCCAGCGCGCCGGCGGCGTGCACCGGGTTGCGCACCAGCCGGCCGTACAGCGACATGCCGGTGGCGTCCAGCGTGGAGCCGGTACCGTCGATCAGGCGCTGCAGCACCTGCGGTTTTTCTGCGTTCTGGGCAAACCAGCGCGGCACCCGGCTGGACGCCGCCATGAGCCGCGCGGCCGGCGCAAACAGCGGGCCGGCCAGCCCGCCCATGGGCAGCAGCGCGGCGTTGAGGCCGACCACCGCGTCGGGCTGCGCGTGCCCATCCAGACACAGCTGCACAGCAATGGCGGCACCGGCCGAGTGGCCCACCAACAGGCTGGGCCTGAAGGCCAGCGCCTGCAGCAGTTCGGCCACCGCGGCGGCCATGCCGGGCAGGCTGAACTGCAGCGAGTGCCAGTGGGCCGACGGTGTGCTGGTGAAACCGTGGCCCGGCAAGTCAAAGGCCAGCACCTGCGCGCGGCGCGCCAGCAGCGGCGCCAGCCCGCGCCAGGAATGCGTGGCGGCGCCGGTGCCGTGGATCAGCAGCACGGTCGGTGTGGGATGTCCAGGCAGCGCGGTGGCCTCGCACGGCCAACACTGCACATGCCAGTTCAGGCCGGCAGCGGCCACGTGCTGGCTGCGCGCCCGGTGTGGCCAGTCGGCGCCGTCGCGCTCCCACACCAAGGCCTGTGACGTCATGGCGGCGGCCTGTTCAGCCGCGCGGCGCCGTCGCCAGCCGAACCGCCTGCGCCAGGCCGGCAGCGCCCGCGTGGGGCAGCGGCAGGTAGGCCGCGCCCATGGCCTCGGCCAGGGTGTGGGCGCTGGCCTGGGGCTGGGGCGAGGTGTCGAGCAGCAGCGATGAATAACCGTTGGGCCGCAGCTGGCGCGCGGCGGTCAGGGCGTCGTCGGTGGCGCGGGCGCGGCCCGGCGCGCCGTCGCGGGCGATG
>JAUYSB010000170.1 GCA_030696525.1 Hydrogenophaga sp. | reverse complement strand
TGGACCTACTGGCGCCCTGCGGCCGAGTTGCTGGTTTACCCGGCGCCCGAAACGCCCGCGCCGCCCCTGCCCCCCGGTGAACCCCGCCCCGGCGGCGTGAACGCCCGCCATGCGCGCACCAGCGGCGAGTTCGACGGCGTGCGCAGTTACCGCCGGGGCGACCCGATGAAAAGCGTGGCCTGGAAAAAGGCGGCCCAGCTGTGGGCCGCCGGGCGCGACGAGCTGGTGAGCCGCGACCAGGCCGCCAACCTGCAAACCCACGAGCTGTGGCTGGACCTGGCGCAGTGTGGCGCGGCCGACCTGGAGCGCCGCTTGTCCCGCGTCTGCGCCTGGGTGCTGGCGGCCGACCGCCAGGGGCTGGACTACGGCCTGCGCCTGCCCGGCCGCGAGATCGCGCCTGACCAGGGGCCGGCCCATCAAAGGCGTTGCCTGGAGGCGCTCGCGCTGTGTTGAAGCCCTACACCACCGCCCTCGCCGGCCTGCCGCGCGACGTGCGCGACACCCTGTTCCTGCTCGCCGTCATCGGCTGGGTGGTGCTGATGCAGGCCGCCCACGTGCCGCCCTGGTGCCTGGGCCTGACCGCTGCGCTGCTGGGCTGGCGCGCCTACCTCACGCTGCGGCTGCGCCCCCTGCCCGGCCTGTGGACCCGTGTCGCGCTGCTCGCGCTCGCGGTGGGCGCCACCTACCTCACACACCGCACCATTCTGGGACGTGACGCCGGCGTCACGCTCATCGTGGTGCTGCTGGCGCTCAAGACGCTGGAGCTGCGCGCGCGCCGCGACGCGTTTGTGGTGTTTTTCCTGTCCTTCTTCACACTGCTCACCCACTTCTTCTACTCGCAGTCCTTGCTCACGGCGGTGGGCATTCTGCTGGCGCTGTGGGGCCTGCTGACCGCGCTCGTCAACGCCCACATGCCGGTCGGCCACCCGCCGCTGTGGCGGGCGGCGCGGCTGGCGGGCGGCATGGCGCTGCTGGGCGCGCCCATCATGCTGGTGCTGTTCATGCTGTTTCCGCGCATGGCCCCGCTGTGGGGCATTCCCAGCGACGGCATGACCGGGCGCAGCGGCCTGTCGCCGACCATGAGCGTGGGGAGCATCGCCTCGCTGGCGCTGGACGACAGCATCGTGATGCGGCTGCGCTTTGACGGGCGGCCACCGCCCCAGAGCACGCTGTACTTCAGGGGCCCGGTGCTCAGCCGTTTCGATGGCCGCACCTGGCAGCCGCCCGTGGACGGTTTCCTGTCCGGCCGGGGCATGCGGGCGCCACTGTCCACCCAAGGCGAAGCGGTGCGCTACCAGGTCACCCTCGAACCCAGCAACCGGCCCTGGCTGCTGGTGCTGGACGCCACCGCCGAGCCCCCGCGCGGGCCCAGCCTGGGCCCGCAAGACCTGGTGCGCACGCCCGACCTGCAATGGTTGCTGCGCCGCCCTGTCACCGACCTGTTGCGCTACGAAGCGCAAAGTTTTGTCGACTTCCGCTACGGCCCACAAGAAGCCGTGCTGGGGCTGCAGGACCACCTTGATCTCCCACCGGGCTTCAATCCGCGCACGCTGGAACTGGCGCAAAGCCTGCGGCGGGATGCGCCCAACGCCACACCCCAGCAGCTGATTGACCAGGTGCTGGAGCGCCTGCGCACCGGCGGCTACACCTACACCCTGGAGCCAGGCCTGTATGGCGAACAGACGGCCGACGAATTCTGGTTCGACCGCAAAGCCGGTTTTTGCGAACACATCGCCTCGGGTTTTGTGGTGCTGATGCGCGCCCTCGACATCCCGGCCCGGATCGTGACCGGCTACCAGGGTGGCGAGGTCAACTCGGTTGACGGCTACTGGACGGTGCGCCAGAGCGACGCCCACGCCTGGGCCGTGGTCTGGCTGGCCGGGCGCGGCTGGGTGCGGGTCGATCCCACCTCGTCGGTGGCACCCGGGCGCACCGGCACCCTGCAGCGCCTGCGCCCGCAGCCGGGCTTGCTGGGCAACGCCATGCTCACCGTGAGCCCCGACATGGCGGCCCGGCTGCGTGCGCTGTGGGAGGCCGCCAACAACGGCTGGAACCAGTGGGTGCTCAACTACACCCAGAGCCGCCAGTTCGACCTGCTGCGCCAGTTGGGTCTGCAGGCCAGCGACTGGACCGACCTCCTGCACGCCCTGGTGGCCGTGTTGGTGGGTGCCGCCACGCTAGGCGCCTTGTGGACCCTGTGGGAACGCCGGCACACCGATCCCTGGCTGCGGCTGCTGGAACGTGCGCGCCAGCGGCTGCGGCGTGCCGGCTTGGCCGCAGCGCCGAACAGCACCCCGCGCCAACTGGCGCAACAGCTGCCCGGGCACCTATCGCCCGCCGATCGCGATGCCCTCCAGCGCTGGCTGATGGCACTGGAAACCCAGCGATACCGGGCCTCGCCAACACCGGACCGGCGGGCGCTGGCTACACTTGAACGCGAATTCAGACGACTGCCATGGCCCTCACTGCCCCCACCGCCGCACACACCGCCGCCCGCCAACCCGCCCGACGCCATGCATCGCGCGCCGTAGGCGCCCTGCTGACCGGTCTGCTGGCGGCCGTGCTGGCCTCGGGCGCGCCACCGGCCAACGCCAACACCGCCAAGCCTGCCGCCAAAAAGCCGCAACGCGAACGTCCGCCAGCGGCATTCCGCTATGCCGGCCACAGTGCCGCCATGGCCTTCGCCGACCAGGTGGCCACCCGCCATGGGCTGAACACCCGCTGGGTGCGCGAGCAGATCGGCACGGCCGAGCGCCTGCCGGCGGTGCTCAAGCTCATCGCGCCCCCACCCAGCCCCGCCGCCAAAAACTGGGCCGCCTACCGCGCACGCTTCATCGAACCCGTGCGGGTGCAGGCGGGCCTGCGTTTCTGGCACACCCACGCCGAGGCCCTGGCGCGCGCGCAGGCCGACTACGGCGTGCCGGCCGAACTGGTGGTCGGCATCATCGGCGTGGAAACACTGTACGGCCGGCACACCGGCAACTTCCGGGTGCTTGACGCACTGGCCACGCTGGCGTTCGATTTTCCGGCCAGCCACCCGCGCGCTGCCGCCCGCAGCGAGTACTTTCAGGGCGAGCTGGCGCAGTTGCTGGTGCTGTCCCAGCGCGCCGGCGTGCCGCCCACTCAATGGCGCGGCAGCTACGCCGGCGCCATGGGCCTGCCCCAGTTCATGCCCACCAGCTGGGAGCGTTTTGCGGTGGGCTTCGACGGCGACGGCAAGATCGATCTGCTGAACAGCCCCACAGACGCCATCGGCTCGGTGGCCCACTACCTCAAGGCCTACGGCTGGCAGACCGGCATGCCCACCCACTACCCGGCGCGCTTTGATGACGCGACGCTGGATCTGGACACGCTGCTGGCGCCCGACATCCTGCCCAGTTTCAGCGTGACCAGCCTGGAAGCCAAAGGCGTGCGGCTCGACGACGACGCGCGGCGCCACAGCGGGCTGCTGGCGCTGGTGCAGCTGCACAACGGCGACCCGGCCGCTGGCGGCTCGGCGCCCAGCTACGTGATCGGTACCGACAACTTCTACACCGTGACCCGCTACAACTGGAGCAGCTACTACGCACTGGCCGTGATCGAACTCGGACAGACGGTGGCGCGCGAGCGCGCGACGCAAATGTCAACGGGCAAGCCGGGCGATTAACAAAAATTGCCGACCAACGGCACTTGACCCACACTCCGACCGCATCAAAAACAACAATTCGTCGGGGGTGGACATGGAGTTTTTTGCCACACGGCCAACGCCTTCAACAGCGCCCCGGACGGCGGCCGTTCCGTGGTGCGTGCTGTTGGTGGACGACGATGCGGAAGTGCACGACGTGACCCGCCTGGCCTTGCGCAAATTCGAATTCCAGCAACGCGGACTCGAACTGCTGTCGGCCTACTCCGCCCGCGAAGCCCAGCAGGTGTTTCAGGAGCGTACCGACATCGCGCTGGCCGTGATCGATGTGGTGATGGAAACCGAACATGCCGGTCTGGAGCTGGTGCGATGGTTGCGGGAAAACGACCTGAGCCCGCTCACGCGCCTGGTGCTGCGCACCGGGCAAGCCGGGTTGGCGCCGGAAGAGCAGGTGATACGCCAGTTCGACATCGATGCCTACAAAGAGAAGACCGAGCTCACCACGCTGAAGCTGCGCAGCGTGCTGTACACCTCGCTGCGCAACTTCCGAGCGCTGGCCGACAAACAAGCCGATCTGGACAGCCTGCTCGCGCTGATGCGCGAACTGCCCAGCCTGCGCGCCAGCACCCCACAAGCGGCGGCGCTCAAGGTGCAGTCCCTGCTGCGTTCGCGCTTCGAGCTGGACGCCGCCGAACTGACGCTGCCGTCCGGTCCGCCCTGGCGAACGGGGATATCGGCGGCCGCAGTTGAACGACTGGAGCCGCAGCATCAGGCGCATCTGATGGCCTGGCTGGACGCGCTGAGCGCCGCCTGGCCAGACGCGAACCCGCCCGCCTGACCACCACGCCCGACGCAAGCCCGGCCGCGCCATGTCGCCAATGACCGTTGGCCCCGCGCGGCGCTCCTTGTCCAGGCTGTTGGTCAAATCCGTGCTGATCGTCGCCTGGACGGTCGGTTTGCTCATCAGCCTGCTGCAGGTGGCCTACGACCTGCACCAGGTGCGGCAGCTGCCCGCGGCCAATTTGGCCACGGTGCGCGGCATGACGCAGGAGCCGCTGGACGCCAGCGTCTACGGGCTCGACCAGGCACGCGTGGCGGATCTGCTGGCCGGCCTGATGACCCTGCCCTACATCCGCGAAGCCAAGGTGGTGCTGGATGACGGCACGGTGCTGGCCGAAACCACCCGGCCCGAACGGGCAAGCAGCATGCCCTGGCTCAACAACCTGCTGTTCGGGCCACCACGCCAGTTTGTCTGGTCCATCCAGTCGCCCTCGGGCCGCAAATTTCAGTGGCTGGGCGAAATCCAGATCACCTACGACACCCACGCGGAAGCCAACGCGTTTCTGTCCCGTGCCGGCACCATTCTTTTTGGCACCATGTTTTATGCACTGGTGCTGGCGGCGCTGCTCCTGCTGACCTACGACCGCGTGCTGCGGCGGCCGCTGGCCAACATCATCCAGTCCATTCAGGCCGCCGACGTGGACCGCCCCGAATCGGCCCGCCTGGCCGTGCCGCCAGGTCACGCCAACACCGAGATCGGGCAGTTGGCGGCCATCACCAACCTGCACCTGAGCTCCATCGACCGCCTGCTGACCCAGCTGCGCCAGGCCGAACAGCAGCTCAACGACTACTCCGACCAGCTCGAAGTGACGGTTTCCGAACGCACGCGGGAACTCAGCCGCAGCCTGGACCAGTTGCAGAACGCCCGCGACCAGCTGATCAACAACGAGCGGCTGGCCTCGCTGGGCACGCTGGTGGCCGGCGTGGCACACGAAGTGAACACGCCGCTGGGCATTGCCGTCACGGCCGCTTCGGTGGTAAGTGAAGCACTCGACGCCATCCGCGCCCAGTTCCAGGCCGACAGCCTCACGCGCGAGGAGTTCGCGTCCCTGATGCGCCAGGCCAACGAAGGGCAGCTCATCGTGGTGGGCAACCTCTCCCGCGCCGCCAAACTGGTGCGCGATTTCAAACAGGCGGCGGCCAACCAGGCTGATGAAACGCTGTGCGAATACGACATTGCCCAGACCACGCGCGCGCTGATCGCCAGCCTGCACCCGGAAACCAAAAAAATCCCGGTGCAGCCGCGCTTTGACGGGCCCGTGCTGCTCAAGGGCGTGGGCTATCCGGGCGTGCTCATGCAGGTGCTGACCAACCTCATCATGAACAGCGTGCGCCATGCGTTCGACGGGATTGCCCAGCCGCAAATCCACATTGAGCTGTGCGAATCGGGCGGGCAGGTCGAGCTGATCTACCGCGACAACGGGGTCGGCGTGCCGGCGGCGCTGCACAACCGCATTTTCGAACCCCTGTTCACCACCCGGCGTGGTCGCGGCGGCACCGGTCTGGGTTTGAACATCGTCTACAACCTGGTCACCCAAAAGATGGCGGGCCAGCTCGACTTCTGGTCGGCGCCGCAGCGCGGCGTCACGTTTCGCGTGCGTTTCGCACTCAAGCAACCCTGGGAGTCTCAGGAGGCACAGGCCACGCGCGAAGCCGCGAGCGAAGCGGTGAGCCTGCCCTGAGCGGCAGCGTCAACCGCTGGAGGCGTCTCACTGCGCCAGCAGCGGCAGGTGCTTGCGTTGCAGTTCGCGCAGGCCGTCGTTGGCCTGCAGTTTGAGCAGCGCCTGGTCAAAGCCGCGCCGCAACACCTCGCCCTGCGGGTGGCGGCGCGAAAACGCGACGCCGAAGCCGTCGTTCGACACCTGCCCGACCATGCGGACCCTGACATCCCGCAGTTCCGGGTCGGTTTGCAGGCGCCAGGCGGCCACCGTGGCGCCGTACATCGCAAACTCGACGCGGCCCCGGTCCAGCATCCGCAGCAGCGCGGCGTCGCTGCCGGCCGGCACACGGATGATGGCCTTGTTGTTCATGAACCAGTCGGGGTACTGGTAGGCCTGCACATAACCCACGGTGCGGCCCTCCAGCGCCCTGGCGTCAATGCTTTCGCGCGGCGCCGACGCCCTTGCCATCACCGCCAGCGGTTCGTTGAACAGCGGCGTGGAGTGCAGCAGGTAGTCTTTGCGGATCTCGTCGCTGAAGACGGAGTTGAAGCAGGCCGCGACCTTGCCGATGCGCGCCTCGTGCATGCAGCGCCCAAAGGGCATGGCCACAAATTCGACCGGCACGCCCATGTCACGAAACGCCATGCGCACCACCTCCACCGAATAGCCGCGCGGCGCCTGCCCGGGCTTGTCGGCCCAGGCAAAAGGTGGCCAGTCGTCTTCGACGCCGATGCTTGCGACCGGCGCCTTGGCCGGCGGTTCGGCCTCGGGGTCGGCCGCCACATTGCGCACCATGGCGATGCCGCCCGCCACACCCACCACGGCCGCCACCAGCGACGCCCACGTCCAAGGTCCCATGCTTGCCCTCCCAACCCTTGCGTCAAATGCGCAATTTGTTGACTATTGTGCCGAAAGTGCGGCACAAGGCAAGCAAAAATGCAATCAGTGCTTCAATTCTGGCTTGGCACGAGGAAGTCGCGGCTGATGCGCCCGCCGAGTTCGTTGACCCGGTCGAGGAACTGCGTGAGGAAGGCGTGCAGACCAGTGGCCAGGATCTCGTCGATGCGGCCGTACTGCAGGTCGGCGCGCAGCTTGCCGGCGCGGCGCACCGTCTCTGCCGAGTGGTCATTGGCGACCACCGCCAGGTTGCTGACCAGCTCGTTCATGCTGGCGTGCAGGCTGCGCGGCATGTCGGGGCGCAGGATCAGCAGCTCAGCGACCCGCTCGGGCTTGATGACGTCGCGGTAGACCTTGCGGTAGACCTCGAAGCCGCTGACCGAGCGCAGGATGGCGCTCCAGTGGTAGAAGTCGTACTCTTGGTCGAGCTCGCTGGCGGCGCCGAAGAAGTCGCTCTCCACCGCGTGGAACTTCACATCGAGCAGGCGCGCGGTGTTGTCGGCGCGCTCCAGAAACGTGCCCATTCGGTAGAAATGGAAGGCCTCATCCTGCAGCATGGTGCCGATGGCCACGCCGCGCGAGAGGTGCGAGCGGAACTTGACCCACTCGAAAAACTGGCCCGGATCGCGCTCGAATTCCTTGCCCTTGAGCATGCGCGTGAGTTCCAGCCAGGTCTGGTTCTGGGTTTCCCACAGTTCGGTGGTCAGCGCGCCGCGCACGGCGCGGGCGTTTTCGCGCGCGGCGCGCAGGCAGGACACGATGCTCGACGGGTTGTCCTCGTCGCGCACCATGAAATCGAGCACGTCGCGCGGCTTGACCTCGCCCTCGCCGTACTCGCTGCGGTAAGCAGGCATCAGCTCACTGATGGTCAGCAGCCCTTCCCAGCCCACCTCGGCCACGGCGGCGGACTGGGGCAGCAGGGACGTCTGGTAGTTGACGTCGAGCATGCGGGCGGTGTTCTCGGCGCGCTCGGTGTAGCGCGACATCCAGAACAGGTGATCGGCGGTTCTTGACAGCATCTTGTTTCGCCTTCTTTCAGTCTTCGAGAATCCAGGTGTCTTTTGTACCGCCGCCCTGTGACGAGTTCACGACCAGCGAGCCCTCCTTGAGCGCCACGCGCGTGAGGCCACCGGGCACCATCTGCACCTCCTTGCCCGAGAGCACGAAGGGCCGCAGATCGATGTGGCGCGGCGCCACGCCGCTTTGCACATAGGTGGGGCAGGTGGACAGGCTCAGCGTGGGCTGGGCGATGTAACCATCGGGCTTGGCCAGCACGGCTTGGCGGAATTCCTCAACTTCGGCCTTCGTCGCCGCCGGGCCGACCAGCATGCCGTAGCCGCCAGCACCGTGCACCTCCTTGACCACCAGCTCGTGCATGTTGTCGAGCATGTACTTGAGGTCGTCCGGCTTGCGGCCCATGAAGGTGGGCACGTTGTTGAGGATGGGTTTTTCACCCAGGTAGAAGTCGATCATCTGCGGCACATAGGGGTAGATGGACTTGTCGTCGGCCACGCCAGTGCCCACCGCGTTGCAGATGGTGACGTTGCCTTTGCGGTATGCCTCCAGCAGGCCGGCGCAGCCCAGGGTGCTGGTGGGGCGGAAAACCAGCGGATCGAGGAAGTCATCGTCCACCCGGCGGTAGATCACGTCCACCCGGCGCGGCCCGCGCGTGGTGCGCATGTAGACAAAGTTGTCCTTGACGAACAGGTCCTGGCCTTCGACCAGCTCCACCCCCATTTGCTGGGCCAGAAAAGCATGTTCAAAGTAAGCACTGTTGTACATGCCGGGTGTCAGCACCACCACCGTGGGCTCGGCGGTGTGGGCCGGGCTGGAAGCGCGCAGGGTTTCCAGCAGCAGGTCGGGGTAGTGGGCCACAGGCGCCACGCGGTTCAGGCTGAACAGCTCGGGAAACAGCCGCATCATCATCTTGCGGTCTTCGAGCATGTAGCTCACGCCGCTGGGCACGCGCAGGTTGTCTTCGAGCACGTAGTACTCGCCCTCGCCCTGGGCGTTGGGGGCGCGCACGATGTCGATGCCGGCGATGTGCGAGTAGATGTGGTTGGGCACGTCCACGCCCACCATCTCGGGGCGGAACTGAGCGTTGCGGGTGATCTGGTCGGCCGGCACGACGCCGGCCTTGATGATGTTCTGCTCGTGGTAGACGTCGTGGATGAAGGCATTGAGCGCGCTCACGCGCTGCACCAGGCCTTTTTCCATCGAAGCCCATTCGTGGGCCGGAATGATGCGCGGAATGAGATCGAAGGGAATCAGGCGCTCGGTGCCAGCGCCGTCTTCGTCCTTGGCGCCGTAGACCGCGAAGGTGATGCCCACACGGCGGAAGATCATTTCGGCTTCCTCGCGCCGTGCCGCCATCACGTCCGATGGCTGTTCGGCCAGCCAGGCGGCGTAGGCCTTGTAGTGCGGGCGCAGGCTTTCAGGCCCGGTGTACATCTCGTCGAATTGCTGAAATCGCATGTGGTCTCTCTCCTGTCTGTTTTAAGCATAGCAAGGACCGCGCCAGCCAGGGGCACAAATCGGCACCGCGGCATGCCGCGCTGCACATTTCACGGTCTGTCCTCCCCGGGCGAAGCGGTGAGTCCGTCCAACGTGTCATCGTCGGCCCCGGCGTCCACCCGGGCGGCGGGCGCCCGCCAATGCCAGTAGCGGCGCGCGGTCACCCGATGGCACTGCACGGCGTCGGGCGTGGCGCTGTGCCAGCGCATTTCGCCACAGGCGGGCGATGCCAGCCAGCGTGCAGCACGTGCCTCGTAGCGGGCCACCACCTCGGGCGCCGGGTGACCAAAGCGGTTCAGGTGCCCGGCCTGGATCAACACCCAGGTCGGCATCAGTTCGTTGAGCCAGACCGGGCTGGACGAAGACCGGCTGCCGTGGTGCGGCGCCATCAACACATCGGCGCGCTGCCCCGGGTGGCGCGCCGCCAGCAAGACCTCCTGGTCGTGCCCCACGTCGCCGGTCAGCCAGGCCGCGCGCCGCCCGTTGTGCACCCGCAGCACACACGACATGGCGTTGGACGGCACATCAGCGCGCGCATGGTCGGCAGCGCCGGGGTGTAGCACCTCGAAGCTGACGCCGTCCCAAACCCAGCGCTGGCCGGCCTGGCACAGGGCGGTACCCAGCTCAGGCAGCGGCGGCGCATGGGTTTCCAGCGAGTAGGACGCCAGCAACGCCGCATGGGGTTGCGCGCGCAGGACAGACGCTGCACCGCCGGCGTGGTCGCTGTCGCGGTGGCTGACCACCAACGCGTCCAGCCGCTCGCCCTCTCGACGCAGCCAGGGCACCAGCACCCGTTCGCCCACATCGCCACCGCTGCGGTAGCGCGCACCGGCATCAAAGAGCAGGCCGTGGTGGGCGGTGCGCACCAGCACCGCACTGCCCTGGCCCACGTCGGGCGCCCAGAGTTCAAACTCACCCACCGCCGGACGCGCTGGCACATAGGCCACCGCCGGCCACGCCAGCAGGGCGCCCATGAGCCGCCAGGGCGCCGGTGCGCGCACGGATGCCAGGACCGCCCCGCACACCCCCAGCACAGCCACCGGCCAGGGCGGCGCCGGCGCGTGCCACACCGCGCCGGGCCAATGCGCCATGGGCAGCAGCAGCGCCGCCATCAGCTGCAAGGCCCCGGCCGCCACGTCCCACAGCGGGGTCAGCAACACCCCCAGCAAAACCAGGGGCGTGACCAGCAGCGTCACCCACGGAATGGCCAGCAGGTTGGCCAGCAGCCCCACCACCGACACCTGCCCGAACAGCAGCAGCGTCAGCGGTGCCAGTGCCAACGTCATGACCACCTGTTCGCGCAGCAGCAAGCGCAGCGATCGCAGCAGGGACGTGGACCGGCCGTCCTGCGGATCGGACACAAACAGCAGCATCACCGCCACAAAACTGAGCCAGAAACCGGCCTGCAGGCCGGCCCAGGGGTCCAGCGCCAGCACCAGGGCCAGGCACCACAACCAGACCTGTGGCCACGGCCAGTCCAACCCACGCCAGCGCAACACCACCACGGTGGCCAGCATGAACACCGTGCGCTGCGCCGGCACGCCCCAGCCGGCCAACAGCGCGTAGGCGGCGGCCAGGGCCAGGCCGCCAAAAGCCGCGGCCAGCGGCGTGGGGCAGCGCAGCAGCAAGCCAGGCCACACCGGCGCTAGGCCGCGCCAGAGCGCGCCCACCAGCCGTGTGGCCAGCCACGCAAACAAGGTGATGTGCAGACCGGAGATCGCCATCAGGTGAGCCACGCCGGTGTCGCGGAACACCTGCCAGTCGTCGCGCGAAATGGCCGACTGGTTGCCCACCAGCAGTGCGGCAATGATGCCGGCGCTGCGTGGGTCGTCCACGCGTTCGCGGATGGCCACGGTCAGTTGCCCCCGCCACCTGTCGATCAGAAACCAGGGGCTGTCGCCCAGCCGCTCGGGTGCCTGCAGGTGGCGGCCCACGCGCACCACACCGGTGGCGCCCACGCCCTGCTCCCACAACCACAGTTCGCGGTCGAACCCGTGCGGGTTGGCCAAACCATGGGGCGCGCGCAGCCGCACCGGCCAGCGCCAGATCTGCCCGGCCTGCACCTCTTGTACCGCGGTGGACGCGCCGGGCCAGAACAGCCGCACCCGACGCGGCACGGCAAGCGGTCGTCCTTCGATGTCGGCCTGGTCCACCGCCACCACCACGGTCTGGCCATCGGGATGGCTTTGTGGCAAGTCGGCCACGGTGCCGCGCAGCCACATGTCGCGCTCTTCCAGCTGCGGCGCCAGCACATCGGCCTGCTGGTGCAGTGCCCGCAGGCCGGTGGAGCCGAACCCCAGCAGGGCCGCGCACGCCAGGGCCGCCAACCACGCAGCGTTGCGACGCCGCTTTTGCAGCCAGCGCCAGACCCCGCTCGCCAGCGCAGCAGCCGGCAACAGGACGCCGTACGCCGAAGCCGGCCACAACGCCGCCTGCTGCCATTGCAGCACCACGCCCGCGGCCCAACCGGCCAGCCAAGCCACCATGGGGCTGCGCTCAGACCATCACGTGGGGGTGGATTTTTCGCCCGTCGAGCGGACTGTCACGAAATGTTGGCGCGGTCCTTGCTAGTATGGCCGTGCGGCATTCTGTTCTGTGCATGCTGCTGATCTCCCTGACGAAAGCTTACCGCATGGCCATCCACGTTGCCCTGAACCGCGTCACCCACTACACCTACGACCGCCCGATCAAGCTGGGTCCCCAGGTCGTGCGTCTGCGCCCCGCGCCCCACAGCCGCACCAAGGTGTTGTCGTACTCGCAGCGGGTCGATCCCGCCGAGCACTTCATCAACTGGCAACAAGACCCGTTTGCCAACTACCAGGCGCGCCTGGTGTTCCCGGAGTCCACCCGCGAATTCAAGGTCACGGTCGATCTGGTGGTCGAGATGGCGGTCTACAACCCCTTCGA